>JAURGP010000001.1 GCA_030833725.1 Candidatus Kapaibacterium sp. | reverse complement strand
GAAGATGTGTTTGCTGGTGGCTTGGCAATCTCGAAATCGGTGCCAAACCCATTTGCAACAGCTACGAACATTACCTTTACTGTACCAGGCATGAACATGGTGAGCGTAGAGATCTTTGATGCTCTCGGTAACCGTGTTGCAACTCTGGTGAACGAGGTTCTGTCCGCTGGTCAGCACACGATCGAGTGGGACGGTACCGCGAACGGTACATCGGTTGCCAACGGCATGTACACCGTTCGTGTATCGGATGGCACAGCTACAGCAACACAACAAGTTGTACTGGCTCGCTAAGCGCTAATGACATTCGGGGCCGGTTTCGGCCGGCCCCATTCCCTCAATCGAACAACATGAGAATTAGTAATAACGGAGTACGTATGAAAAAACAGATAGTCATTGCTGGAGCAGTGCTTTTCTGTTCTTTCGTGTTCGGCACAGTAGAGGGTGTGGCGCAGCAGATCTTCAATCAGTTCCGCCAGCCTGTACTTGTAACCGGTAAGCCATATCGCGATCTGAACGATTGCGGTGGCATCACGAAGAACACTATCCCTGCTACGAGCTTCACGCTACCCCCAACTGGTATTGTCAATCGCGATGATGGTTATGCGCGGATCAATTTCCCAGGTGGACTGCGCTTCAGCTATGCTGGTGTTCAGTATAACAACGTGTTTGTGAGTGTTAACGGCTTCCTGACATTTGATGGCACGAAACTCGTTCCAGCAAAAGAGTCGGCGGGTCTGTTCACGAACTCTGCATCATATCCAGATAACGTCATTGCACCTTTCTGGGGTGATCACTACTATCGCTCCGCGGGTGCTGACGTCAATAACGGTTACATGCCGAGCGAAATCTCGTGGGCACTGGACTACGATCGCGATGAGAATTGCGAAGTTATCGACTCAACACGCCCATGCCTTGTCGTACAATGGCGTAATCTGAACATCAACGATGCTTCGGTAAACTCGTCTGTTGGCAACTTCCAAGCTCGTTTGTATTTCAGCAACGCTGATTCGAACTGGCAAGGTGACATCGAGTTTGCCTATGGCCAAGTTGGTGGCAATCCTAACACGTCCAACAACGTTGTTGTGACGCGCGGTGCCACTGTTGGTATCAAGGGAAATTCGGGTTTCCCGGGCTTCATCAGCGACTTCTGGAACGGCCTTCTGTGGGCTCCAGCTGCTGACGCAAATCGCCGGACTGACTCCACAACACGTTGGCAGCCTTCGGATGGTCGCAGCGATGCTGTGATCCGCTTTGGCGCTATTCTGTACTTCACCTTCGACAACTGGGGTTTTGGTGACGTAGATCTGTCCGGTGGCAAAGGTGAGCGTCACGAAAACATGACGCAGAATCGTCGCGTAACAGCAAACGATGCTCGCACAATCCTGCGCTCGATCGTAACGGGTGTGAAACTCGACTCTGTATGGAAGCGCCCAGCTTACCAGGGCGACGTTAACCACTCAGGTCGTTTCTACTACACGCGTCTTAACCGTGCGTTTACAGCTGACTCCCTCGATCCTGTTACGGGTCAGATTGTAATCTGGCGTCGTACGATTGACGTTGATCAATTCACTGGTGCTCAGGTTCTCCGTGTACTGAATGAAGGTCAAGGTTTGTACGGTGTTGGTGGTCGGGCTCCCGACGTATCTGCTCTCAACCAGATCTACTATGAAGTAACGGAGTATGACGCTGCCTTGATCATGCGCTACATGTCTGGTCGTCTGCCATACCTCCCATGGGTGTATGACAACGATACAACTGGCCCTGATTTTGGTAAGGTTGGTAGCGACGTCGTAGCTGACAACGTCATCTTTGGTGCTCCTGCTTCCATCGGCAATGGCCTTGTTCAGATCCCAGTGTATGTAAACGCAGCCCACAACGGCGCGATTGGCGTTCGCTTCTCGTCGAACGCACACATCGTAGGTGTGTCTCCGGTAACAATGGAAGATGCTGCCGTAGGTGCCGACTTCACAAATCACACTGCAGTTCTGATCGGCAACGGATCATTTGTGGCTAACAGTCCAATTGCTTTCGTTACCGTGAAAGAACAAGACGCTATCGAAATGAGCAACCTCCGCTTCAACGAGCAAGAGCGCGGATCTATCAGTCTGAAGGGTCTTGAGCAGGCTGCCTTCACGGTAACCAGCTATCCAAACCCAATGACGACTGAAGCTTCGGTTGCGATCAACGTACCAACGGCATCGATGGTCACTGTGAAAGTGTTCGATGTATTCGGTAACGAGATCCAGACAATCTTCGCTGACCAAGCGAATGCTGGTATGCTGAACACGGTATGGAACGGCACGAACGCAGCCGGCATGCCAGTTGCTCCAGGTGCCTACTTCGTACGTGTTGTTGGTGAAGGTTTCACAGCGTCGACGAAGGTAACGGTTGCTCGATAAGAGCCCCGTCGTTCTATGAGAATATTGGTAGGTATGCTGCTGGCTGTGATTGCCACAGCCAGCAGCACAACCGCCACTGCAGATACGCTTCGAGTGATCTCGTATCGCGACATCGATATCTGCAGTTCAGAAAGACGCTTTCTGATTGCCGCCTACATGGGGCAAATTCGGGAGCAAGACAGCCTACAGTCCTTTGACATTACACTTGGTTACGACACGAGCGTTCTTCGTCCAACAGATGGACTCATCGTTGGAACACTGTCGGATCAGATGCGCTTCGGTGATCTCAGTCCCTCGTTCAACTTCTCTATACCAGGAGAACTACGCGTTGGGGCATTTACGATCACACGAAACGTTAACGGCGATCTGCCGCTGTTCGCAGTAGCAGGTACTTGGTTAGGTTCATGTGGGTCAACTGGGTCATTTGTTTTTCCTTGGCCGCATGACTTTAACCCCGAGTTCAAAAAGTCGATCACTGTTGCAGTGAGCGACACGATTAGATCGATAGTTGTTGCACGAGTTGACTTGTCTCAAGGTTCCTCTCTGAGCATGGACTCAACAGACATCGGAACAGACAGTACTAGCGTTATCGGCATTGAATCGAGGCAAGAGAAGTTGACGGGTTTGCAGTTGAAGGAATACATCACTGTGAACGATGACAAGAGTTCAATCACGATCGACACGGTTGAAGCACCTGACGCACTTGAAGTGAACATTGATCTCACTCGTACATCTGCAGAGATCACACGAAGGGCAAATACGGACTCCACCTATCGTTTCAACGTGGTCTTACGTCGAATACGGATCGACACGGTAGAAGCAACCCTAAGAGTCACAACCTCACTCGACGATTCTTGTGGGTGTGTTAAACCAGGTAAACAAGACAGCATGGTGATTCAGGGATCCGGCATTGCCACGTCCGTTGAATCAACCCAAGAAACCGACAAGGTTCTCCACGAAGGAGCTGTAATGAACAGTTTCGTTATCGATAACGAACTGAACATCCAGAGTCTTCATGGGAAACCACTGGAAATATCTCTTAGCACCGTAGAAGGAAACACGGTGTACCACGGTACACTAGCCCCCTACGAAAACATGATACTTCCGTTGGAGTCCTGGTCCACAGGCATGTATATCATCCAGGCACGTGGACCACACATTCGAGCTACGAAGAAAATCACTAAGTAAAATCACATGATCATCTCATCAGAGGAGTTGGTATGAATCGTCGATTCGCACTCAAGGGAGGAAGCGCCATTCTAGGAATGGTTCTCCTTCTCGCAGCGCTGATCGGTGTAAGCACGCAAGAGACGGTTGCTCAAAACCGTCCCGAGCTGCCTACCCTGTCACTGACTGGTTCGCAATCAGGCTGGAATGCCTCATATTATCCTGACGGGCGCATTTGGGTGCCACAACGTCAGACAGTTAACTCCGAGCGTACGATGCTCGTACCAGTGTTCATCAAGAACTGCTGGCGCACGACATCCACGTTCGAAGCATTCCCGATCTATAGCTTCAAATTCAAGGTGCAGTTCGACAGCACCGCCCTTGAGTTTATTGGCGTAGAGAAGAATGGTCCACGTCGTGGAACGCAGAACATGCCGATCGGCTGTCTTGCTGAAGACTTCGAATTCAGCACGGACGTTGATCGCGACACCACGTACCAAACCATTATCGGTGCAGACCGTGAAAACCGTCGTCGCGGTAAGCGCGTGATGATCACGGGTATCTCCTCGAAAGCGCTGCCACAAACAGGCGACATCAACTCGCCATGTGATCAGCGTCCGTTCGTTGAACTCGTGTACCTGCGCTTCAAGGTTGTAGCCGACCCAGTTCGCTTCCCAGTGAGCGGTCGTACGCCATTGATCATCACGAATGACACGTTGTTCTACAACGACTTCCAGATGGGATTTGAGCGCGCCTTCCCAGATGATCCAATTCCTTCGATCTTCACGGGTCTTGGTGGCGTCGATAACTTCTTCATCAACCAGCAGACCCTGTTGGAAGAAATTCGCGATCCTCTTCGTCCATCGAAGCCAGGCATGCTGTGGGTGGAAGTAACTGACCTTATCCCACAACTGTCCTTCACAAACGTTGCTGACCCGCGCTTCCGTGAGGTTGACTCTGTTGCAGGCTCGAACGGCACCGAATGGTACGTAGTAAACCCAATCACGATCGACGTTGGCTCCAACTACGACGACAACGTCAACGGCATGGGTACACGCGACATCGACGTGATCAACGCTGTTACGGGTTCACGCGCAACCGATATCACGGTGCAGTCAGACTCACGTTGGTTGAAGTTCAAGTCGTTCCTGAAGGGTGGCAATGGTGAGATCAACCCATTCCCACAACCTGTTCGTGAAGGCTACGTAGCCATGCTGGACAAGGGTATCCTTGGTACAACGCTGGGTGTAACACCAGACGGTTCGAACACCGTTGGTATGCGTGACTTGAACATGCGCATCATCTGTGATCCAAACGAACTCGATCAAGGCTCCGGTAACGAGATTGCTGGTATCCACGTTGGATACCTCACATTCAAGTCGACCACTCTGGCTCACCAGCCAGTACGCATCAAGGTGACGTTTATCTACTTCCGTAATCCATTCGAGCCAAACGTCTTCGACGAGGCTGGAAACTGGGAAGAAGATCCAGACGGCCGCCGTGGCGCTGGTATCCTGTTGAACATCCGCAACTCTGCGCAGCCAGTACAGAGCACGAACATCGTATTCGGTGTTGGACACCGTGCTACTAACGAAGTTGATACGCTGTTTGGTGAAACGGTCTACACAACGGCTCAGTCGGGCTTCAGCGCACGTTGGTTCCCACGCAACGAGAGCGGTGCAACCATTTACACAAACGGTCTTGGTGATCTTTGGACACCAACAAGTACACGTGCTCGTAATGAATCGCGTGACATCCGCGACATCTATGCAGACACGACTCTTCTGTACTACTGCCGTGTGAAAACACCAGCTGCTGAAGACTATCCAATCGTGATCACATGGAACACGAGTGAGTTTTCGCCAGCCTCGGAGCTCTTCCTCCGTGACACAGCCGGTGGATCGCTGTTCAACGTGAACATGCGTAATGCCACGAACATTGGTGGCTCACGTTACTCGTACACAATCACCGACGCCGATATCGACGCCTTCGTGATTGAATACACGCTTCCAAAGGTTGCTCAGTTCCCAGTGATCAACAAGGGCTGGAACCTGTTGTCGATGCCAGTAAACCCTGCTTCGACGAACTGGAAGAGCGTCTTCAAGAACTCGTTGAACATTCCAATCCGCTTCGCTCAAAACAGCTACCAAACCAACGACCCAGATCTGCAAGTTGGTGTTGGCTACTTCGTGAAGTACTCGGATGAAGTTGACACTCGTATCGCTGGTGCCCGTGTTACGCGCATCGACGAGCAAACCTTCCCAGTACGTATGTATGAAGGTTGGAATACGATCGGTTCGCTCAGCACGCCAACATCCATCGAGAATGTTACCCTCGTTCCTTATGGTTCGGGTGCATTCCCTGAGATCACGGCTGACATCTATCGCTACGTAACAGATCGCGGTTATCAGGCAGTCTCTGAGATCCAACCAGGTCTTGGTTACTGGATGAAGATCTCGGGTCAAGCCTACCTGCGTATGACGAATGGTCGCACCAAGGCTGGTATCAACTTCGGTGCAGCCCGCGAATCAGTACGCTCGAACGCTACGGTTGTAACGGTTGCTGACGCAGCTAACCGCACCAACGACTTGTATGTAGCTGAGAACGGTACTGTTGAGGTGATGGACATGTTCCAACTTCCACCAGTACCACCAAGCAACATGTTCGACGTTCGCTTCAGCAACCACTCTTACGTGGAAGATGCTGTGAACCCAATGATCCGTTTGCAAGGTGCTACGTTCCCAGTAACAGTAACGATGAACAACGCCGAGCGTAACTACACGGTAGTAAACGCTATCACGGGTGAAGTGCTCGGTTCAGTTGTTGCTGGTACGAACAACACGATTGTAGTACCTAACGCATCGGCTATCCGCCTGCTGGGTGAAGACACCAACCTTGGTGCCCTGGCTGTTAACGTTACACCAAACCCTGCTTCGGCAGAAGGTATGGTTAACGTTACAGTACCAGCCACCGGCCGTGTAGTTGTTGAGCTGTTCAACGTCGTTGGCGAGCGCATCGCCACACTCGTTGACGAGTCGAAGAATGCTGGTGTATACAGCTTCGATATCAACGCTGCTCAGTATCCAGCTGGACGCTACATCGTGAAGGTCACGAACAACAACAACGTTGTCACGGGACCTGTAACCATCGTACGCTAATCCCGCACGATATGCATATTCGAAGGGCAGCAGGATCACTGCTGCCCTTTTTTATTCCACACATCATAGAACCTCCATGAGATGTGCGCTGGTCACATGTTGTTTGTGGGTTATGGCACTTTGTGTACCGGTCATCCATGCGCAACGAATTCAACTTCCGCTGAAGGCAACACTAACACTAGAAACATCGCAGAGCTTTACGTTCCTGTGTGCAGCCGATCCCGATGCGACTGACTCCGTGGATGCCCAATTCAACGAAGTGGAGATTCCGGACCTACCGCTACCTGGCGATGTATTCTACGTGTGGACCGTAGCACCCACCACACCGCCAATTTGGTTGAGTCCAACAGACGTGCGGGGTTACGAAGAAAACGTTCCCACACGCATAGAGTACGATCTACGCGTGAACTGGAGCGGTGGAACACTAACGTTCGCATGGGACAACTTCCTGCCCGCAGGTGTTGATTCCGCCTACATTGTGGACGGCTTCACCACGTTCCCCGATAACATCCTGTCACAAAAGCTCGTACCCGGAACATCGCTTGTCACGAACAATCCGGCCATCGATCGTTTCACGGTGATCATGTGGTTGTCCGGAACAGTCGTGAGTGTATCCGAGCTATTCAACGTCCCGTCGCCCAACGTGTACCCGAATCCTGCAACTGATCGCGTAACGGTGGGTGGCTTATCGGGAGGAAGTGCCGAAATTTGCATCATTGACCCAACCGGTCGTGTCGTTCACCGCAACTTCACGACAGAGCAGGCCTTGGAACTGAACCTCCAGGATGTGCCTGCGGGAATCTACCGTATTAGTGTCACCACCCCTACAGGTGTACAGTCGGTTCCCTTGATCCGTTTGTAACCGTACCACGTGTACTGCATGAGTGAACAACAATCAAATCCTCAACCGTCGCAGCCGTCGCAACAGCGATCACGTCGTCGCCGTCGTCGGCCGAACGACCGTGATCGACGCCGTGATCAGGGATATTCTCCACGCTCACCACGTTCTCAGGGATCCATTAGCGTAGTTGTGCCATTGCTGAACGAGGAAGAGTCTCTCCCCGAACTGGCGCGACAACTTGAAGATGTGTTGCAGCGATATGCTCCCAACAAGTGGGATGTACTCTTCATAGATGACGGATCAACGGACGGGTCGTACCGCGAGATCGAGGCGATCCACGCAAAGAATCAGCGATTCAAAGCCATTCGGTTCCGTCGCAATTACGGGAAGTCTGCTGCTCTTGGTGTAGCCTTTGCTCATGTGGAGGGCGACGTGGTGATTACCATGGATGCCGATCTTCAGGACGATCCACATGAGATTCCCGCACTCATGACGAAGCTGGATGAGGGTTACGACCTTGTATCTGGCTGGAAACGCAAGCGACATGATCCGTGGCACAAAACCGTGCCGTCGAAGCTCTTCAACGTCGTAACGTCCATCATGAGCGGGATCAAGCTGCATGATTTCAACTGTGGCCTGAAAGCATACCGACGCGACGTGGTAAAGACCGTACAGGTGTACGGCGAGATGCATCGCTACATTCCAGCCCTAGCGCATTGGGAAGGCTTCAAAGTCACGGAGATCCCTGTTCAGCACCATGAGCGTAAGTTTGGCGTGTCGAAGTTTGGCATGAGCCGCTTCCTGAAGGGCTTCTTGGACCTGCTTACCGTGATGTTTACCACGCGGTATGTGAAGCGTCCGCTTCACTTCTTCGGCGCAGTGGGTACACTCTTTGCCCTAACCGGATTTGTAACGGACGCATGGCTGGCCGTCGAGTGGTTTCTTGGCCGAACGAGTCTGAGTAACCGACCTCTCGCCCTGTTTGGCGTAGCCATGATTATCGTAGGGGTGCAGTTGATTTCTATTGGTCTCATTGGCGAGCTCATCGTCAAGCAACATCAGGAACATGAACGCTACAGCATTCAAGAGCGCCTTCAGTAACAGCATTACCCTGCTGTTTGCCGCGGCAGTACTGTGTACTGTTGCCGTGCTGCCTGCACAGAGTCAGGTGCGGTATCGCGTCGCAGCTGGATTATCCACCAGCTGGATCACCAACGATAACCCCGCAGTGTATCGCATTGCTGGAACCGGTAACGATACTGATACAACGGCTGGGTTTGGAGGGGGCTTCGATGGCATGCAGATCGGTTGGGGCGTGAAAGGCTTCGCAGATCTCGACAAACAGAAGATCACGCGTATCCCGTTCGGTGTGGATTACTTCATGTACTCCGGCACACAGTCGATCCGATCAACGAGCTATGCCATTCGCGTTCAGAATGATGTGAGCCTGTACTCCTTCCACGGTGGTTTTGAGTGGTCGTTTGTGGAGTTTCCCTTAGCCTATGCACGGGCGTATCTGGGAGCAGAGGCACGTCTTACAGCCGTAGGACAGAATACGATTACGTACAACGAGCGCTACCCCAATGCCATTCCGCCTATTGATACCACGCGTATCACGATGGGGAAACCGGCAGCCATGCGCCTTGGAGGCATGGTGCGTCTCGGCATCGAAGGCGAGATCTACTATCCTCTGTTTCTGAATACCAGCGTCTCGTGGGGAGCGATGAACCTTGTGGGCCGGGACACCCGCCCTACGTGGGAGGGTGGTCGTGGTGAACTTCTCACACCACGATCGATCAACGAAGCCGGCGAGAGCTTGATCTACCACTTGAACTTCACGTTCATGCTGCAGGTACGAATATGATGCAGGTGGATGGGGAGGTGTTCCGGTCGGATTGTCTGCATGCTCGTGGTGACGTTCCCTGCACACCGCATAAACAGTTCGGCACGCATTGTGACGGCTGTACGCACTATGCTAAACGTGCCGGTCGCATCCTGATCATCAAGCTAGGTGCGGCTGGTGATGTCATCCGCACGACGGTCATCCTTGAGCCCCTTACGGCCAAGTATCCAGATCACGAAATCTGGTGGTTGACTTATTCACCCGAGCTGGTTCCATCGGCCGTTCATCGCGTGCTGAAGCCCTCGGCGGAGAATATCGTGCTTCTGCAGCAGCTACACTTCGACGTAGTCATGAACCTTGACAAGGACGCTCAGGCCTGTGCGCTGATGAATGCTGTTGCCGCTGGAGAGCGTTACGGCTTTGTGCTGCGTGATGGACTTCCAGCACCCGCGAATCATCTGGCCGAGGCCAAGTACCGCACGGGCGTCTTCGACGATGTGAACAAGGCGAACACACTGTCCTATCCTGAAGAAATCACGATGATGAGCAACCTGCCGTACACACGGCAGGAGTATGTGATGGACCCTCCAGGTTCGTCACCAATAGCGATGCCACCCGGTGGACCGGTTGTTGGACTCAACACCGGCTGTGGGGACCGATGGATTGCTCGAGAGTGGCCAGTAGACTACTGGATTCAATTGATTGGAATGTTGCAGGATCGGGGTTACCGCGTAGTGCTACTAGGCGGTCCGTCCGAACACGAGCGTAACGTGCTTCTGCACGAGCGAACGGGAGCGATCTACCAGGGCACACATGCGATTCGCAACTTCATCGCTGTGGTGAATGTGTGCGACGTTGTCGTCACCGCCGTAACGATGGCGATGCACATTGCCATCGGCCTGAAGAAACAACTTGTGTTGATGAACAACATCTTCAACAAGCATGAGTTTGAGTTGTACGATCGCGGTGTATTACTCGAGCCAGAGAAGGCGTGCACGTGTTTCTTCCAGCACGACTGCACCAATCCAAACTACCGGTGCATGGAGCATCTGCAGCCATCAACCATTGCTGATGCAGTAGAAGCCAGACTGGCCTACGTGTAGCGTCTATTTGTAGAACGTGTTCTGGTAGGCGTAGCCCTCAGGCTTATTGAGAATCACTCGCCGAACCAGCCCGCGGATGAAGCCTGTTCCGTATCCAATCATCTGCACCATCGAAGCCAACACGGCAAGTACTCCAATGGATGCCGAGCGCATGCGCAGTGATGCATGGAGCGCAATAGCTGCACCCCACACAGCCAGTGGAAGCAGCGCCCACACGCCAAGTGGATGAATCACAAGGTAGAGCAGCGCAACGGCAACGTACACGGTAAACGCAGCGGGAAAGAAGTGGGTCAGTTTCAACGTACCCGGGTGGCGCAGCGTAAGATTGATGCGAGCCATTCCGGAGTTGTGCACTTGCTTGAAGAACTTCTTGAGGTCCGTTCGTCGCTTGTGATACACCCACGCTTCTGGAAGTAGACCCACCTGAAATCCAGCCTTAACCATGCGAATGCTGAAGTCGATGTCCTCACCGAACCGCATCGTGGAAAACCCATGCGTAGTGGTGTACACCTCGCGCCGCATCCCCATGTTAAATGAGCGCGGGTGGAAGGCACCGCCTACACGAATCTTCGATCCTCGTATGCCTCCGGTCGTAAGCACCGACGTCATGGCATAGGAGATCGCTTTCTGGAGGGGGCTGAAGGCATCGTGTTCCCGATCGGGTCCACCGAAAGCATCAAAGCCGGTGGTGTGCAAGCCATGATCGACCACTTCCAACCACGTTGGAGGCACGGTGCAGTCGGAGTCAAGGAAGAGGAACACCTCACCGCGAGCGCGATCGCAGCCATAGTTCCTCGACAGGCCAGGGCCGGAATTCTCCTTGGCGAAGTACGAAATCTCGAGTTGCCCTGCATACCGATCGCAGACCGCCTTCGATGGCTGCTGCGACCCATCCTCGACCACGACTACTTCGAAGTTGCGCAGTGTTTGCTGCGACAGACTCTCGAGAAGTTCGTCCATCTCATCCGGACGATTGTAGACGGCCACAATGATCGAGTATCGGATGGAGTACCGTATGCTGCTCATTCCCAAAAATACGCCTGAACGCATGGCTCCCTCAGTATCTTTGAAGCATTGTGACAGCCCCTTACACCCCCATAGCCGGAAACCAGTACGATCTGTCGGATCGGGTGGAACAGATGGAGTGGATTCCGCGAACGAAGCGGAACTTCCGCATGCAGTATCGTTTGGCAGTGCATACCCTGATTCCGTGGTTGGAGCGTTTGAACGCTCTGCCGCAACGAGCAAGCGTGTGCGAGATCGGCTGTGCTGAAGGAGGCGTCCTGGATGCCTTTGTACAACACGGTGCGGGATTTGCCCTGGGTACGGACATCATGGCGCCGCTACTGGAGGAGGTTTCCACTCCCATTGCACAGGCCCTGGATCTAGATGTGTCCTTCGTTCACCACGATGTGATCTACGATGCCATTCCAGAGGCTTGGCAGGAGCGGTTTGATGTTGTGGTACTCCGCGATGTGATCGAGCACCTAGATGATGCTGCCGTCGCGTTGCGCAACATCGCCCGGATCATGCGTCCCGGCGGTGTGATTCTGATCACGTTTCCACCGTACCTGTCAGCGTACGGAGGCCACCAGCAACTGCTCGGTACAGCTCTTGGCAGCCTGCCGTGGGTTCACCTTCTGCCACGGTCGATCTTCTTTTGGATGATCGATCAGGGAGATTCGATGAATCAAGAAGAGCTGCGTCGGTTGCACCGTATTCGTTGCTCGGCGTCGCAGATCCTACATGATGCCAAGAACGCCGGCCTGTCGCTTGTAGATGAGCGATACTTCGGCTTGCGTCCGGTATTCCGCTGGAAGTACAACAAGCCTATTCCCACGTTGGAACTAACGCCGCTGAAGAACCTTCCACTTGTGCGAACCCTGGGAATGGAAACAGCTCTTGTCTTCCGGAATCCTGCGTGAGTGGCGTGTCTGCAAAGAAGGTCCTCGTGATTGCCTACCACTTCCCTCCAGGAGGTGGTCCCGGTGTACAGCGCGTTCTCAAACACGTCACCTATCTGCGTGATGCCGGTTGGCAACCAGTTGTGCTTACGGTGGAGAACGGAGACTTTCCTGCACGTGATGAAAGTCTGCTGGCAAAGATCCCGGCTGACGTCCGCGTTGAACGCGTTCCCATTAACGAGCCCTACACGCTCTACCGGCGCTTCATGGGTAGGAAAGGGGCTGCGGTAGACGTCAACGTGAACAAGTCCAGTGAGCAACGCTCCGGATGGAAGGAGCAACTCAGCGAGTGGATTCGTGCCACGTTCTTCATTCCCGACGCCCGCATTGCCTGGCTGCGACCCGCCACACGACGAGCCGTGGAGCTGATCCGCGAGGAGGGTATCTCGGCAATCTATAGCTCGTCGCCGCCCTATACCTGCGCTCTGATTGGCCGCAATACGCATCGAGCAATGAAGCTTCCGTGGGTAGCCAGCTTCCGTGATCCCTGGACACTGTTCCTTACCACGCCGGATCGATGGTGGCTACCGGCCTGGATTGATCGAGCGCTCGAGCGAACTGTCTTCACCGAGGCAACAGCTGTGGAGTGCGCCTGGCAGGGAATCATCGACGATGCCCGAGGCAAGTACCCAGAGCTCCCCGTCGAGAAGTTTCACCATGTGCCCAACGGCTACGATGCTTCGGACTTTCCAACCATCGACTACACGCCCAACAGCGTGTTTACCATCACATACACGGGGTCGATGTATGGAAGGCGCACGCCCAAGGCCCTTTTAGAGGCTCTGGAACTCCTGCATACCCAAGGTCGCCTGGAGCCCCCTTCCATCAAACTCCGACTTGTTGGACGATTTGGCGACGACGTCCAGCAGATGTTAACCGCCAGCACCTTTGCACCGTCAATCGAGGTGATCGACTATGTGCCGCATCAGGAGAGTATTGCCCATCTGATGCGCTCGGAAATGAGTCTGCTGATTGTGGACGATGCAAAGGAGTCGGCAGAGATCGTACCTGGCAAGGTGTATGAGTACCTTGGTGTTGGTAGGCCGATTCTGGCCCTGGCGCCTCGGGGTAGTGCAATCGAAACACTCATCCATGAAACCAAGGCGGGAGTGAGCTGTCCTCAGTCGGATGTCGCGGGTATTGCAACGGCTGTGGATCAGGCGGTTCAACGCTGGAAAGATGGCCTGCCAATTGCATCGCCACTCCTCAACGAAGTGCGCAAGTACGAGCGCCGAGAATCTGCTGCTCAATTGGCACGAATACTCGATCACCTGCTAGAACGATCATGAACACGATCATGAAACAACACCACTCGATGCGCTCACGTGTCCTTGTACTGGTTGTGATGTGCTGCAGCATCCAGATGCTATCGGCTCAGCAGCTGTGGAATCCACTTGCCGTAGACGTTACACGCGCACTGACGAGGGACATCTTCCAGAGTAATGCCGTGCCGTACGTGCAGCCGTTGGTCACCACGATCAACGCAACGTCGAACGCACGCTTCTATGACCATGCATACGTACCGGCGTCCGTCGAGAAGCCGTACTTCAAGGTGAGCATCAACGGCATGTTTGGGCAGATCGCCGACGACATGAAAACCTATACACCGGGTTTGGACTTCGGCCCGCGTGAGGGAGTCCAGGACGTGCTGCTACGCCATGGTACCATTTCGATTGGCCCTAACGGCTTTCAGTACAACATCAATCCAACGTATGCCGACACGCTCGGCTTGACCTCGAGCCTGATTAAGGAGTTGTTTCGCGATGGCCTGGATTCGGGTTTCATCGTTCTTCCCGAGGCAGCCGCAACGCTGTTTGGCAACATGCCGGACAAACAGGTGACGCTCCCAAACCAGGATCAGATGCGAACGCTCCTTCAGAACCGCCCGGAGTACCAACTTCTGAATGCCGAGGGCCAGGCAGCACTGGACTCGCTGCTGCTGACGCTTGCCCTGCCGCCCTATCTCACGCTACCGCCTGGGGTGAATATCAGCTCTCTGATGGCAGCCGTCCCACAGTTCGAGATTGGATCACTGTACGGTACGGAAGCACTGGTGCGCTTTATCCCACCAGTGGAGATCGACAAGAACGTTGGCAAGTTTGCCTTCTGGGGCTTTGGCTTGAAGCATAGCCTGTCGCAGTACTTCCCTGAGCGCTGGTTCGATCTGGCTGCCCAGGTGGTGTATCAGGGCACCAATCTGACGAATACGGTAGGGTTGACGGAATCGAAGCTTGAGGCAGATGCCACAATCTGGAGTGGAAATATCCACGCCAGCAAGGAACTGTGGGATGTAGTGGCTGTGTACACAGGCCTGAGCTACGAAACCATCGATGTAACATCCACGTACTCGTACGTCCTGCCGCAGGAGATCCAGATTGCCTTGGGCTTGCTGCCACAGCCCCCTGCACCAGGACAACCATCGGTACCAACGCCAGAGCAACCGGGTGATACGCAAACGCAGGTCAGCGTGGTCAACGTACAGAACACCAACGTGAAGTGGACGATCGGCGCTACGGCCCACTACGCCAATGTGCGAATCGCCGTGGACTATAGCGTGAGTGCGTTTAACATCCTGTCGGCAGCGGTATCGTACTCGTTCTAGTCCGACAGCCTCACATACCCAGCATCCCGTGTAATCAGGCCGTCGGTTTCAAGGGCCGTGAGTACCTGTGCCACCACCTCTCGCTCCGGCTGGTTCAGAACGCCGAACACCATGGTAAGAAGGTCGTCGTGCCGGACTCGGCCGTCGATCGACCGCAGCGCCTGAACAACTCTTCCTCGCCACAGCCTGCGGGGCTCGCCACGAAACATCGGTTCGGAGCGCTGTGATGTTCGAAGTGGCGGTGGGGTATGCTCGAGGTGTGAACTTGGACAGTGGTTCTGAAGAGGACAGCCGCTGCACAGTGTTCTCCGCGCCATACAGATCGTGGCACCCAGATCCATCACGGCATGGTACCATTCAGAAGGATTCCTCTTGGGCAAGACGGACTGTGCAAAAGGCTCCAACGTGGCGTCTGCTGCAATACCTGCGGAATCGGGCTGCCACGACGACAACCTTGAGTACACCCGCCGAACGTTGACGTCCAACACGATGGTTCGTGTGTTGAAGGCAAAGGTGCTGATGGCCGCCGAGGCATACGGACCAATTCCCGGCAGCCGCCGCAGATCGTCCATGGCTGAGGGAATCTGGCCTGAGAACTCCTCCATCACCATACGTGCGGCATCCCTCAGGCGCAGGGCACGATTGTTGTAGCCCAGCCCCTTCCAGGCCATGATGACGGCTGCATTCGACGCTGTCGACAGCTGCTGCACTGATGGAAAGCGCTCCAGAAAGATCGGCAGCAGTTCCGCTACTCGCGGAGCCTGCGTTTGTTGAAGCATCACCTCGGACACCATCACCACGTAGGGGTCGGTTTCCGGCATTCTCCACGGGAAACTACGGCCGTTCTTCCGGTACCATCGAAGCAGATTCCTCCGAATGTGCGTGGTATCTTTGGCTGTTTCCATGAAAGCAACCTACAACACTCTGCACGAATCCGGCCTGTTGAACAAGGCCGTCGATGTGGCACTCGAGGTACGCCAGCGTGCCTATGCCCCCTACTCGCAGTTCTTGGTAGGTGCTGTCCTGATCGACGATCAGCACCACTTTCATATGGGGTGCAATGTAGAGAATGCCTCCTATGGCCTTACACAGTGTGCCGAGCGATCTGCCGTTACTGCGGCTACGGCAGCAGGCAGGAGATCCATGCTTGCCTGCGTGATTGTTACCGATACCGAGGAGCCCACGATGCCCTGTGGCGCCTGCCGACAGGTTCTGGCTGAGTATGGTACGGATCTGCTCGTGGTATCACGCACGCTATCGGGTGCTGAGCGGATAGCGATGCTGTCGGAATTACTGCCACATAGCTTTGGCCCCACTTCTCTTCCAGCTCGAGGATAACTGCCGTGGTTGTGAGTACATCGTCAACGTCATCATCTGCACTTTCTCCGCGTATCTGGCTCACAGTGCTAGTGTGCGGCCTGGGATACTTTGTAGACATTTACGATCTGATTCTGTTCTCCATCGTACGCCAGGAATCGCTGGCCGACATTGGCGTATCTGCGGCCAACATGATGAAGGCCAGCGAGACAATCCTACAGTGGCAGATGGGGGGAATGCTGATAGGGGGCTTGCTCTTTGGTGTTCTGGCCGACCGGCGTGGCAGACTCTCCGTGTTGTTGGGCTCGATCTTACTCTACAGCATCATGAACATCGCTAACGCCTTTGTAAGCTCGGTGGAAATGTATGCCCTCTTTCGATTTCTCTCAGGCATCGGCTTGGCCGGTGAGCTAGGCGTAGCGATCACACTCGTGGCCGAAATCATGCCCAAGGAGACCCGTGGGTACGGAACAACGATCGTTGCTTCAATGGGGATTCTGGGTGCCGTGGCGGCGTACTTCGTGCATGAGCTGTTCGATTGGCGCGCAGCATTCGTGGCCGGAGGTGTGTTGGGTCTGCTGCTGCTGGTGATGCGCGTACGGGTGCATGAGTCGGGAATGTTTGCCAAGGCCGAAGCTAGTACAGCGCAGCGGGGCAATTTCTTCATGCTCTTTACACCAAAGCGCCTGTTGTTGTACGTTGGCTGCGTTGCCATTGGCTTACCCATCTGGTACGTCGTTGGTATCCTGGTGACCTTCTCTCCGGAGCTGACGCGTGAATCCGGATCTGCTGCCTCGATCGTTGCAGGTCAGGCCGTGATGTGGTGCTACGTTGGCCTAGCAGCTGGTGATCTCGTAAGCGGACTGATCAGTCAATGGCTGGGCAGCAGGAAACGTACCGTCCTATTGTTCCTGGGGCTCACCGCGGGCCTCGTGTGGTGGTACCTGCACACACCGAATCGCTCGGAGACAATTACCTACCTGCAGACAGGTCTGTTGGGCTTTGGAGCAGGGTATTGGGCCGTATTCGTTACCACTGCCGCCGAGCAGTTCGGAACAAATCTGCGTGCGACGGTTGCCACAACGGTTCCGAACTTTGTTCGTGGTGCTCTGGTACCAACGTTAGCTCTGTATTCGATGTTGCACACTGGTCAGGTATCGGGCGTAGAGTGGGTACGCCTCGATCAGCCCCTTGCCAGTGCTGCGTTGTTGGTGGGAGGAGTGGTGTTTCTTCTCGCACTTGTTGGATGGTTTCTGTTACATGAAACCTTTGGTAAGGATCTAGACTACGTCGAGCTATCATAAACCCACTCTTTACTGGATTTTTCCTGGATTTTTTCTGGAGTCCCACTATGCACTCTTCTCTTCATCGCATTCTCGTGCTTGTTGTGCTTGCCACGGCTGTGGTAAGCGTGCAGGCCCAACGGCAACAGGTGTTTGCCGGTCCGTCAATTCTTGCAAAAGCTGGCGTGAATGCTGGCGAGATTCCTAACGGATTCAAAACAGGCGTCAACTTCAATGGCCTGCCAGATCTGGGCGTAACGCTGAAGTTCATGTTTAGTAAAGAAACGTCGATCGGTATGATTGCCGATCTGGAGTATGCAACGTACTCGTATCAGATGAAGCCCAATGACGGTGCCAACGATAACAACACGCTGATCACCCAGGCTCAGTACATTTCGTTTGCCCCTTCACTCTATCTGAGTGGTCTTACGCTCGGAGCTGCTTTTGGATTCCCCTCCGCACTCTCCACCAAGTTCGTTTCAGGTACAGAGGTGCCAAACGTAGGTGCCGACGACCTTACCAGCCCATCCATTGAACTCCGCATTGGTGGAATGATTCCCGTGATGACGGCCGACATCGGCCAGCTGAACATTGTCCTTCGCGGTGGGTACATGGTTACCGGCATGGACAGCGAGAGCGACGAATTCAGCCCGAAGGTAGCTTCCGGTGCTCTCGGTATCAACTTCCTCTTCGACCTTGGTGCTCTCACCGAATAAACTTGCATGACCCACACAGAACGTATCGTCATCCTTGACTTTGGATCGCAGTACACACAGCTGATCGCACGAAAGGTGCGAGAGGCCGGCGTGTATGCGGAGATCCACCCGTTTTCCATCTCGCAGGAAGCCCTGCAGGACCTTCAGCCTAAGGGCATCATTCTGTCGGGCGGACCCAGCAGCGTCTATGCCAACGGTGCACCGATTCCATCGTTCGATGTGTTCAGCCAAGGCGTGCCCGTGCTGGGCATCTGCTACGGCCTACAGCTGATAGCGTTCCAGTTGGGTGGCGGAGTTGATAAAGCTGCCCGCCGCGAGTTCGGTCGCGCACATCTGCAGATCACAGACTCGACAGATCTGTTTGCCATGATGGCTACTCCTACAACGGTATGGATGAGTCATGGCGACCACCTTACGGCGATTCCTCCAGGTTTTGATGTGATCGGACGCACAGAGAATGCCGATATCTGTGCCATTCGCAATGCCGACCGACGCATCTGGGGTGTGCAGTTTCATCCGGAGGTTCATCACTCCGATGAGGGCAACACGCTCCTGCGAAACTTCGTGGTGAACATCTGCGGATGTGCCCCAACGTGGAATGCCTCCAGTTTCATCGATGCTGTCATAGCTGACATCCGTGCAACAGTAGGTGATGGTGGTGTGATCTGCGCCCTGAGTGGCGGTGTTGATTCTACCGTTGCAGCTGTACTGCTGCATAAGGCTATCGGCAATCAGGTACACTGTATCCATGTGGACAGCGGTCTGATGAGAAAGGGCGAGTCGGAGCAGATCGTGCGGTTGTTCAAAGAGAATTTCAGCATGACGGTCGATCTCGTGGATGGCGAAGAGTTCTTCATGGGACGCCTTGACGGCGTATCCGATCCTGAAAAGAAGCGCAAGATTATTGGCAATGCCTTCATCGAGCTCTTTGAGGTAGAGGCCAAGAAGTTCAGCGACGCCAAGTTTCTGGCACAGGGTACGCTCTATCCCGACGTGATCGAATCGGTGAGCATTAAAGGTCCAAGTGTGACCATCAAGACTCATCACAATGTAGGGGGCTTGCCGGAGCGCATGAACCTGAAGCTCATCGAACCCTTCCGTGAGCTGTTCAAAGACGAGGTTCGAGCCGTAGGACGCGAGCTTGGGATTCCGGACTGGTTTGTGAACCGACATCCCTTTCCCGGTCCAGGTCTGGCTATTCGCATTCCCGGAGCGATCACACGAGAGAAGGCCGATATCCTGCGCGAGGCTGATGAGATCTACCTTGAAGAGATCCACGCAGCCGGTTTGTACGACGAGATCTGGCAGGCCTTTGCCGTGCTTCTGCCCGTCCAAACCGTAGGCGTGATGGGTGATGAGCGCACGTATGAGTACGTGTGTGCATTGCGTGCTGTGACCAGCGTAGATGGTATGACGGCCGACTGGTTCCACATGCCCTACGACCTGCTTGCTCGGATGAGCAACCGGATCATCAATGAAGTTCGCGGAATCAATCGCGTGGTGTACGACATTTCCTCCAAGCCCCCTGCCACGATTGAATGGGAGTAACCATGGACGGTCTGCAAATCCACCTGCTGGTGAATCACGTTCCCATCATCGGCACGATCATTGGCGTGCTGGTAACGCTGCTGGGTGCTATCGTGAAAGCTGATGTTGTGAAGAGAACAGGTCTGGCGATCTACATCGCAACGGGCCTATTCGTGTTTGCGGCTAATGTTTCTGGTGAGGAAGCCGAGGATCTCGTAGAAGAACGCGTGTCGTGGGTATCCCACGATCAGATTCATGAACATGAAGAGGCTGCGGAAACAGCCATGACCATCACAGTGATCGGGTTGATTCTGGCGTTGGTGCATCTCGTGAATGTTCCACCATCGCAGAGCGTCCAGCGACTTGTCTTGTCGGCATTCTTCCTTGCAGGTATTGCTGGTACGATTGCCGTGGGTATGGCCGGACATGAGGGTGGCAAGATTCGCCGACCAGACTTAGGTGCAGCAACCACTTCTGCACCAGCACCACACGGAGAACATGAATGAAGGTATTAGTACCGATCTCAAACGGCACCGAGGACATGGAAGCGGTGATTATCATAGACATGTTCCGACGCGCTGGCCTTGACGTAACGGTGGCCGGAGATGCCGACATCATCACCTGTGCCCATGGATTACGGCTTGTGCCTGATCTCTCCATCGACGAGCTGGATGCTGATGATGTGTTCGATGCTATCGTTCTGCCTGGGGGCAGTCAGGGTGTGGATCACATGATCCAAAACGACACGCTGACGCGACTCATGGCCCCTCATCATGCAGCACGGCGTTTGATCGGAGCTATCTGTGCAGCACCGATGATTCTGCATGAATACGGCTTCCTGAAGGGCGACGCCGCGGTTACGTCGCACCCCGGAGTGGCATCCGATCTATCGGTGTATCAGTACTCTACCGATCGTGTGGTAGAAGATGGTCACATCGTAACAAGTCGTGGTGCCGGTACAGCTTTTGAGTTTGCTTTGATCATCATCCAACGACTCGTTGGCGACACGGTTGCAACCCGTGTGGCTACCGACATCGTCCTGTACGAGTAGTATGAAACGCTATCTGATCACGTCGGCCTTGCCGTATGCCAGCGGAATCACCCACTTGGGTAACGTAGTGGGATCCACGCTACCGGCCGACATCTACGCCCGGTATTGCCGCCTACTCGGGAGGGAAACCCTCTACGTGTGTGGCTCCGATGAACACGGCGTAGCCATCACCATCGCTGCCGAAAAAGAAGGTGTGTCACCTCGCGAGCTGGTAGACCGATACCACCAAGCCAATGCAACAGCGCTGGCTGGTGCCGGTATTGCATTCGACGTCTACGGTAGGACAACCGATCCGCTCCACATTGCCACCGCACAGGAGTTCTTCCAGTCGTGGTTGCGTAAGGGGCTGTTGGTAGAGCGAGAGGACGATCAGTTCTACGACGAGGAGGCACGGATCTTTCTGCCCGACCGCTATGTCGAGGGCGTGTGTCCCAACTGCAACTACGACAAAGCACGCGGTGACCAATGCGATAGCTGCGGCGCCTACTACAATCAGTTGGAGCTGAAGCAACCCCGATCCGTGGTGACAGGACAAACCCCCGTCGTACGCCGAACGAAACATTGGTACTTCAAGCTTGACGCCTTCCAGGACTGGATCCATTCCTACATCGAGGGTCATGCTCCGTCGTGGAAGGATAACGTTGTACAGCAGTCTCGATCGTGGGTGAAGCAGGGACTTGCAGAGCGTGCTGCTACGCGCGACATGCAGTGGGGAATTCCTGTGCCTGTGCCGGATGCTGATGGTAAGGTTCTGTATGTATGGTTTGAGGCCGTCCTGGGATACATCTCGGCAACAAAACAGTGGGCCGAGCAACAGGGCACACCCGATGCATGGAAGACATGGTGGCAGGATCCTGAAACGATCTACACTGCCTTTCTTGGGAAGGACAACATCGTGTTTCACACGATCATCTTTCCCATCCTACTCCACTCTCGTGCCGAAGAAGGCTTCATCCTGCCAGAGCAGGTCCCTGCCAATGAGTTCCTGAACCTTGAGGGACAAAAGTTCTCCAAGAGTCGGAACTGGGCTATCGATCTGGTACAGTACCTGCGTGATTTCCCTGAAGCACAGCACGTCGATATCCTGCGATACGTGCTCACGATGAACATGCCGGAAACCAAGGACTCAGACTTCACCTGGCGCGACTACCAAGCCCGCACCAACAACGAGCTGGCTGCCATTCTGGGGAATTACGTCAACAGGGTGGTGCAGTTCACAATCAAGAACTTCAACGGTGCTGTCCCTGCACGTACAGCAGCCGAACCGGATGAACACGAGCAGGCTCTGCAGAGCGCCATCACGCATGGCATTGAGAGTGTTGCGCGTAATCTGGACGCATTCCGATACCGGGATGCCCTTACCGAAGCGATGAACATCGCCCGCGCAGCCAACAAGTACTTCAACGACACGGCACCGTGGAAGGCGATCAAGGAGGATCCCGCACGGGCTGCCCATGCGTTGAACGTGTGTCTGCAAACGATTCGCACACTGTCCGTGGTGTTTGCTCCGTTCCTGCCACATGCCGCTGCAGCAATGCAGACAGCCGTCGGAGAGCCTGTTCACACGGGTGCACCTGGCACGACACAGGACGTATGGACGTCCGCAGGTGTAGCGTTGTTACCCACCGGACGGGTGCTGCACGAACCAGGAATCTTGTTTACCCGGATAGAGGACAGCGTTGTGGAAGAGAAGATCGCACAGTTGGGAGATCAAAAGCCGTCGGAGCCCACAGAACCTGCCGAGCCGATGATCACGATCGACGACTTCATGAAGGTGAAGCTGCGAACAGCGGTGGTGCTGCAGGCCGAGCCCGTTGAAAAATCGAAAAAGCTGCTCAAGCTGCAGGTGGATCTGGGCACGGAGCGTCGGCAGATTCTGGCAGGAATCGCACAGCACTACAACCCCGAACAGTTGATCGGCAAGACGATCGTTGTGGTGGCCAACCTGCAGCCAGCTAAACTTATGGGTCTTGAATCGCAGGGGATGGTACTGGCAGCGTCGAACGACAGTGGAGTGCTTACGCTGGTGCAACCGTCGGATGTAGGAATCGGTCCTGGCGCAGAGGTACGGTAGTGGTACAGCAGCCGATCGACGACGGACCACTTCCGGTGAATGATTCACCGACGCTCGTAAAGCAGCGCCAGCTGCTGAACCGCTGGAGTATGTTCGCGTTGTTCTTCATGAGTGCTCTTGCTACTGTTGGCTACGTGAGCAACGTATTGGCCGTAAACGAACTCTCCGCACAGGTTGATCTCCTGAAGCATCAGCGCGACTCGCTGCAAACCCTGCACCAAAGCCTGCGTCAGCAGGCTATGGATCTGCAGTCCATTACGCGCATTACGCACATCGCTACTACGCGCTTGAACCTGGAGCCCCCTTCCGAGGCTCCAACGGTGATCTCAGAGTAACATGGAACCCACTCCACCGGCACCATACGATCCCATACGGTGGAAGGCAGGCGTGTTGATCCTGCTCTTCAGCGTACTGTTCTCGCTGGTACTGGGTCGGCTGTTCTGGGTGCAGGTGATGGAGGGGGCTCGGTACCGCGAGCTCGCCAAGCGGCAGTATGAATCGAAGGTAGAGCTTCGTGCACAGCGTGGCAGTCTGTACGACCGCAATGGACGCGACATCGCTAGCATGATGACGATGACGTCATATGCAGCCGATCCGGTGATGCTTACAAATCCGGAGCTCGTTGCCAATTCGCTGGCGATGGCTGCCGGCGACAGCGTTGGCTACTACCTGAACAAGATCAAGCAACACAAGGGTCGGTTTGTATGGCTCGCCAGAGGTGTCAATGCTATCCTGTATCCCGATCTCGACACGCTGCGTGATCCTGGGTTGATCCGTGTTGATGAACCCAAGAGGAGTTTCCTGTATGGGAACACCGCGGCACAGATCATTGGCGTGACCGACGTAGATAACAATGGCGTCACTGGCATTGAGTTGGCCTACAATCACGAACTACGGGGTGAGAGTGGCTTTGTGGTCATGCAGCGTGATGGTCGCGGACGACTGCGTCCGGGCGTCAACCCCGAGCGTAAGGCTCCGCGCAACGGCAACGGACTGCAATTGACCATCGACATCGAACTGCAGCGCATCGCAGAAGAAGAGCTTCGACGTGGTGTAACCACCACGGGGGCAAGTTCGGGCACCGTGATTGCTATCAAACCATCGACCGGTGAGATCCTTGCCATGGCGTCGATGCCCACATTTGATCCGATGCGGCTGGACCGTGCAACGTCCGAGGCTATTCGCACGCGGGGAGTCACGGATCAGTACGAACCCGGATCAACGATCAAGGCCATCACGGCTGCGGCTCTCCTCGAAGAGGGATTGCTCCAGCCAGGCGATCAGGTTGACGGGCTGGGTGGCATCCTGCAGCTTCCAGGTCACGTTATACGCGATGATCATCCCCTGGGAAAAACCACATTTCAGATTGCACTGGAGCAGTCAAGCAACGTTGTGTTTGCAACGCAGGCCCGACGCATCAATAGCCGGAAGTTCTACAAGTACTTTCGTGACTTCGGATTTGGAATCCCCAGTGGTATCGACCTGCCCGGTGAAGTTCGGGGCGTGCTAAAGCGGCCAGACGCATTCGACAACACCACGCAGTACTTCATGGCCTTTGGGTACGAGCTCACAGCTACGGCACTACAAATGCTGAATGCCTATGCTACGATCGCCAACGGTGGAGTCATGATGGAGCCACACGTCGTGCAGCAGATTGTGCGACCAGACGGCGAGGTTCTCCGAAAGATCAAGCCACAAGTGATACGCCGTGTGATAGCCGACACTACCGCCACGCGTCTCACCAACATGCTGATTGGTGTGGTGGAACAGGGTACTGGCCAGCTAGCGCGCATTCCCGGCGTGCTGATTGCTGGAAAGACGGGCACGGCGCAGCAGTTGGAGGATGGGTCGTACTCACGAAAGTCCTACACGGCCTCGTTTGTGGGATACTATCCTGCCGACAAACCCAAAGTATGCATGATCGTCATGCTCGACCGTCCACAATCAACGATCTACGGGGGATCAGCTGCAGCACCGATCTTTCGGAAAATCGTGCAGAAAAGCATGACAATGTTAGATCTGGACGACCGGACCAGGAAGTTCATAGCAGCCTCGTCCGTAGCGGATTCCCTGCTGATTCCTGATGTGCGGGGCTTACGAGTGGGCTTGGCAGATACCATTCTCCAACGGCTGGGATTACGGATTCGATCGCTGACGGATACGGGGCTGATTGTGTCGCAAGAGCCCCTTCCCGGAAAGCGTGTTCAACGAGGTGGCATGATCTCCGTTCGGATTGCACAGAACAACGGCACCTACAAACCAGACGTTCGCGGACTTACGCTGCGACGTGCTGTTACTATTCTCCAGAACGCGGGTTACACCGTTCGGGTACAAGGCAGTGGCCATGTGGAAACAGTGGAATACAGCGGTCGAAACTGCACTGTTCACGCACGATAAACTCGCACGATACATCACGGTTGGTATGGCACGCATCTCGCACTATGCGGTGAGACTTATCACGGCAGCACTTCTGCTCCTGCCGATGGACGTGTCGTATGCCGTCGACTTCGGCGAGGTACTCCTGGGAATAGAGGCAACGCGTGCTGTATTCGCACCGGAGGATGCCGATGGAGATACACGGTGGCGTGTTCTCCGCCGCGTATCTCCGCCATTTACACTGTCCTCCGAGATTCCCATCGACCTCGCGGGGAGTCGAGCATGGTTGTGTGCGTTTCAGCCCCTTTCCAAGGGCGAGTTTCGTGATAGCGCTGTGATACTCCGTCTTGAGGGTCGCAGCGTGGTAGATACAATCACGATTGTCTTCACCGGGTCGGGGCGGTCCCTCACCACGACGCAACAGGTGCAGTTCTTTACAGCGCTTACCGGCGACGTTCAAGAGAAACGCATTGATGTGTATGGCCCTGCATACGTTGTTGCTGATTACGCGTTACATCGGAATGTGTCGCAGCCGTTTCAGATTGATACTTCCGGGGGCCTGCTACGCGCCGATCCCGATGATAGCCTGGAAGTGCGTGTACGTTTTCAGCCAACAGTACAAGGCTCCTACTTCGACACGTTGAGATTGATCCGGTGGTATCAGCAGCTTGTGCCGCTCGACACGCTGACACTGGTACTTCAGGCAACTGCTGTTCAGATGAGGGCCGATACCACCGTGGTGGTTCGAGATGCCATGGTGGGTAGCACGGATACGACCGTGACCTTCCTCCGCTTGCCGAGTTTCGTCATACAGGAGAGATTTCTGTACGATGTACGTGTTGCAGATGATCAACCGCTACGTATTGAAGTAGATCCCAACCGACCAACACGACGATCCGTACTTACTCTCAAGTTGATAGCCCAACCCACAGAATATCGCAACGAACGCGTGGAGTGTCATCTCCGACGCTTCAGTGCCGACTCGTCGCGCGTGTGGGATTCAACCCGGATCAACGTTGATCTTCTTCTGAAGCCTCGGCCGGTTACTTTTTCATTTCAGTGGCAGGCAGATACGATCACCGCCGAGATCGGAGACACCATCCAATTGGTGTTATCTGCCGTAACGCAAACTCCGTTCGACGAGCCGGTCGAGATCACCGGACACCAACTCGACGTTGCCTACAATCCCACGGTGCTTGTACCGATTGCTCGTGCCGGTCAGCGCAGGGTGGTCGATCGCGACACATTGTGGTGGCGCATGGACGCAGCACAGCGAGGCATCATACCCAATGGCAGTCGTACTCCACTTGATACCGTGTATGCAGTAGTTGCTCTTGGCGATGCACCGTATTCCGATCTCGTAATCCGACATGGCATTGTGGGTATTCGAGCCAGCGACCCACAAATCGTGCTAGCAGATACCACCACTGTGAAGGTGGATAACATCTACACGTACGGAGCGGGGATGCAACGTCTGGTGAGTTCCTTGAAGGGGGCTCTCCGACTTACCATTTCTCCAAATCCGCTGACCATCGGTGGTACGATTACTCTCTATGGCGCGGAACAGGCCAATGCACGACTGGACATCGTGAGTATAGATGGCTCTATTGTTGCTACCGTAGAGAACATGCCCTCCGGCAACAGTCGCACCGTCGCGATGTCTGACTTCAACCTGCAGCCTGGCATGTACTATGCCCGCTGTCTCGTGCAGCGTGGCGTGGGTATCCCACCCCTGCGTATTGTTCGCATGTTCAGGTACGAGTGACGGTGCATGTGAGAACCATTCTACGATCGCGAGTTGGGAAGTGTCTGGCCTATAGTCTCCTGGTGATGCTATATGCGACAGTTGGCACAGCACAGGAGAGAATAGCTCTTCATCTCACAGGAGGCGGTGTTCTCACAACGCCGGTTACCGCCATTACGGCCCTAGGTGGTGTACCTACACCGAAGGGACTACTATTCTCTGGCGCAACAGCCACGTGGCAGCCATGGTTTGTGATTGGAGCTGATGCCGAACTGACACCTGGCAATCGTCAGCTACGACTTGGAGGTCGCGTTGGAGTTTCGTGGAATCGATTCCATTACACGGCTCCAGAACAAGTACCGCTTGCAACGGACGACGGAGGCACGTACGATGCTACCATCGAACACGATCTTCAGGTTCGGTTTGCTACGGTGTTTGTAGAGCCGTTTCTGCGCTATCAGATTGAGTCGTGGTTGGCTGTTGAGGGTGGGATACCATTACACTTGTCTTCGGCATCCTACTACGAACAGCGCATGCGATTCTCCGATCCAGTGGGTCAGCAGTTTGTAGATGGTTCCACCGAAATCGCAGTAGGCTCTGGTCCGATACCTCGTCTATCCGTGTTGGTTCCTACACTTCAGATTGCTGCCGAGGGGCTTATACCACTGCGAAGAGGCCGCACGCTGTTTCTCACGCCACGTGTCTCGGCCATGATTCCGCTATTGCCATGGGAGTCAGGGTCGGGGATGCGAACGTTCACGGCAATGGTAGGCGTGGGCATCCGCTACCGGTTTGCTGATGGCACAGGGTTCGACGATGGCCTTCGTCGCGATACCATCGTCGTTCGTGACACGATTACACTGCTCAGCGATTTGGTAG
This sequence comes from Candidatus Kapaibacterium sp., assembly GCA_030833725.1. Classification (GTDB taxonomy): domain Bacteria; phylum Bacteroidota; class Ignavibacteria; order Kapaibacteriales; family Kapaibacteriaceae; genus OLB6. The sequence goes on along the minus strand of JAURGP010000001.1, from coordinate 152,799 downwards.
GTACGGACACCGTGGTGTATGCTGGTGAGATCGTCCAAGAGTTTCCAGGGGACGAACTTGTCAACGTCTTGGTACGCTATCGCTATCAGCGACTGATCCCCAAACCACCGGCCGTTCTCAAGGTTGCGCTCAGGGCAGCCTTCGAAGAGGGTGATGGAGCAATCATCGGCGGCACCAACGTACGCGTTCACGCCGTTCGCCGAACGCGGCGTTTACCGGTGTTACCCTTGGTTGCATTCCAATCGTCGGAGCAGTCTCTCCCGGATCGATACGTGCAGCTGGATCAGCAGCAGGCCAGCGCATGGCGCGAGGAGCAGATTTTCGTTGATACGGTCATTCATTGGCAGTACCACATCCTGAACGTGTTGGGGTCTCGCATGCAGGCTATGCCGAGCACTACCATGCAGATTGTGTCCTACGATGACGGCACGGCCGACGGTGCCATTCTAAATGCACAGCGCACCACCTCCATTCGGAGCTACCTTACGCAGGTGTTCGGTGTTGACCAGTCGCGAATCCCAGTGACGACCCTTCGGGGAAAGCCATCGGAGAAGCCCTGGGTGGTGTTTGTTGATCCAACACGCCGACTGCTCAAGCCGATGGCCATCACCGATACCATCATCGAAGTGCAAGTCCCAAAGCTCCGTATCACGCCGGATGTGGTGTCGGAGCGTGGCATTCGCCAGTGGGTACTCACCGTGACGGGAGGGGGTGATACGCTATACGAGCAACGTGGAGACGGACCACTCCCGAAACAGCTATTCTGGGATATGAGTACCGATCTTGATCCGCGTGTGGTAGCATCTGGTTCGCCGATTGCCATCACACTGCATGTTGTGGATCGAGATGGAAATCAGCAACAGAGCGACCCGACGCGCATTGTCCTGGGTGGAGGTGATCAGCCGGCGGCGTCCATGATTCCTCGTAGTATCACGATCGACCGAACGGTGGCAATCCGGTGGCTGGGCCCCGACGACCTGCGTACGCCGGACCGTGAACTGTTGGGCACCCCACGAGACTACGATGTGGTTCCTGTGATTCGCGGTCGGCAACGTGAGTGGATTCAGGCAGGCTTACAGGAACCGGAGCAATCCATCTTTGGTAACATCGAGTTCTACATAAAAAACGAGCGGCGACCGTGAAGCTGTTACGATCGCCGCTCAGTAGACCTCGCGAAGACAGAAGCTGATCTAGTCTGGCGAGTCTGTAAACTCAAGTGGTTGATACGTGATTCCTGCTCTCTCTGCGACGGACTGTGCCTTTTGGGCATACCCCTGAGCGTCCGTGCGTCTACCGGTAGCATTGGCATTCAGTGCCAGTTCCGTGAGAACCTCCACCTCATACTCTACCACGCGTGATTGGCGAGCGTCGACCAGTGACTTACCGAGGTATCGCTCTGCCAGTGTATGCTGACCACGCTCACGGTAGGTACGGCCAATTGCCAACCCAATCTGTGCGCTCCGAACCAAGTCGGAAGCGTTACGGCTTCGGTCGAGATCACCAAGCAGGCTCTCAAGAGCTGGATCTGCGCTAGGTGCCTGCACGTCTAAGCGATGGGTACGATTCGAGAACTTCGGTACATCGGCTGCTGTCGTCCATTCAACGCCGTTGCGAGACATCCGATCGGAGCTAACGCGCTGAGCGCGTGACGGTGTCTCTTCGTGCGGGGCAACAAGACGCAGCTCTACCGGCTGTGCTCTCGGTGCATCACTTACGGCAACGACACGTGATCCCGTAGAAAATGACTGCGCCGTGGACGGGTCCGAGAAGTAAGCCACACCTGCTCCAATAGCTGCAAGACCAGCAGCCGTGGCGTAGGTCCACACACTTGTGGCAACGGTAGAGAGGGTAGACTTGATCATGCTACCAAAGCCCCCTACCGAGGCAGCAATACCCAGATGAGCTGCCTGCTGAGCAATGTGGTTCGCTACCGTGGCTTCAACGGACTGAAACAGTGCAACGGGTGCAGAAATAGATGGAGCTGCGATTGGAAGCGCCTCCTCGATTCGCAGCATGGTAAACACTTGTTGTGCAAACTCAGGATCTGACTCGCGGCGCGCTTGAAACTCGAGGAGTTGATCCTCGTTCAGCGACCGATCAAGAAAGCCTGCCAATAGTTCATCGTTCGTCATTGATAACTCGTCTTAAAGCTCGTCCAAAATCGGAGACAGCGTCTTCGCTAGAATTTTCTTTGCTCGGAACACACGAACCTTTGCCAGCGATACCGAAACACCAAGCGCCTCGGCAATGTCTTCGTATGTCAGGTCGTCGAAGTATCGAAGTTCCAGTGCTTCACGGAACTCTGCTGGCAAATCATTGATTGCCTTTCGAAGTTCCGCTCGTAGCAGGAAGTCCGGACTATTAGAACCAGATTCCTCGGTATCGTGGAGTTCTTCAACGAATTCCGAGGTTTGTTTTCGATTTCGAAGTGTCTTCAGGCACATATTGCGCGTGATGGTAAACAGCCACGCAGCAAAAGAGCCATCAGAAAATGAACGTCGCTTGTCGTAAATCGTGAGGACGACGGACTGGAATACATCACGTGCGTCTTCAGGGTTCCCTAAGGCACGCACACAGTAAGCGTAAACCCGCTTATTGTACCGCCGGTACAGAACCGCGAAGGCCTCCTGATCATTCTCGTCTCGCACAAGTGCGAAGACAGCTTCATCTGAGAGTAATTCGTAGGTCATTCGCACAACAATGATTGCGTACGTGGGCAAGAACCCTCGCTTTCCATTCAAGTTACAGGAAGAATGAACTAGGAGGGGAAAATGGTAAACAATATTAGCATTGAGGCTACGGTTTGGCAGGAGGTGGGGCCGATGCCGGGAACGACGCCGGGAAAAGGTTTTCCCGGCGTGGTTCCCGGCACGTACGATCTGGTGGTGATTGGTGGCGGTATCATCGGAACCTCCGCAGCAATCGAGTACCAGCAGCGCCATCCGTCCCACGCCGTCCTTGTTCTGGAGAGGACAGCGCCACCGGCAGGGGCGAGTATGCGGAATGCAGGTTTTGCCTGCATTGGTTCGCTGAGCGAGATCGCCTACGACATCAACCTGATGGGGGCCGACCGTGCACGAGATCTGGTTCAGCGACGATGGGCAGGGCTGCAGCGGCTGCGAGAGCGCTGCGGAGACGATGCCATCGGATTCGAGGAGAATGGTGGACACGAAATCTTTACCACGAACCATCCAGCACTCGAGCGTTTGGACGAGGTGAATGAACTCCTCCTTCCGGTGTTTGAGCACACCATGTTTGAGCGCGCCGATCACCTCTGCGACCAGCTGGGTTTCTCTAACGTCCAGGCTATGGTCCGCACACCTTTCGAGGGAACGATCAATAGTGGGCTTCTGGTGCAACGGCTCTGGACGATTGCCCAGGATGTTGGCATCACTTTTCAGATCACAGAAGCGCGGGATGTACAATCCGCCGATACTCATGCACACATTACCACGAACAATGGTCGCATCGAGGCGCGCAAGGTGGTGATTGCAACAAATGCGTTTCCATTGGGACCATCCACCGACATCACTCCTGGACGAGGTCAGATTCTGGTGACATCACCGGTAAGGGGCTTGCCGTTGCGTGGTTCGTTCCATATGGACGAGGGGTACGTGTACTTCCGAAACGTGGGTGATCGCGTCCTGCTGGGCGGTGGAAGAAACCTTGCCTTCGCCGAAGAGGAAACAACTGAGTTTGGAACAACCGATGTGATTCAGCACTACCTAGAAGATCTGCTCCGCACCACCATTCTTCCAGGCCAGGTATTCAGTATCGAATACCGATGGTCGGGAATCATGGGATTTCGACCCGACAAGCAACCGCTGATAGAGCACATACAACCACACACGATGAGAGTGTTCGGTTGCAATGGCATGGGGGTAGCACTCGGTAGTACCGTAGCTGCAGAGGCCGTCGCACTTCTGTCAGACTGATCATCGCGGCAACTTCCCGATGTTTGTGATATGTCCCTTCCCTCTATTCCACAGCGAGACCGCGTCAAGGGCCCTACAGAACTCAAGGGTTGGCCTGTAGCTGCACTCGAAACGCTCTTTGAGGAGCGCGGCATCAGGAAGTACCGTGCACGCCAGGTGTACGACGCCCTGTACGTGCAGCGTATCAACGACATGCATGCCATGCATGTGCTTCCAGCTGATCTGCAGCAACAGCTGAGTACGGAGTTTCGAACGCAGAGTGTTGAGTTACAAACGGTTCAAGAGAGTTCCGACGGCACGAAGAAGTTCTTGTTCTCGCTTTGGGATGGTGCTACGATCGAGTCTGTTCTGATTCCCAGTGAACTGGTAGAAGCCGACGGACAGCCTCGCCGACGTACACTCTGCATCTCTACCCAAGTGGGATGTAATCTCGGCTGTGAGTTTTGTGCAACGGCCACACTCAACTTGAAACGTAATCTGTCGAGCGGCGAGATCGTCGATCAGTTTCTGCAAGCTCAGCGACACTCCGAGAAACCAATCACCAATATCGTCTACATGGGCATGGGTGAACCCATGAACAACTACGATGCTGTGATGCGTGCCACCACGATCTTCAATGATCAGCGCACAAACATGGTTGCTCCTCGACGAACAACGCTGAGTACTGCCGGAGTAGTACCGGGAATCCTGCGGTTGGCCGAAGAAGGCCAGATCATCAAGCTAGCCTTGAGTCTTCATGCTACCACGCAGGGGGTGCGCGAGCAATTGATGCCCATCGCCAAACGCTGGCCTTTGCCGGTGGTGATGGATGCATTGGAGCAATACTATCGCGCCACTCGCAAGAGTATCACCTTCGAATACATTCTCTTCGACGGACTGAACGACACCGAGCAGGACGTTGTCCGTCTGGCACGCATGGCTCGGAGGTTTCCAACCAAGATTAACGTGATCCCATTTCATGAGATCGACTTCACTCATCCATCTGGCTTCGCTGCAACATTGCGTCCTACGCCCCCTGACCGCTTCCAATGGTTTCTTGATCGACTGCGGGAAGAAGGTGCGCACGTACTGATTCGCAGTTCATCGGGGCTGGATATCGATGCTGCCTGCGGCCAGTTGGCCCTCAGTGAGTTATGAAGACAACACGAACCGTTACTGCTTGCCTCATCGCACTCTTCTGGTTGCTCCATGTGAATGCAGCAGCTATGACAAATGAAGAACTCCTCCGTATGTCCTTCATTGATGACGAGATCTACGTTGTCCGGTTGGAAAACGGCGATATTCTCAGTGGTGCCATCGTTGAGTTCTCCGAAGATGACACTGGCGCCTATGTGCGTGTTGCATCAGTTGTTGGTAGGGCGAAAATCTATGCCAAGGAGATTCACTCGATCTACTCAAGTGAAGCAGACTACCGCCACCGACATCGAGGATACATTCTGCCAACGGCCATTCCCATTGGGAATGATGCCTTCATCTCACTTATAGAGGGTGTTCTGCCCTATGCCGGCGTAGGAGTAGGCAACTGGCTCAGCATCACGGCCGGCCGCACACTGGTGCCCGGAATTGCCTGGAGCGAGCAGGTCTCGCTGGTGAATGCGAAATTCACGGTTCACACAGCTCCACATGGATTAGTTGAAGGGGGCGAACAGTACTATGCCGTTGGTATCAACGGGGGCTGGCTGAATGATGTGAATTTTCTAGGCCACGTATATGGTGTTGCTACGTTCACCGGTAAGCGCACGCAGGCAACACTCATGATGTTTGCCAAGGTGGCAGGTAAGGACAACTACACGATCAAGGCCGGCAACTTCTTTGGTCCATCAGCATTCCCGTTACCAAATGGAACCTTTGGCGTTGGTATCGGACTCGACACACGCTTTCCTGAGATGCGCAACCTTCACGTTGTGGGTGAACTCTGGAATGCTGACCTGACTCGGCCAGCCAACACGGCTCTCTACCTTGGATTGAGGCTTACGAGCCGTGCTGTGGCATCAGATTTCGGTTTTACGATTGTGCAGGGCCCATTTGTGGTGCCCACCGTGGCCTTCGCCTGGACACCGTGGGACTAGCACGGTATCAAAGCCCCCTACAGTGTGGGTGGGAACACGGTAATCTTGAGCGGCTTCCCGCTCTTTAGCGTACCCTCGATACCCACAAGTCCGTACTTGTGATTGGTGATGTACCAGAGTTCGTCCAGCAGTGGATCTTCTGCATCTACTGTTTCCTCCTTTACCTTGATCACTTTCAGCAGCCAGAATGCTACTGGGTAGTCGTCGGTGGTGGAACGTGACATAACGGTGCGCTTCTTCTTGGTGCCGTCATCAAGGGTGAACTCGTAGGAATCTCCGATACCAGCATCATACTTCACAATGGTGAAGGGGCGTGATGTGTTACCGCCGGAGCTGAAATACTCTTGGATCCCGCGGTCCGTGACCTTTGCCTTCAGTACTGCCCGTAGCTTCATCGATCCTTTATCTGTGGTATCGATGCTCGCACCATATCGCGCCAGATACGCATCTAGAATGCCCATCTTCACAGAGTACGGCAACTCCGTGACTCCCAGCAAGGTATCTAAGGCCTTGGTAGCAACGGTGTCGAAGGTGAGCGTAGCATCTAACGTGATCAGGCCATTCTCGTTACTCACCAGCTTGATGTCCTCCTCAACACCACTGAAACCAGGGCCAAAGGTCTCGGTGTTGAAGCTCACGCCCCAGCTGTTTACTACTTCTATGAGGTCGATGTTGCCATCACCTCCCATTTCATTGGGTCCCTCTGTCGAGGACTCGATCAAGCCGCAGCTTGTCGTTGCCAGCAGCAGTGCAGTGCCGACTAGCACGTTCAGATATCTTCTCATTGTGTACTCCATGGTTGTATCCGGTGATTTCCGGTGAACTACGGTGAATCATGCCCATTACCGTGTTCGGCAACCTATGGCCATCCGCGAACCCACACTATGACGTTTGTCACCTTTCGCCGGTTCTGTATATTTGTTGCCCTACGGCGCTTACGCTGTAGAGAACCAGACACGGTTCGGTAGCTCAGTTGGTAGAGCAGAGGACTGAAAATCCTCGTGTCGGGGGTTCAATTCCCTCCCGAACCACAGGAACTTCAACCCCAAGTGGTTGAATCACAACAGTGTTAGACCCTTTGAAACCCCGTGTTTCAAGGGGTCTGACCGTTTCTACCCGTTTCCTTGTTTTACAGGGACTTACGAGGACGGAAACCAGAAAAAAGACTACACTTTTAAGACTACACTTTTTGACCCGTCCATCGGGTTCAGAGCCTCAGTGAAGTGGGGTTGTTCGGGTCTTGTCAGTCCCGATTCGTTCTACGAATCGTCGCCCACAATGCCGTCACCACGTGTGCGGTGAACCTAATTAACTTCGAATAATGAAGATACCCTCGAAATTCAATCCTGCGGTTTACTTCGAGATTCCAGTCACAGACCTTGAACGTGCTGTTGAATTCTACGGGGCGGTGTTGGGAGTTCCGTTCCATCGAACCGTTATCGATCACTACGAGATGGCTTTGTTTCCATTTGACGAGCGGCTTACTGGAATCACGGGTGCATTGTGCAAAGGAGATGTCTATCGGCCGACGCATGAAGGCGTGATTCTCTACTTGCGAACCGTAGATATTGGAGACACACTTCAACGTGTGATGGCCAACGGAGGCCGGATCGTGCTCGAGATAGCATCGGATACTGAATGGGGTTGCGTTGCCGAGTTCGAAGACAGCGAAGGCAATAGGATCGGATTGTTTCAATCAAAAGGCGCTTGATTTCCTTGATGCACTTCAATCTGCACGATGAGCACCAGCCTCCCTGACCGCACAGATATCTTCCCGAACCACATACGACAAAGCCCCTTGCAGGACGATCCTGTAAGGGGCTTTTGGTATACGATCAGACGACGTTGGTTGGACAACGCCGGGAAAACCTTTAGAGGCGATACGAAACACCAACCGTGAACAGGTGCATTTCAGACTCAACAACGGACGTGAGATACGTTGGTACTGAGCCGGATCCCAAGATACCGGCGGATCCAGGAAGGCCATTGGTCACCTTATCGAACAACAGCAAGGTATAGTCCAAGCTGACGGAAACTCGATCTGTCAGCATGAAGCCGGCTCCAACGCCCGCAACCAAACCCGATTGCATTTCGACGCCGCTCCAGGATCCATAGATTCTTTCACCACCTGGCGGAACAGCTGCCGGTGTCAATGACGTGAACGAGCCCTCATTCCGCGACGTAGTTATCGTGTAACCACCAATAGCATGCACCGACCACGTGTCTGTGGCATAGCCGATGCGAGCCTGTGCCATTGTGATACTCTCCTGCCTGTTTCTTCCATCCGACGTGAACTCATCTGCTCCGTCACGAACGCTGTCGATATCCATGCCGTGAATGTTTGAGGCAGCAAAACTTACACGAGCCCCAAACAGGAGCCCGGAAGGAAGAACGTAGTTGTACCCCATGTGTACGCCAATCTGACCACCACTCTGTGAGAACTGAGCCCATCCTCTCTCGATGTCAAGACCTTCAAACCACCAACTGTTTACACCAACACGCTGGGCAGAGCCGTAGCCTCCGTGCATGCCGATGTTGAATCCGTGAAAGGGGCTTGTCGAATCACTAGCAGCAACCAGAGATACACTGGCAGCACTTACCAGCATGGCGATAGACCACGCGACAACAAAACGTTTCATGAACGCTTTCAAAACGTGTGAAAAATGAGAGCGGAAATTACCACACCGGAGCTTCCCAGCGTCGCTTCACGATGAGGGCTATCCCACCACCCGCAAAGGTCCAAGCCACATCCCAAGGATCGAACCGGCCCCACGGAAGAACGGTCTGGACCAGCTCGTAGATCACCATGCTCAGGACGGGCACCAGCACGGTAAGCCAACTAGAGATCTGACTGCTCCACCACCGTCGGCCCTCAAAGAGAACCATCAATGCAGACAAACCCATATCGGAAGTGATCTTCGTGAAGGAGTCAGCCAGATGCGCGTCGGCACATCGGACACTCCATGTCCACGGACGATAGACGGTATCCAGAACCACATGGATTGAACATAACGGACGACGCCGGGAAAAGGTTTTCCCGGCGTCGTGGCATTCGGTGGCGTAAAACATTAGATTCGATCACTGTCCGTATCGAACCACCTGCAATGAGAGGCTAACTCATGTATCCGGCGCCAGGTAATCAATCAGGTGGATTGCTTTCAACCGCGATGCGAGAGCGCATTGAGCGTGTGGTTCTGATCATCGCTATCGCCAGCTTCCTTATTCATTTGCTGCTGATCGGTTTGGTGCAGATCGGAGTAGTCAAACTAGACTCCACGATACATCTGTTGAACAACCCGATTTCTGCACTCTACACGCCGTTTTCATTCATCCTGGTATACGAAGTATACCTGCTGATTTTCTATCTCCCGAAGTCTCTCAGTACCTACATCAATAAGCAGTACGAGATCATCCTTCTGATCATCATGCGTCGGCTCTTCAAGGACCTTGCAAACCTTGAGATCACCTCTGATTGGTTCACACTCAAGTACGACCTTCAGTTCACATACGATCTTATCACAACACTAATCCTATTCTTCCTCATCTACCTCTTCTCTTCGTTATGTCGACGACGAACGCCAGCAGTTGCTGCAATACACCATACTCAAGATGGTACGATGACGTATGGTAGGATCAAGAATCTGATCGCTACGGCCCTAGTACCGCTTGTGTTTGTTTTGGCGACCGTTTCCTTGGTTCATTGGCTGACGGATGTGTTCTCTAGTCCTACATCAGCCACCTCGACGTTCCATGGTGTAAACAGGGTGTTCTTTGAGGAGTTCTTTACACTACTAGTGATTGTTGACGTTCTTCTTCTTCTCGTGTCCTTCTTCTACACTGATTACTTCCACGTGATTATTCGTAACTCTGGCTTCATTATCTCAACGATCCTGATACGGCTGTCTTTTAATGTGGAAGGTCTGCTGAACAATGTCCTCGTGATATCTGCAGTGTTGTTCGGACTCATCATCCAAGTGATCTACAACAAGTACGAGGATCGCATTGCATTAACGGGGGAATGACCTCCGTGCCCAATGGTATCGTTTCAACAACGAAACGATATCAATCCGTACATTTACTGAAGTGTTACCTCACCCCTTCAGGATACGTCTCGTGAACAAACTGAACTCTTCTGTTGCGCTATGGCTAGTGGTTGCGATCACACTCGTGAGTGCATGCACCAGTAGCACGCCCGTAGAACCGGAAGTACCGACGATCTCCGAGGTTGCGATCGGAACTCAGGTATGGATGACGTCCAACCTGGATGTTGCCCTGTTTCGCAACGGCGACTCCATTCCGCACGCTGATACGTATGAGAAGTGGGAAAAGGCCGCCACCGACGGAACACCAGCCTGGTGCTACTACGATAACAACTCGGCGAATGGACGTCTGCACGGAAAGCTGTACAACTGGTATGCTGTGACGGACCCACGTGGGCTGGCCCCTGAGGGATACCACATTCCCACCGATGACGAATGGACCGCGCTCACCAGCTTCCTTGGTGGCGAGGCCGAGGCAGGTGTCAAGATGAAGAGTACCCAAGGCTGGATGGGTAACGGAAACGGCACGAATAGTAGTGGGTTCCACGGACTGCCTAGCGGATTTGTGGACTTCAATGGCTTGTTCTACAGCGCGGGTGAGTTAGGGCACTGGTGGAGTTCCACCGTCAGCAACGCCAATCTTGCGTGGAAGAGGTACATGGGTCGGAATACCTCGAAGGTGTACCGGGGAGCATTCTACATGGGTAACGGCTTTTCCGTTCGCTGTATCAAAGACTAACTGTGTCCATGCACACACGGGAGGTGATCGCTCACCTCGACGCATACACCCGGCTGAACAGTCGGCTATGGGGTAGGGTGAGCGCACTCAGTGCAACGAAGAGAAGTGCCGTGAGAGACGAGATGGGCAGCAGCAGGAAACCGATCACGACCCCTGCATAGGTAACCACAGAGAGCGGTGCAGCAGCCACGATCAGTCTGCGCCATGTCCACGGCTCGTTAGCCGACACGTAGAATCGTAACCGCGATAAACTCGTCCATGAGTGGATGACCACGAAGTACCACGTAAACGCTACCAGAGACGGTGCCATCAGCCCCATACCAACAATCAGTATCCCGCGAACAAGAGCTGCGATACGTGTAGTGTGGTTCGTACTCACCGGCACAGCCACAACAAGAACCATTGCGATTATCCGCATCGGTACGAGGTACGGCTCGATGATGGTAACGAAGGAACTCAGGTCAGCTTGGCCAATCAAATCCTCCAGAATCCAGTAGATCGATGGATCTAGAGGGTTGATCACAACCAACAACACGGCAAGTCCATACACGAGTGCAAGTACCGGCTTAGCCGCATGTGGTGTGGACAAGTCGCAATCACCGAAGTGCCACGCTGAGTTCACAAGAAAGAACGCCAGCATCACTGGTGACGACAGGTACCATCCTAGTAGAACAGCGCTCATGCTTACCAGGTAGACAGCCAACTCACGCCACCTCTGTGCACCTGGAAGTGTGAGATGGAGATCCACCGCGCCATGAGGAACACCACCCAGTGAAATCAGCAGCACGGACAACACCACTACGGCCGATGGCAGAAGCGTTGTCAGGGCCACGAGGATCAGGGCCGAACCGACGTAGACTACTGCCGAACGATAGCTCGAAGAAAGGGCATCCATGGTAACCTGAGAAACAGAAGGACCTCCTGACGCAGTGACGTTTGCTCGTCAAGAAACGACAGAATGCGATGAATAGGGTTTCGCTTGAATAGCGTCCACAAGATGAGCGGAACAACCTCAGGCTCATCTCGCATGATCCTGAGGAGGAGTTTGTCGTACCACGCGAATCGAGATGGAGGCGCACTAGGTACAGACATGCGTCCAGAGCGCTTCGCATCTACAAAGAGGGATGTAGCGTCCCGAAGACAGCGTGCCACCATGTATCCCGTGGTTGGTTTGGTGAGTGCTCCAGCACTTCCAATCACAATCCAGTTGCGTCCACGATTACGATCGACACTACGATCATTCATCGGGATCACACCTGTCTCAGTAGCCAGAACCTCGTAGTCCGAGCATCCAAGCTCGAGCTCGATGTAGGTGTCCAAGCGATGGGCGTACTGATCCACGTCCCACACCGCCGGACTAAAGGCCGTACACTCTACCAAGGCCTCGGTGCTGCTATACGGAAGCACGTACAGAAAACAGATGCCGTCTGATTGGTCCGTACGAAAGTCCATCATCACGGCTGTGTCTGGCTGAAAGATGTCCTTCGATGTGCGAATTCTCCGACCATGAAAATGCTGCAGCAACTCAACCGAAGCAGGCTGCGACACAGGCTGGTGTGGACGACTGTCAAGGTGGAGTACAGATTCGTCACTTGGATCATCAGCCATGGCCGTAATGCGGTGAATGGGACCCATTCGCTCAGCTAGCTGTCGAAGCGACGATGCCGTATACTGACGGTAGGACCAGGTGTCAAGGTCAACAGTGATGGTGTCTGTACCGTAGCCAAAACAGAGCTTCGACCACTGCGCTACAACCGCGTCTTCGAGAAGTGGACTCGGTGCACCCCACACACACAGCGTTCTCTCTGGGGGCTGTTCAGTGGGATCGATGACCGAAACGGTCAGTTCCGAAGAGCTCCACACAGCGCGGGCAATAATCGTATAGATACTTGCCGCTACACCGCCGCCTAGAAAGGTGAGTCGTTGATTGAGGGGGCTGTCCATTGGGGAAGATAGCTCCGGGATGCCCACGATTGAGCACGACGCCGGGAAAACCTTTTCCCGGCGTCACTCCCGGCGTCGAGGCCTATGAGAGTCCTATGTAGTTTGCACTCATGCTAGATCTTGCAATCACAACCCTCCGTAACGCCCGGAACATTGCCGTGGTTGGTTTGTCAAAGAATCCCGGTAAATCCGCGCACGACATACCTCAGCTTCTGCCGCAGTGGGGCTATTCTGTCGTGGGTATCAACCCCTCAGCCGTACCGAGTGTAGGCTCAATTCCGGTGGTCGCAACCATCAACGATGTAGGGATGGACATCGACATTCTCAATGTGTTTCGACCATCCTCTGATACGGACGCGATCATCGAGGCAGCGTTGGAACGTCGGGCCCAGCGGGGTGACATTCACTGCATCTGGTTACAGCTTGGAATCACCAGTCAGCATGGGGCTCGCCGTTGCGCTGAAGCCGGTGTAACGTACATCGAGGACACCTGCATCTACGTGGTGCAGCAGTATGTGAAGTAAGCGAATGCTGTAGCAGACCTATCGAAGGTATTCAGCCGTAGGAGTTACCGACTCGACAATGATCTCGGACCCCTTGCGGACGATGAACTCACTGAGCCCTTGCTCACCATACTGGCCGTTCCAATCATACGTGTAGCCTAGGCGTGTCCAGGGAGCTGATCTTGGGTAGTACGAATAGATTATGCTGGCGTTGAACCATACGCGGTACGCTGAATCAACATCAGCGGCAAGCTCGGGTCCAGCCGAGGCATCATCGATCTCTGGATCTCCGGCAGGTCGGAACACATCCTGTGGTCGAACCCATACAGACAGAAACGATGTCTTGTTTCTACCAGGTGACAGACCAAGTAGCTGCTCGAGGCGAAGAGCTGTATCCGTGCGATTGTCGTAGCGCGTTTTCCACCACGAATGAAGTTCTGGTGCAGCCGTTACCCACATATCATACTTCGCAGCGGCTATCTGTCCGACAGAGTAGGTCGTGTCCCAGGATGTCCATGTGGTCACCAACACGCGCCGCTCCGAACCAAAGGACTTCCAAACCGTACTAGGATTATCTTCGCGGAGTGCAATCAGATTCGATGAGCGTTCTGCATCGTCTGCAACCATAGCATCCGTGATTGCAGCGAGATATCTCTCCTCATTCGTTTGTTCAGGTACTGGAGCGACGTCACTCGTGCAGCTACTCAAGAACATACAGAGCAATAGAGTGAACCCGATGTATGATTGACGGCTCATGGGAATGCTTGGTGACAGTTTTTCGAATGCGTGACTAGAACGTGTATCAAATCTGCTGCAAAACCTGGACAACATCTTCGTCCGTGACTTCCGAAAAATCATCATAGTACTCTCCCACTGCACGAAAGTTGGGATCTGAGTGCACAACCACCACATCGTCAGCAGATGACAGTAACTCCTCAATGGCCGAAGTTGATCCAACAGGCGCCACAACAATGATGGCTACTGGATCCTGCTTCCGCAGAACAGCAATGCTCGCACGCACGGTGGCTCCTGTGGCAATTCCATCGTCCACAAGAAGAACCGTTCGGCCACGCAATGGAACATCTGGTCGCACGCCGAGAAACATCGCACGTCTCCTACGAAGTAGAACCTGGGCTTCAGCAACAGCGTCCTGCAGGTCGCGTGGAGTCACATCAGTATGGCCGGGATCCAGAAACACATCATCAAGGCCGACAGCACCAATAGCGTACTCGTGGTTGAATGGATGCCCAAGCTTCTTGACGAACACTACGCCCAGTGGCCATCCGAAGTGGTTGGCAAGATCTGCGGCCATGGGTACCGCCCCGCGAGGAACGGCTACAACCACAACATCGTTATGCTTGTACTGTTCCAGATGTGGAATCAGTTGTTGTGCTGCATCGTGTCGGTTACGAAACATGAGATTATCCCGGTGTAAGGCCCCATACAATCTGTGAAAACTGCAATGAATACAACCCTGTTCAAAGCCGATACGCGTGGTCATGCCAACTACGGCTGGCTTGATACTCACCATGTGTTCAGCTTTGGAAGCTACATGCATCCCGAGCGCATGAACTTCGGGATGCTTCGCGTCTTCAATGACGATGTGGTGGAAGGGGGCTCGGGCTTCGGTGAGCATCCGCATCGCAACATGGAGATCATCTCGATTCCGTTGAAAGGTGTGCTCATGCATCGAGATAGCATGGGCCATGCAGAAGCACTCCACCCCGGTGATGTACAGGTGATGTCAGCTGGCAGAGGTATTACGCACTCAGAGTTCAACGGATCAGACACTGAACCTGTTGAGTTCCTGCAGATCTGGATCATTCCTGACACGCCGAACGTTCAGCCGCGGTACGACCAGCGTCGAATCATCGTTCCACAAAACAGCATAGAGTTGGTGGTTGGTCCCAAGGATGGGGACGCTCCACTGTGGATCCATCAAACAGCGTGGCTGTCGATGGTGTCCCTGGAATCCGACCATACACGCGAGTACATTCCTAGGAGTGAAGGCACTGGTATCTTCATCTTCGTGATTGAGGGAGAGCTCACGGTACACGAGCAAACACTTCAGCGGAGAGACGCCCTGGGGCTCTCCGATGTGGGGAGCATACAGATCCATGCACACCAACAAACTTCTGCTGTCCTGATCGAGGTTCCACTTTGATTGTGGTGGATGGAACGCGGTACAGTCGATTTTCGTGATTTTCGCGATTTTCGGTTGTATAATCGAATGTTACGCAGCGCTGAGCTGCACGTTTTCACTCCTTCACATAGGGTTCAGGAATGACAAAGCAAGAGATCTACGAGCAGATCATGACGCTGTTCGCTCAGTTTCAAGAGGGTCACAACGCCACCACCAAAAAGGGTGCAGCGCAGGCTCGTAAGGCAGCAAATGGGATCAAGAAGCTGATCACGCCGTACAACAAGGCGTCGATTGCTGCCGATAAAGAGAAGTAAACAGACTGTTGCCGGGAGAGTTGCCGGGAAAACCTTTTCCCGGCAACGTCCACGGAAACACTCTGTTCATGCCAGTGAAGTCGCCATCGTTCGACATCGTATACCCGGTCAGTACAGAACCACCATCGCTGGTGGAGATCACGTCGTGAACGATGTCTTCTTCCTGTATGAATAGTTGGATTATCGAAGAGGGAAGCCAGCCTTTTTCGCGTCCAGCAACATCATGGTGAACGGAATCCACCAAATCAGATCGTTGGGGATCAAGGTGTAGCCGAAGCTGTAGGGGGCTGTGCCCAGTGCAATGTTGTAGATGAACCCTATCGGGCCAAACACCTTCCCCATCAGGCCGATCGCAACAATTGGCCAGTGCCGGATGTAGTTGAACGATGCCCAGTAGTAGGCGATACCATACAGGCCGATCACCATGCCTAAGCCCTGCCAGATCATCAGGTAGTTCACAGGCTCCATGCCCATGACATGGAAAAAACTACTGGGGGCGAGGATCTGCCAGGCACCCCAAAGCAGGTTGTACACGGCTGCAATTTTCAGCACTGCGGCCAGACCGGATCGCGGAGAGAAGTTCGAGGTTGTCATAGCCACAAAGATGCGGACGAGACGACGCCGGGAAAACCTTTTCCCGGCGTCACGCCCGGCGTCGGTACTCTTTCCACGCCCATCCAATCAGCACACCTTGCATCGGCAGCCGAACCCAGGCCAGCCATAACGGAAGCGCGGGATCAGGATGCTGGATCGTGCCATAGTCCGTGATCACGTACACGTGAACCAGCGTGTACACGGCCATCAGGAGCGAGATCGCCAGCCACGTGGGTCGCTCGACTGCACGAATCCACAGCAACGTGGCCAGGAGGAGCTCCACAATCCCTGAAAGCAGTACCATCTGCTCCGGCCAGGGGAGGTAGGATGGGTAGTAGGCAATAAAGAACTGGGGTAGAAACAGATGAGCTACCCCCGCAGCAAGGAGTAGTGCCGAAAAGATGAATCGTGTTACCATTACCACTCCTATGCTACCACTCCTATGATACCATCTGACACCATCGCCATCTACAACGTCAGTACTCTTCTCTCCATGCCCCAGGGTGTGGAGAGAAGTAGGATGTAGATCCCACGTTGAAGGTGCACACCATTGATCTCGCCAACCTCCGTTCCTGACGGAGCGCTGCCGGACGTTTCCCATACCACGCGGCCATCTACCTGCACCAGGCGCATGGTAAACGGTAGCATGCTGGGCAGCGATACCTGATAGCTGATCCGTCGATCGCTGCTCACCGCCGCTTGAAACACCGTTGGTGGTGTTAGGGAGATTCTTCGCTCCGGTAAGGCGCACGCCGTGACGTTCACCACAATCGGTGGTTGTTCCCATGAACAGATCGACACGCTAGAGCGCACAGAGATTGTTGCCGATGTATCGCGTCCCAGTATGGCGAGAAGGTCTATCGTCCATGACGTGTCGGACTGAACCAGCACCGTGAGTTCGACTACATCCCCTTGTTGCGTGCGGCGTAGGATCGTACCCACCGAATCCCATGCAATGGGAGTAACGGCATCACCCGCAATGGTGATATGATGTGTGATGGCGGTCCCACAGAGCACATCGGGAATCTGCTCGATGGTGAGGCTCAACGTGTCGCCTACACGCGCGATACTGTTCGAGCTGATGGTAGGTACCGACGTCCACGAACAAGGGAGCTCCACGACGCCCGTGGTACCATTTTCAGCCCCGTAGCGATCTCCTGCAGACGTTACGCCGGTGCGTCCACCATCGGCGATCCAGTCCAGCAGCGGCTCGGCAGTTGCTAGGAGCACCGGGTGAATGATCACCCTGCCACCACCACCACCGCCACCGGGTCCGTGGCCGGCATCACACGTGCCTCCGCCCCCTCCCGACACATCAAGCTGTAGGGGGCTATCGGTGCTGCACACACGCAGTTCAAGTGTGCCACCGCCTCCACCACCTCCTGCACCATCGTTACCGGCTCGAGTGGCATTCGTGCCACCGCGCGCCAAGATCACCACCGTGTCCAGTGAATCAGTGGTAATCAACGGTGTCCGCAAGCGGATCAATCCACCGCCTGGAGCACCATCCGTACCAGCGTTGTTGTTTTGATGTCCACCGCCACCGCCACCGCCTAGGGTACGAGTTGGCGGTTCGTTTTCAAGGAGTGCCAGCCCTGGTAGGCCCCACATGCCAGGTGTGCCCCCACAGCGCCATTGATCGCCACCACGCCCGCCATCGCCTCCGTTTCCACCGCCCCCTCCACCGGCATTATGCGCATCACCACCGCCCCCTCCCGACCCCCAGGGAAGATGACCAGCGATACAGGTACTGTCGGGCAGGCGGTACCCCTCGCCCTTCTCAGCCGTGATGGAGCTACCGCGCACATCACACGGTTGAACGATGTTGCACGACCCTCCATTCACGGATCGCCGTCCACCACGGAATCCCATGCCCGTAGCCGTAATGGTATCATTCACGATGATCACGCTGTTGGCCCGCAAATCCAGTACGCCACCTGCGCGCCCATTCCACGGTAGGGCAGAAACTGTCGAGTCAACAATGATGGTATCCGCCACGATTGGCAGGATCAGTTGATACCGTCCTTCGTAGTAGTTTGCTGCGGTGATGGGTTCAGCGAGAATTAATACACTGTCGATGCGCTGCGCTACCCGAATCACAATGTCATGTCCAACAGCATTGGGTGTTCCGCTTACCACATCCGGGCTTTGCATGCCAAGTAGAACGGCATCTTGGATACTGTCTGGTAGGGGGCTTTGGGCATCGTAGTCGTCCACAATGAGAGAGTCGATCGGGAGCTCACGATCAATCACCGTCACAGGATAGCATTGCCGAATGGTTCCGCGAAGCATCACAGACGAACCTGATATCTGTCCCACCATGCACGCGTTCTGGAACACGAACACCACAAGCAGTTGTATTAGGCGGCCACTACAGTTCATGCAGCAAGTTACACAGCATAGCATCGGCCCCACCATTGTTGGAGTTCTGCTCGCGATCCTGCTCGGTAGCTGCACGAACAACGTACCTAACAACGTACCGAACGATCCTTCCACCGAGGACCGAAGCGACGAGTTAGCGGTGCTAATCGACAGCGCCTTGGTGCTTAGAAGTGTCGGGCACACCGACGCTGCTCTTACGATCCTTGAGTCTATCCAAGCAGCGGCCCATGCTGATCGTGCAGGAAGAGCTACGGAGGCATACTATGAAGCTGTCTCCATTATATCCTTCGATACGGAGAACTACGATCTGTCGATCTACGCCACTATGATCCGTCGTGGACTCTTGAAAGATGAGCGTTTTATCGTGGCGGTAGATATGACCATAGCTCATGCCCTGAAGAAGTCCGGTGATACGGTCAAGGCGATTCAATGGTATCGCAAGACGGCTGGGAATCCGCATCCCGCATATTCAACCGATGCACGCCGGAATATGGCGTGGCTGTTCATCGCAACCCAACACTACGATTCGACACTCTACCACATGAGAGTCGTGCGGGATGTTGTCCGTACCACAAACGCCCAGTATGATGGAGCCAAGGCATGGGGCGGAATGATCATGGCTCGTGCCTATGCCTCGCTTGATAGCGTGGCGCAAGCAGAGCGGGAGTTGCACGAAGGATTACAGGTGTTTGAGCGCACGCCCTCCTATCAGCTTGGTGATCCAACAGTTCGCTCCTCGATCTGTCGTGGTGTGTTAGACGATTCTCTGAGGTTTATTCGGGCCGGAGTACGATGGGCCCCCTACCGACGTCGCCTTGCTGCAATTATCGACGAGGCACGTTCCAAGGCATCTACGTTGCCTCAAAAAACGGATCGGAAGCCCAACTACCGTCAACGGTTGCAGAAGCTTCTTCCGATGCGAACGCACGAGCAGCCACGCCCTATCACAACGGTAGACGAGCTGGAGTACCTGACCGGCACGGCAACGGATCATCGTTCATGGCAATGGGTGTCAACACTCAGTGGTACCTACCTGCGTGCTGGAAATCGTCTGTTGGCTCTCTCTGCACTGGAAGACCAGAAGAAACCGTACCGTGATGTTCGCATCCTGAACGACACATTAGTTCAGGATGGGTACGATGACGTAAGCAACCGCGTGGATCTCTCCAGCGTTGTAAAGCAAAATCCAGATTCTACGGCCTGGCTTACGACCCTGCAGTACAACTGGCATGTTGTGCCCTGGAAGGGTAAACCTGCAACTGCCGTTGTTCCTACAAGTGGCACTGCAGACTCTCTCTGGTTCTTTTTTGCGCATCAGTTTGGCAAGGGAACAACATTCGAAGTACCCGAGAATCTGAAGCCTTTAAGAACTTCGGATGGACGGCCGTGGACGGACACGGTGAACCATGCAATTGCAGTGTCCGACACATTACTGGTAACAGCAACGTCACGAGGCGTATGGTGGGTGAATCCACACATTGGCGAAATGCATCAGATCACGCTTCAACCGGAGGGTATCAACTCGTCTCGAGTCAACGCCGTTCACCTGTACCATGGTAGATCTCTTCTCACGTTTGAATCAGAAGCTACACAGGAGCATCCTCTTCTATCGCTGAATCCCATCCGCTGTGCACCTGGGAGCCATGTGTACTTTCTGAGGAACTACGAGCGTCAGTTGTTCAGCAGATTCCTCGTCGATGCCCGGAATCCAACACGAACAATGAAGGCATCACTACCAGTACGGGCAATCACAAAGGAAGATGCAGAACCGAGATACTTTGATCAGTTTCATCCGTTGCTCCGGCAGGATTCTTCGCTCTACCTCTTACTGCCACACAGTGTACTCGTGGTTGATCCACGATCACACGGAATGGTACTGTCACCAGTGGCGGATTCA
This sequence comes from Candidatus Kapaibacterium sp., assembly GCA_030833725.1. Lineage (GTDB taxonomy): Bacteria > Bacteroidota > Ignavibacteria > Kapaibacteriales > Kapaibacteriaceae > OLB6. The sequence continues at coordinate 132,239 of JAURGP010000001.1, read as the reverse complement.
ATACTCGGTTACTCCCGACGAACCCAACTACAGTATGCCGACGATCATGGATCCATTGGAATCACCAGTCCTCGTGGCCTGGTGGTCGGACAACAGTTAGGCATCAGAAGGCAACCCGGTGGCACATTGGTTGCCTATAAATCACTTGATGCGGAATCGTATCGTGTTGGCAGTGACGGAGCCATCATCGACCTAGTCAATCTAGACCGTGCCGTGGAGCTTATCGTGGCGCGCCCCGGACAGTATGGCAGTGTATCATTACCACTGCTCGTGCACCTGCCGTGGAACGACAGCACCATCTCAGCCGCAGCGGGTGCCGTTGTAACACTTACCGACATTCCCTCTGGGGAACATCTACTGCGTATCGTCGCAGAGGACCAGCCGATCGAGGTTCCGATTGTCCTGAACGTACAGCCCACGTTGGCTGAGTCGACGTGGTTTCGGGTGATGACGGGTGCGACGTTGCTCACGCTGTTTGTTGTTGGCTTCCAGTATGTGAAACTGCGGCGAAAACGGCAGCAGGAGTTACGGGAGAAAGATCGCCTTGAGGAACGCGTGGCTATTGGACGCGATCTGCACGATGCTGTAGGTGCTGAATTGGTGCGGATCAACATGTTGGCAAAGACGATGGCTGAACATGATACCAGCACCGGAATTCAGCGTGCCGTGCGTGAAGCAAATCGGAACCTGCGTGATGTGATCTGGTCGGTAGCAGAGGTGCACCAACTGGATGCCGTTGTAGCGATTCTTGCGGAGCGCGTGCGCACAACAACAGAGGAATCTGGGCTAGAAGCACATATCATGCTGCCACTAGAGATTCCGCAGTTGAATGTGGCACCGCAGGTGTTGCGAGACATCACGTTGATCGTTACCGAAGCACTTACCAATGCGATCAAGCATAGCCGTGCAACGGTAATCTCCTACGAGGTTCAGGTTGATGACCATGGTGTGTCGCTTCGGTTAGAAGACAACGGTGCTGGATTCGATATTGAGAGTCCGAAAACCGGATTAGGTGTGGAAAGTATGCGGCAACGAGCACTACGATCGGGGTTGGAGTTATCCGTAGTTTCGCAGGTAGATAAGGGAACAACCGTTCGACTTACTCTACCGAACAACAACCTATGATTCGCATCGCTATCGTTGAAGATCATGCTGATGAGCTCGCTGGCTTTGTGCGCGACCTCCAGCCTGAAGACGACATCGAAATGGTAGCGACTGCCGCAACCGCCGCAGAGGCTCTGCGCTTGTTTCCACCTGCCGAGCCGCAGATTGTGATTGTTGATCTTGTGCTACCGGATAGCACAGGCACAGCTCTGATAACGGAGCTGCGCACGCGCATGCCGGAAGCGTCCTTCATGGTGGTGAGCGCCTACGAGGACTACGAGCGTATCTACTCCGCCATCCTAGCAGGTGCCGTAGGCTACCTCGGAAAAGTGTACGTCGAAGGTGGGTTGGCTCAGGCGATTCGTGAAGCTGCTGCAGGGGGCTCTCCCATGAGCAGCCCGATTGCACGCAAGGTTCTCCAGGCATTTCGCACCGTCGTTCGATCGGACATGCCGGTTGGTAAACTCTCGCAACGGGAGTTGGAGATCCTGCACATTCTTGCGACAGGCCGCAGCTACAAGGACATTGCCAGCAGCCTGTTCATTAGCGTAGAAACAGTCCGTACCCACATTCGGAACATCTATCGAAAGTTGCATGTCCACTCGTGGACGGAGATCAACATGACGCACCTGTATCGATCAGGTGAGAACTCGAAATGATGTGAGATCTTGCGCACTGCGGCAATACCGCATCGCATGACAGCGTCTGTCACGGCTGACGCCTATCCTCACGGCAATTCCTCACCATTCATCATGGAGGTTGTCATGGGTTCTACCGTGAAGGTTGCCGCCGCCGCTGTAGCTACGATTGCGGCGATGATGATGCAGATGGTACCAGCTCGCTCCCAGGGCCAGGCCGGTCCTGATCGCGATGTAGAGGCCGTACGCGAGATCTTGCGCTCGCGATATCTGTACGATGTACCGCTGACGGTACTGCAGAGATCTACCGTGGACAGTATCCTAATGGGCACGGATCCATACACGCACGTCTTCGAGAGTAAGGACAACGACTACCGCTCGCTCTTTGACGAGAAGAGCTACGATCTCGGAATGGAGTTTGGCCGAGATCGTCAGGGCATCTTCGTTGATCGTGTGGACTACGGCTCTCCCTCCTACGATGCTGGCGTCTGCCTTGGCGACCGGGTTCTTTCGATTGATGGAACCTCAACGACAGGCATGACGTGGACCGAAGCGATGCGAGCCGTCGTTGCTGCCGAGCGAGCCGGAATCATGCTCGCGGTTGAACGCGGAGGCGCGACCATCAAGATCAAGATTCCAGTAAAGGCTACGTATCCCGATGGCCTGACCATCTACCTCGAGCCCCCTACCGCCTATGTCCAGGTGACCACGATTACCTCCAACACAGGTTTTAGTCTGGCATTCTCTGCTGCACTGTGGAAGCGCAAAGGTATCTCACGAGTTGTGCTGGACCTGCGTAACTGTGGTGGTGGAAGTGTGCATGGTGCAGAGGAAACCCTCAAGCTGTTCGCCAAAGAACAGGATCTGCTGTACATGACTCAGGATCGGTCTGGTACGTACGAGTACGTCCGTGCCTCATCGCAGGGTTACTGCCATGGCTTCGACGTCGTGGTGGTGGTGAATGGTAACACAGCCTCCGCAGCCGAGATGATCGCCTCGGGGCTGAAGGATCTTGGCTACGCTACGGTTGTGGGCGACACCACGTATGGCAAGGGAACCAGTCTGGTTGTGTATGATCTGCCATCTGGGAAGTCCATTGCCGTTTCATACCAGCACCTGTACAGCCCCAAAGGGCGGAGTATCGAGCGCAACATGGGCTACCACGGTGTGGTTCCACATGTTGTATCGCAGGTGCTGGCAACCGAACATGACATTAGTCTGGACACACTCCGGATGGTGAGTGTGGCGCTGCCCAACCTGAAAACACTTCGTGCTACGTACGACTCGGTGTCTACCACCACGGTACAAAAGATTCAGCAGAAGCTGCCCGCATCTGTACGAGGTGTTGATCCGATGTACGTTGCCGTTGCGATATGGTCTGAACAGGGACGAGCGTGGGCGCTGTCCCGCAGTGCGAGTCTTGCTCTGGCCAGTACTAGCGGGGCTCCGTCCGTAAACGGACAACGCCGGTAGCATCGGTAGCCTGAAACCTGATGGCATCAAAGGCACTGCCAGTCTCACCTTCAGCTCTCCAACTGGATTCAGCCGTCGTGATGGTATGCTGCCATACGACGGTTGTTCCGTTCAGGTAGGCCACGGTAACCGTACCAGCTACCATCGAGTCTACTTCCAGTTCGATCGAGTGATTCGTGTAGGGTCCAAGGAAGAACATTGCCGGCTGGATAGTCGATCCCGTGTAGGTCTGCATCCAGACACGAACAGCAATGGTGTCGTTGGTGCTAACGTAGGAGATCGAGTCGATCTGACTTGGTGTTGGGTCGACGGGCTGAGAGTCTTCCTTGCACGACGTCAGGAGAATCGCGCCGACAAAGAGTACGGTACAAAAAGCGAACAGTGGATGCTTCTTCATGGCAGGGTAACTGTAGAGTAATAAGATGATGCGTGGGTTTTTGATAGATTGGACTCTGCACGCCAACTTGTGAAGTGCCAATTTACACATCGATGAGGGGAGTTCTGGCGTATGCTTCGATATCAGGCCGATCTGCGAACAGTGGCCTACATGCTCGTGACTACCGCAGTGTTTGCGCTTCAGTGGACCGTGGTGGGATTTCATCCCGTGCTCTACGTTCTGTATCTCTTTCTGTCGATTGCCGTCACGGTGATTGCGCATAACCACAACCACCTACCCATCTGGAAGAAGCCATTCCTGAACCACCTGACCGATTACTGGTTAACGGTGTTCTATGGCTTCCCAGCCTTTGCGTGGATCCCTACGCACAACATGAACCACCATCGCATGAACAATCGCGAGGGCGACTACACCATTACGTATCGCCTCACGGAGAATAACACACTGCTGATGCTGTTGCTGTACCCAACGATGAGCTCGTACTACCAACAGAAGCCCATCCGCGACTATCTCCGTAACCTCTGGAGAGGTGATCGCCGCAAGTTCTGGTTGGCCTTCGGTCAGTACGTTGCGTTGGCGGTGTGGATCATCACCTTTCTGATCCTGGACTGGCAGAAGGCTCTTCTGTACGTGATCATTCCACAGCAGGTGGGTTTGTTTAGCGTTCTCGTCTTCAACTACGTCCAGCACGTCCATGCCGACGAAGAGTCCGTGTACAACCACTCACGGAACTTCACCGGCTTCCTGAACAAAATGCTCTTCAACAACGGATTCCATACCGTCCACCACGACAAAGCCGGCTCGCACTGGAGCAAGGCTCCAGAGCTGCATGCCGAAGTAGCCGACAAGATCGACCCAGCTCTGATCGAGCGGAGTTTCTGGTGGTACATTATCCGTGTGTACTTCCTAGCCCCCTTCGTGCCGAAGTTTCGGACGAAGTCGATGCGATTGGAGCGGATAAAGCAGATGCATCAAGAGGGAACCTCTGTGGCTACATCATAGGCTCTGTAGGGTTTTCTTCCTCAAGACCGTCACCTTCAAGAAGCAGTTGCCGCGGCAACTGCTTCTGTGCTTTTGCCCCCAAGCTCTTGAGCTTTTCCACCTGACCGATCAGGTTTCCGCTTCCAGAAATCAGCTTGTTGAAGGCGTCGTCCACGCTCTTCTCCGTTTTCTGAACGCCTGCGCGGATCGCCTCCAGATCCGCAACGAAGTTCACAAACTTGTCGTACAGTTTCCCGGCGCGTGCAGCGATGTCCAGCGCATTCTGATTCTGATGCTCGATGCGCCACATCGATGCAATTGTTCTGAGCGTGGCAAGGAGAGTGCTGGGACTTACCATCACGATGTGCCGCTCCCACGCATACTCGTACAGGTCCGTGTTACCGATTGTTGCCGAGAACGTGGGCTCCACCGGGAAGAACATGAGCACGAACTCCGGGCTGTTCAGGCCAGCTCCGGTGTGGTAGTGCTTCTCCGAGAGTCCGGCAATGTGTTGCTTGATCGAGTTCACATGGGCTCTGAGGGCATCCTCCTTGCCCGGTGCACCATCGTCCAGACTACTATACCGATCGTAGGCCTGGAGCGAGAGTTTCGAGTCGATGATGATGTGTTTGTGATCGGGAAGATCAACAATCACATCTGGCTTGATCGTAACGCCATCCACGTTTGTGGTGGTGTGCTGAGTGCGATAGTTCAGCTCCTTCGTTAGCCCGCTTGCCTCGAGAATACGGTCCAATACTACCTCGCCCCATGTTCCCGCGGCTTTGTTGTCGCCTTTAAGTGCGCGCGTAAGATTCTGCGCTTCGGCCGACACCGCCTGGTTCAAGTCCGTGAGCGTACGAATGCGCTCCATCAATTCGGCATTCGTTTGAACAGCCACCTGCTGGTTGGCATCTACGCGCTCCTGAAACTCTTTCAGGCGTACTCGAAAAGGTTCCAGTACCTCTCCAAGTGCGCGCTGCTGCTGCTCGCTCAAGCGTTGGCCCTGCTGGAGCAATCCCTCGTTGGCAATGTCGCGGAAGGCCCGCTGCATCACATCCTCAACGTTACGCTGCTGTTCAAGCTGCTCTCGCAACGAAGCTATTTCCTGCTTCCGCGCTTCAAGTTGTCCGAACAGGGTCTTACCTTCGTGACGCTCACGTTCCACTTCCGTGCGCAGATGGTTGATGGTATCCTCCATATGGCGCAGATCGGCTACGAGCGTGTCGGAGATGCTGGCAGGTGTGCGCAATCGCTTGGCTACAAGAACCCAAAGGGTTCCAGCACCGATCACGAATCCTAAGATGAAGGCAACAGCTATGGGTAAGGACATACGACACTCCGATGTGAGCTCGAAAACTACTGAAGTCCCAATCTAGTGTGGTGAACGTCACATGATGTCGCGAATAACAATGGTTCTGATGATCAGCTGTTGGGCTGTTAGTTGTGGGCCTGACACTACGGAGTTCGAGCGCCGTGGTACCGCGCTGACGGATCTCACGCAGCAGAAACTCCAGGGAGAACTTCAGGCAGCCCTGAAGGCAGGGGGCCCTGCCAATGCTGTGGCCTTTTGCGCCAGCAGAGCACAGGTGCTCATGGACTCACTATCTCGGGCATCAGGTACACAGATCCGCCGCGCAACGATGCGCCCTCGAAACACCGTTGACAGAGCCACGGCGCTTGAGGAACTTGCGCTCGAGTTCTACACTCAGCGTCAGCTCGCCTCCGACTCCCTACGTCCAACCGTTGACGTCGACAATGGCGTTGTCCACTACTATCGCCCGATCATTCTAAGCAAGCCGTGTTTGGCCTGCCATGGTACTCTTGGTGAACACATCGCTCCGGAAACAGCCGAAGTGATTACAGCTGCCTACCCCGACGACCGTGCAACTGGATACGCCGAGGGTGATCTCCGAGGCGTGTGGCACGTGACGTTTACGCCGTAGGCGGGACCAGCGTAGCATCGCGATAACGCGAGATCATTCGGTAACTTCCGGTATCCTTTGGAGGTGACCGTATGAAGCTGCTACCTGTTCTCGCCCTTGCATGTGTGCTGATGGCAACGGTGCACGATTGCGTTGCCGCTCAACAATCGCTGTTCACGATCCATCAACTGCCGAGTTCGGAGCGGCCTGCTACGTTGCCTGCTTCACGACCGATTGTGCAGGTGAATGGTGCCGTGTTCTCGGAGGTGCGGGCGCTACCTGACGACGCCGAGGTGCGCATCCAGCTGCCCGTACCTGATGGGCAGCCCCTTACCCTGAATCTGCGTCGCCATCGGGTGATCAGTGAAACCACGAAGATTCGTGCTGTAACGGATCAAGGTGTGGTTACCGTAGCTCCACCTCAGAGTGTTCATTTGGCAGGAATCGTTGAAGGCCACCCCGAGTCGTATGTCATGATGTCCGTGTACGCAGGGTATGCTGTCGGAACCATCTCGATGGTGAAGGGGGCTGAACCAACGTATCACTTGAGTCCTCTCAATACTGCCCGACCAGCGCCCATTGCCGTTGTGCTGAACAGCGACCTGCAGAAACCTGAACCGTGGTGGTGCAGCACGGACGACCTACCCGAACTGCCGGATCGCCCAGTACGGAAACGTGGGGAGTCTACACAGGCTGGGTCGAAGTACCGTATCGACATTGCCCTGGAATGCGACTACAACTACTACCTCGACCATGGCAGCAACCTCGCAAATGCCACCGACTACGCCGAAGCAGTGATTGCTGCCGTGAGCGCGTTGTATGATCGCGACGTCGATGCCGTGCTGAACATCAGCGACCTGACGATTTTCACGACCACCGACCCCTACCCCGGCACCACTACGGCCACACTGCTCACGCAGCTGCGAACGTACTGGCTCAATAACCACACCAACGTGGAACGCAGTGTAGTGCATCTGTTCAGCGGCATCAACAACATCGGGGGTATCGCCTACTTGAATGGCCTGTGCAACAACTTCGGCTTTGGCGTGAGTGGCTTGGATAACGTGTACACGTATCCGCGCACAACCTATGCCTGGGATACCGAGGTGACGGCACACGAGCTGGGTCACAACGTAGGTTCGCGCCACACGCATTCGTGCACATGGAATCCGGCTCTAGACAGTTGTTACGCCGCCGAAGATGGTAACTGTTTCACACAGACAGTACCCAAGACGGGCACGATCATGAGCTACTGTCACCTCACGACTGGTGGGATTTCGCTGCAGTTTCATCCTACGGTGCAGATCCTGCTGGAAGGCAAGTTGGAAGATGCAACCTGCTTGACGATGATCAGCGACATGACCGTAGCTGCTGGATCCGATGTGAGTGTTTGCTTCGGAAACTCCACCACGTTGTCGGGAACGGTAAGCGGAGGTACAACACCGTATGCCTACTCATGGCTCCCCACTACGGGACTTACGGGAGCTACGACACTTACCCCCGTGGCAACTCCAACCACAACAACGTCCTATGTTCTCACAGTGACGGATGATCTGGGAGTGGTGCGACGTGATACCGTGGTAGTGACGGTTCATCCTCAGATCACGGCAACGATGAGTTCGAGTTTCGAAGTATGTGGCGGTGAGGCGCTCGCCCTTTCGCTTGGCACGATGGGTGGAACCGCACCCTACACCGTACGCTGGACGGCACCGAACGTGGACACTACCACAGCCACGGGTGCACTTACCCGAACATTCGCAACATCGGGAACGCTAACCGCTGTCATCACCGATGCAAAGAACTGCACCAAGACGCTCACAGCTTCCTTGACGGTTCACCCTGCGCTTACCGCCACCATGGAGTCTACCATGGACGTGTGCGGCGGCGAAGCCGCGATTCTTCAAATCGTGACTCCCGGTGGGACAGCCCCCTACTCCGTGAACTGGAAGTCTGCACAGGTCGATACCACCGTGACGGGTACGAGCTTCAGCTTTGTTCCTGTTGATGATCAGCTGTTGACGGCAACCATTACAGATGCCAACGGATGCGAGCGTGCAGTTACAACGCAACTCATCGTGTTGCCAGAACTCACACCATCGGTAGAGAACACGTATGAGGTGTGTGCCGGCCAACCACTTACGATCAATGTGGCTCAGGTAGGGGGCACGCCACCGTACACGTTTGCATGGTCGGGCAGTGATGTGAATGTCACACGTCCCGATTCCACACTCACGTTTGTTCCGCAACGCAATCAGACGGTCGCGCTAGTAGTCACCGACGCCAACGCCTGTACACGAGCGTTGTCCACGAATGTGGTTGTTCTTCCCTCGCCAACGGTTACTGTTGGTACGCCGCCTACAAAACCGTGCCCGAATCAGACGTTTGAGTTAGAAGCGCGTATTGCATCGCAGGACCCTGTGACCGTGACGTGGTACGCAAACAATCAATCGATTGGCACTGGCAGAACCATCACAACATCCACACCGTTTGCTGTTACGTATACGGCGATCGCTGTTACGCCATCTCTGTGCGCAGACACCGCAGCAGTGTTCGTACCGGTTCGTATGGTCAACGTCCAGTCCATCACGGCTTCCATTGCCGTACCAGATCTGGATCCATGTGAGAACATTTTCGAAACCACGGTTACTGTCATCAATCGCGGAGCTGATACGGCCACACTCACGGGTGTGACGGCGGCGCAGGGGGCCGCCCAGTCCACCGCACTGCCGCGTCGCCTAGCTCCCGGAGCGCAATACACGCTTCCGGTGGTGGTCACGCTAACAGGTACGACCACCGTAGCTGATACCATCATTGTAGCAGAACTATGTGGCAGCGACATTCGCATTCCGATCGCGGGTGAGCGCTCGACCATCGGCGTAGACATCTCCGATGGTAGGCCAGCGTTTCCAACACGAACGCTGTGTGATGAACCCGTAGAGCGCATCCTAGAAGTTGTGGTCCGTAACACAACATCTTCCAGTGCCACCGTTCAGTCTGCACGACTGCAGACGCGTAATGTTTCGCTACAGGTACTGTCGGGTGCATCCATTCCCGCTAACAACTCTACCGTTGTGCGTCTGCGATACCGTGGCACCGTCACCGACCAGAACGAAGCCGATGTTCTGCTAGTGAGCTACCAGACGCCAACGTGCGAGGGTACCATCGAGCAAACCGTGGACGTCCCGTGGGTACGAGCCGAACTGACGGCACCGCAGGAACTGGTATTCGACGATCCAATCTCGCCAGCCCTTGAGGATGTACGTATCGATACAAGTCTTCGCATCATCACCAACAAGGCTTGGCCCGCGCGGATCTCGAATGTGCAGATCACGGGACCGTTCCGCACGGATCTGAGCGTTGGCGCCACACTGCCAACCAACACGGATGCACCGTTCACGGTCTGGTTCCGCCCATCACAGATGCAGGCCGACGGTTCGGCAAGCGGTGAGCTGCGCATTGCCGTGGATTCCTGCGGTTGGCTGGGTGAGCCAATCCTGTTACAAGCTGAACGCAGGGTGGTGAGTGTTCAGGAAGACCGCAGTGAAGCTATCGAGCATCGAATGGACGGAACCAATCTCTGGATTCGTGCCACACAGGCTCAGCTGACCATGGTAGACGCCGCTGGACGCGTGGTCCTCCAGCGGTCGATTAATGGCGAGCAGGTGATCAACACATCGCACCTTGCTGCTGGGGTGTATGGTCTTACCGTTAGCAGTCCTGACGGTTCAACATACCGTGCTACCGTGATGTGTTGGTAAGCGCCCTAGGCACCTACTCCCACACGCGGTCGAAGAAGTCGTTGAGAGGCTTTGCAGCGTTCCAATAGGCCAGCATTTGTTGTGCTGCATCGGCACCAGTAAACACGCTTTTGGGCACCTGTGTCCAAGCGAAGAACTGCTTGTTGAAGAGAAGAGGCTCTTGGGCAGCTGCTGCACGGAACTCTTCAGGTAACACCTTGTTGCGTTCGCCTTGGAGCTCTCCAAACAGCTGCGTGAACTGCTTATGCTGAAGTGCACTGTGAAGGTCGGCGGCTTCGTGCATGATTAGATCGCGGTACATCGTGAGCTCTTCCTTGTTCGGCATGTAACAGCCTACGGCAATCAATCCGCCCTTGGCATTCACTTCGAAGTACAACCCTGGTTTACCCATCGCCTTCTTACCATGGCGTGAGATGTTAGCTCCCATCTGCAGTTTGTAGGGGGCTTTATCCTTGCTGAAGCGGACGTCGCGGTTGATGCGGTACATCGTGTCCTTGGGCTGCATGGCAATGGCCGGATCGACACGATGGATTTCGCTAATCAGGTCGCCCACCAGCGAGATGAAGGGGGCCCGCACATCGTGCTCGTACTCCGAGCGATGCTCGTCGAACCACGCCTTGTGATTGTTCTTGGCAAGCTGGGTGAAGAATCGAAAGTAGCCGCTGGGAAGCCCCATACAGTCCTCGGTGATACTCTTACATAGTGTGCGCTTACTTCGTGCGTTTACCGAACACGTTGACGTAGTCCACCGTGATGCTACGGTACTCCGCTCCTTCGGCAAACTCCTGGATCGTCTCGTAGATATCGCGATCGATCATCCTGGCCAACGTCCCGTCAATAGTTACCTGGGCGTCGCTGGGAATAGAGCGTAACGCACGCTTCAGCTCCGACTTGTTCACAAACAACGCGTCTTTGTTCAGGCGCACAATCCATCGTCCGTTGTTCTCTTCGAGGCTCACGGCGGAGTGTAGGTTGTTACGAATCACCCAAAACATGCTAACCAGCAGACCGATACCAATACCCGTCAGCAGGTCGGTGAGCACCACGGCAATGATCGTGGCGATGAAGGGCAGGGACTGATCAAGCCCATGCCTCATCGCGTTGCGGAGCACCGTAAGCGAGGTCAGCTTGTATCCAACTGACACAAGTACGGCAGCGAGAGCCGCCAGCGGTATCAGGTTCAAGATCTCTGGGACGAGAAGGATACTAATGAGAATCAGCAAGCCCTGTATCATGGCCGACAGTCGGGTCATGCCACCAGCATAGACGTTCGTCGATGATCGAATAATGACGGCAGTGAGTGGTAAGCCCCCTACCAAACCCGACACCACGTTACCAATGCCCTGAGCCCGAAGCTCTTGGTTGGAGTCAGAGATACGCTTCAAGGGATCGAGCTTGTCGGTTGCCTCGATGGACATGAGTGTTTCGATGCTGGCAATCAGAGCAATGGCTGCACCCGACAGCCATACCTGTGGGATCGCAAAGGCCGCCATTGACGGCAGCGTCACCATGCTGAACAGCGTCACGTCTGTTGGAATCTGAACGAACGCTGCAGTATCGGAAATCGCCCACGCAGGAGCGACCAAATGAAGTGCCTGGCTGAGGAGGGTACCTAGGACCACAGCTACCAGAGGGCCGGGAATCTTCTTGGACAAACTTCGCATTGGTCCAATCGGCAGGTCCCACACCAACAACACTGTGAGGCAGGTACCGCCCACGATTGCTGATCCCGGGTCGATGATATCGTTGCTCCAGCCAATGAGATGCCGGACCTGCTTCAGGATGATGACCACACCGATGCCGGCCAGCATCCCGCGAATGACACTATTGGGGACGTACTCTGCAAGGACGCCCGCCTTCACCCAACCTAGGATGATCTGGATCACACCAGCTACTACCACAGCAGCCAGGAAGGTCTGAAAACCGCCCAACGTGTTGATAGCCCCTAGTACGACAACTGCTAGGCCTGCAGCTGGGCCGCTCACACTCAATTCCGAGTCAGAGAAGAGCGCAAGGATCGTACCACCAATGATGCCGGCAATCAGCCCGCTCATGAGTGGCGCTCCCGAGGCGAGTGCAATTCCCAGACACAGCGGCAACGCAACTAGAAATACAACGATTCCTGCCAGGATGTCACTGGTGGCATACCGAAACGACGGCAGGAGTTGGCGAAGGAGCATGGCTGCAAAACTACCATGTTCGCGAACTAACTTTGCAGCTACGTTACATTACGATCACACCGTACAGCGGAGACTCCCGTGGATCTGTTTCAAAAATGTCGCGACTTCACGCGTGCCGATGAAGTGAAAGCCGCCGGCTTGTATCCCTACTTCAGAGCCGTCGAAGAAAACGAGGGACCTGTCGTAACCCTCGAGGGTAGGCCGGTGATCATGGCGGGCTCGAACAACTACCTGGGATTGACTTCCGACCCGCGCGTGAAGAAGGCAGCTATTGATGCCATCGAGCGCTACGGCACCGGTTGCTCAGGATCGCGCTACCTCACAGGCACGATTAACCTGCACAATGAACTGGAGGAGAAACTCGCTGCATTTCTGGGCTACGAGAGCGTGCTGCTGTTCTCCACTGGGTATCAAACAGCCCTCGGCACGGTGTCGGCCTTGGTCTCAAAAGGCGAGTACGTCATCTCCGACAAGGAGAACCATGCCTGCATTATCAATGCCTGCATGTTGGCCAAAGGCGGCTTTGCTGAGTTCCTGCGCTACAAGCACAACGACATGGACGACCTAGAGCGCGTTCTCCAGCGTGTGCCGGATTCTGCTGGTAAGCTGATTGTAACCGACGGGGTGTTCTCCGTATCGGGAGAGCTGGTGAATCTGCCAGACATGGTTGCCGTCGCCGAGAAGTATGGGGCTAGGATTCTGGTGGATGACGCCCATGCTACGGGCGTTGTTGGGCCAGGCGGCCGTGGCACGGCTGCGCACTATGGCCTGATCGACAAGGCCGACCTTACCATGGGCACGTTCTCCAAGACGTTTGCCTCGCTCGGTGGATTCGTTGGTGGCCCAGAGCGCGTGATTAACTACCTGAAGCACCACTCGCCGGCGTTGATTTTCAGTGCATCGCCTACACCAGCTTCGGTAGCCGCAGCCTTGGCAGCGCTCGAGATTCTCGAGACGGAGCCGTGGCGCATCGAAAAGCTGCTCCACAATGCCGACAAAATGCGCGATGGCTTCAAGGCCATGGGCTTTACCGTTATGGATAGTCGCACCGGTATCGTACCGGTAGTACTCGGTGATGTAGAGCGTACGATGCTCATGTGGAGAAAGCTCTACGACAAGGGAGTGTTCGTGAATGCCTTCATTCCGCCGGGAGTCCCACCTAATCTGTCGATGCTGCGCACCAGCTACATGGCTACGCATGAGGATGAGCATCTCGATGCCATCTTGAACGTGTTCCAGGAGGTGGGTCGGGAGCTTGGGCTGATTTCCTAACAACGCCTCACCATGCAGATCACAGCGTTTGAACGAGGATTACACGATCGGGTAGCGATTGTGACCGGCGCTGCCGTTGGTAATGGCCGTGCCTTCTGCGAACGTCTGGTGCAAGAGGGCGCGCGTCTGGTGATTGCCGACGTGATTGATGCCACCGACCTTGCCGAGGCCCTTCGGGCCCAAGGCGGGACGGTGGTAAGTGTGCAGGCCGATCTCCTGAAGCCTGCAGATGCCCAACGGGTTGCTGATGTGGCAATGGAGGCCTTCGGTAGGATTGACATTCTGGTGCACAACGTAGGCTACTACCACGAGGAGCCGTTTGATCTGCTGAACTTCGACGAATGGGAGCAAACGATCAACCTCACCCTTCATACGCTGTTCCATACCATCAAGGTGGTTCTTCCGCATATGAAGGCAGCAGGGTTCGGTCGGATCATCTCCTTCAGCAGCGACACTGTCTGGCTTGGTTCGCCCTACCTCACCCACTACGTTACGGCGAAGATGGGTGTGATCGGACTCACGCGATCTCTTGCGTCGGAGGTAGGCAAGTACGGGATTACCGTCAATTCCATCAGCGTGGGCTTGACCGCCACGCAGAGTGCCCGCGATGGTGGTGTCAGCTCCACGATGCTGGAACACATCCTGCCTACCCAAGCGGTTCACAGGGCCGATGAGCCCGAGGATATTGCCAACGTGGTTGCCTTCCTTGCCTTGCCGGCTTCCGGGATCATTACGGGTCAGACAATCAACGTCGATGGCGGCGTAGCCAAGCACTGATCAAGCACTGATTCCGTACTTTTCGGATTCATAACAGTGCTTTTCTTCACCATCGCTGTGTGACTATGCGCTTGGTACATCGTGTTCTGTCCGTTCTTCTGCTCCAACTTGTCGTCAGTGTCTCCTGTCTGCATGCGCAGGACACCATTACGGTACGGACACTCACCTTCGACGATATCACGAAACGGTCGGGAACGTGGCAGTTTCCACCGCCTGGATCGTACGAGAAGGTCCTGATGGAGTATACGCTGAAGTGCGATGCTCGTACCACGCAGGACCGCTTCCCTTGCGGTGAGTGGGATTACCTCACCTACACGATGGTGACAGACTCAACGGGCGAGTTCGACTCGACGCGTCGAGTGCAAGTGAACTATCGTGTAGGGGGCTCAACACCGGATAGTCTTGCCTACACGTCCAGCTTTGTCCCGCAGCGCAGGTTGTTCGTCAACCGGAGCGTCAGTCGAAGCTCTGGATCCGGTGACTGGTCGCAGGTGGGAACGTCAGGTTTTGTCAACAACGGCATCCTGATTCCTGGCGGTAGCCGTGTGCGATACCTCTGGAGAGCCTCGGAGCTGACGGCAGCCGGACTCTCAGCCGGACCGATCAGCGGACTTCGCCTGACCTCTCTCGATAGTGTCGACAACGTTCAGCTGTTCACCGTTCGCATTGCTCAAACAACGGAGAACGTCGTACCCTCGATTCTCTCGAATCTTCAGTATCAGCGGTGTATCCGTCGCACGGTGAACATCGACGACGGCCCGAACGACCTGGCCTTTGAAGCACCGTTCATCTGGGACGGAACATCGAATCTTGTTGTGGAGATGTCGTGCCTGAACGCTCCATCCGTGATTCGTCTCGAAGCTGGGGCAGCCCCCTCCGGTTCCAATGGTATTGTTGATGACGGATCGCGTCGTGCCTATGCCTTTCAGGCCGGTGATCAGATGACCCTGCCAGCTAGCGTTGCCGCCACGCTGACGAATCAGATCACCATTGCCTTCTGGGCCTACGGAAATGAACGCGCCTTCCCGGTAAACAACAACGTGTTTGAGGCCTTCGATGCCCAGGGTCGGCGTGTACTGAATGCCCATCTGCCATGGTCGAATGGCAACCTGTACTGGGATGCCGGACGAACCGGTGGATCGATGGATCGTATTGAAGGGCCGATGCCCGCCGGAGCTACGGGAGGTGCATGGAATCACTGGGCCTTTGTCAAGAATGCCTCAACGGGCGAAATGGTGGTGTACCGCAATGGTCAGTCGGTGCTGTCCGGAACGGGAAAAACACTTCCGATGACCGGCATCACGAAGTTCATGTTTGGAGCTGGTGCTGCTGGCTCCTACCCGGGCATCCTCGATGAAATGCAGGTATGGAACACCGCGTTGTCGGCCGATGACATCCGTGCGTGGATGCACCGTGGCATCACCGATCTGCACCCCAAGGCCGAGAATCTGGTAGCCTACTACAATGCCGAAACGGACACCGACCCAACGATGGCCCGCGACGCATCTAGCATCGGAGCGCACGCTGAATTATTTGGCTTGCCAACGCGCATCCAACTGATGGATACCTACCTCGGATACCTCACGGCTGCCAGTACGGCACGACCGGTACTTGCCTTTGAAGCAGGTTCATTCCCTGCCTCGGTCACTCCCGGCACCATCATTGTGGATCAGGAAGCGCGCCGCTCGAGCGTGATCCTCTTCCGTAACGATGTTGAGCCACGCATTCATCGACCAGAGGATGCAGACTATCCAACCCTGGCGATCGACACCATCACGGTTCAGGTAGCAGGTTGGCAGTATGTGATCGATGAAGCTGGACTGGTAAAGGACTCGGTACTGGTAGCGCCAGAGAATGTGCTCTACCGCAAGCAACAACCGTGGTTTGATCCGATTGTGGTGTATGAGATTGGCCGGTACATCACGCCCTATGGCATTGGTCTGGACCTTGGACCGCAGGGCTTCAAGTGGCTGTTCGACGTTACGGACTATGCACCGATTCTGCGGAACAACGTTACCATTAGCGCGGGTAATCAGCAGGAGTTGATCGACCTGACCTTCAAGTTCATTACCGGCACACCGCCACGCGACGTCAAGCAAATCGATCAGCTCTGGAGCGATCGCAATGCCGACTTCACCAACGTTCTGTCTGGAACGGCACTGGCTCCTGTGGACGTAACGTTGAGTCAGGAAGCTAGCATGTTCCGCGTGAAGACGTGGTCCAGTGGCCACCGTTTCGACAATCCCACGAACTGTGCCGAGTTCTGTCAACGCATTCACTGGATCGGAGTTAACCAGGAGCGCACACATGAATGGCTGCTCTGGACGGAGTGCGGCGACAATCCTGTCTACCCTCAGGGAGGTACATGGAACATCGATCGCACGGGATGGTGTCCAGGAGCTCCCGTGGATCTGTACAACCACGAGCTGCCATCCTCACTGGCTGTTCCAGGTACAACCGTGGCGATCGACTATGGCGTGGATAAAGGAGCCGATCCCGAGAGTTGGGGCGTGTGGGATGTCACCGGTCAGTTGATTGGCTATGGTGATCCCAACTTCCAGCTTGATGCAGCCGTCGTCGACATCATCCGACCCAATACCTGGGAGTACTATCAGCGCTTGAATCCCATCTGTGGTGAGCCCCTTATCGTGATCCAGAACACCGGCTCCACGCGGCTGACACGCGCAACCATCATCTATGCAGCTGGAGATGCGAACGAGTCGACGTTTGAGTGGACTGGCGAGCTGGACTTTCTGCAGAAGGATACCGTTGCCTTACCAATTCCTGCCTGGCCATCGGAGGAAGGTGCCTTTGAGTTCGTCGTATCGATCAACGCGCCCAACGGTGGCACGGATGAGTACGCCCAGAACAACAAGCAGATTCGTACAGCTGTGATGCCACCGGTCTACTATAGCGATCTGGAAATCCAGTTGAAGACGAACAACTTTGCCGCGCAACAGTACGAGTGGGTGCTGCGCAAGGTAGACACCGACAGCATCATCGACTCCGGAAAGAACCTTGCGGACAACACAACGTACACCAAGAACTACAACCTGGATAATGGTTGCTACGAGTACGAGTTGATCAACAAGGAAGGCTACGGACTGGACCTGTGGTACATCCGTGATCAACTCGGTACGGGAAGCCTGATCTTCAAATCAGGTGGTGGCACTATCAAGGTGTTCGAGCCGGACTTCGGCAACCGTGCTTGGATTCAGTTCACCGTGGCACCTAAGCCAACGATTGCATCCTCGGCAGATACGCTCTATTTCGAAACAGCCGAGATCAAGCCAGTTGAGCGAACCGTTGCCATTACCGCCGCAACGGATGCTCCATTGCTGATCGACAGCGTGAATGCCTTCTCGATTCGCGGGCACTTTGCAGTGACGAATACCAGCCGTACCCTTCCAGCGACGCTGAATCAGGGAGATACGCTGTACGTGACGGTGGAGTATAACCGCCCGGAGATAGGTTCCTCGTCAGGTACGTTGCGCGTGTACAACAACGACGAGCGCAACGGTACGAAAACAATTCGCCTGCTCGGCACCACGGGAGCAACACATGTGGACAACGACCAATCCGTGTCAGGAATGTTTGCAGAAGTTGGAGTTGTTCCGAATCCTGTGAGCAGTCATGATGGTACGATCGTTGTCACGCCGCTGCAAGGCTATGCAGGTCAATTGGTAACGGTGGAAGTTGTTGATGCCATCGGTACGGTTGTTGCTGCAGTGTACTCTGGTGTTCTACCGTCTGGTGATCTGCAGATTCCAGTGCCAACAGCATTAGCGTCTGGCAGCTATCGGATTGTGCTTACCAGCTCAGCCGGTCGGCTCTCAGAGCCATTTGTGATTGCGCGGTAAGGGGCTGTATGTCGTGGAATCGATTGCGTCGTCTGCTGACACCCCAACCATTGATTACGGTATCCGCCGACCCGGACGATCCCCGCTTAGGTGATCTGCTGCGGTCGGCGGATCACCTGGAAGAAGCACACGGGGCAACGTGTGTTGTTCTTGGTGTACCTCAGCATGTTGGTGTGGAGCGAAATGGCGGCCGCCCTGGAGCAGCAGAGGGCCCTGCAGCGATACGCCAGTGGTTGCGGAAGATGGCAATGTCGGCCATGATCGATGCAGTGCGTACCCAACATCTCACCGTGATCGATGCCGGTGACCTGCAGACGGAGGGAAAAACTCTTCAGCAGATTCACGACGAACAACATGATGCTGTCCAGGAGATTCTTGAGCACGGTATGATACCGATCGTGTTGGGTGGTGGTCACGACATTGCGTGGCCCACCATCCGAGCCATGGATGCCTGTAGCACGTCGTTTGGTGTGCTGAACATCGATGCCCATGCCGATGTGCGTCCGTTGAAGGACGGAGGGCTGGCCCACAGCGGTTCGCCATTTCGTCAGATGCTCGAAACGGACATCACCCATCTTGCATCCGGCGCATTTGTGGAGTTCGGACTCCAGCACCACGCTGTTGCAGCTGCACACGTCCAGTACGTGCGGGATCATGGTCACACGGTGATGATGCTCAACGACATTCGTCAGGAGGGTCTGTCCTCAAGCTGGAGTGCGGTGGTGAGCAAGCTAGAGCGAGCAGATCACTGGTACGTGTCGCTCGACTTGGACGGCTTTGCCTCGGCCTTTGCACCCGGCGTAAGCGCACCCTCGGCGGATGGCTTTGCACCGTGGGATATTGGCCCTGCACTCCGAAGCATGGCAGCGAGGCCACAATTCACAGCGTTTGATGTGGTGGAACTGAATCCAGCCTTCGACGTCGACGGCCGCACAGCCAAGCTAGCCGCCGCGATGATCATGGAAGTGATAGCAGGTGTGGCTAGCCGCGGGGCGTAAATGCTCCAGCGAGATAGGCAGCCGTGAACGCGGCCATGGGTGCTACAATCACATCCACAGTGTAGTGAACGTGCTGTGCCATCAGCATGGTAGCAACCACAAGAGCTACTGCGTAGTAACTGCGGCGAAACACCTTGTTGGGAACCATCGCACCAATCAGGACGAGCGTAGCAGTGTGTCCGCTAAAGAACAGATCGCGGGTGAGCTTCGATGCTCCGCCTGTAGACACCAACTCGACGATAGGATCTGTTAGGGCAATCATGGTGGCTGGTGGATCCAGAGGCATCATCCACATGGCCAGCATCCGTAAGGCAATCAGGATGGTGTAGGCGCGCAGTGCACGAAACAGCATGCGTGGCTGCTGACCCAGTACCACCAGTGCAACGATGAGCGCACCGTAGATCATAAGAAAGATCGGCCACGTACAGTCGATGGGGCCAAGCAATTGGTGTACTGGATCGATGAAGGTAAATCCCTGCCGCTGCTCAATGCCGGTGAGAAACTGCGCATAGGACAGGATGCTTGCCACGAGGATCACCACCGTGATGATCGCCATGGCGAGTTCCCGGCGATCTGCGGCAAGACTACGCCATGATGGCTGTGCGGACGAACGGCTCATGTGCGAATATGCCACAATTCCAGCCCCTTACCAGCCCCTCACCAGTTCAGTATCTTTGTACCTCTACAACGACAGGAACATCCATGGCTGTGAGCGAACCACAGAAAATCATTTTTAGCATGGTTGGTGTTGGCAAAGTGTACAAGCCAAACCGCCAGGTGTTGCGTGACATCTACCTGAGTTTCTTCTACGGAGCCAAGATTGGCGTCCTGGGCTTGAACGGTGCCGGTAAGTCCACACTGCTCAAGATCATCGCCGGCCTCGACGAGGATTACCTCGGCGAGATCACGAAGAACAAGGATGTCACCTTCGGCTACCTGCCCCAGGAGCCAGAACTCGATCCCGAGAAAACCGTCCGAGAGATTGTCGAGGAGGGGGCTGCCGAGTTGGTGAACCTGGTGAAGGAGTACAATGCTATCTCGGAGAAGTTCGCCGAGCCCGATGCCGATTTCGACGCTCTTCTGGAAAAGCAGGGAAAACTGCAGGAGCGGATTGATGCCGCCGGTGCCTGGGACATCGACAGCAAGCTGGAGATGGCCATGGACGCACTGCGCTGTCCGCCTGGTGATACCAAGATTGGCGTGATTTCCGGTGGTGAGCGGCGCAGGGTTGCGCTTGTGCGCCTGCTGCTGCAGAAGCCCGACGTGCTGCTCCTGGACGAGCCTACGAACCACCTCGACGCCGAAAGCGTAGCATGGTTGGAGCGCCACCTGCATGATTACGAGGGTACCGTGATCGCCGTGACCCACGATCGCTACTTCCTTGACAACGTTGCTGGCTGGATTCTCGAACTCGATAACGGCCACGGTATTCCGTTTGAGGGTAACTACACGTCGTGGCTAGATCAGAAGTCGAAGCGTCTGGCCCAGGAGGAGAAGCAGGAAAGCAAGCGTCAGAAAGCGCTGAAGGAGGAGTTGGAGTGGGTGCGCATGAATCCCAAGGGCCGCCACGCGAAGAGCAAGGCACGGATCAGCGCCTACGAAAAACTGCTCAACGAGGAAACCGTCAAGCGGAATGAGGAGATGGAGATCTTCATTCCACCGGGACCTCGCCTGGGCGACGTGGTGATCAACGCCAATGGCATCACGAAGGCCTTCGGTGATAAGCTGCTCTACGAGGATCTGTCGTTCTCACTACCACCGGGCGGTATCATCGGTATCATCGGACCCAACGGCGCAGGTAAGACTACACTGTTCAAGATGATGACGGGCCAGCTGGAGCCAGATGCCGGTACGTTTACCGTAGGGGACACCGTCAAACTCGGATACATCGACCAGAACCGGCCGCTGGATCCCAATAAGACGATCTGGGAGGAGATCTCGGATGGAAACGACACCGTGATGGTCGGAAGCCGCGAAGTGAATTCCCGAGCCTACGTTGCTCGGTTCAACTTCAGTGGTTCCGATCAGCAAAAGAAGGTCACGGCGCTCTCCGGTGGGGAACGGAACCGTGTTCACCTCGCAAAGATGTTGAAGGAGGGCGGCAACCTGTTGCTCCTAGACGAACCAACGAACGACCTTGACGTGAACACCCTGCGCGCCCTTGAGGAAGCCCTACTGGCCTTTGGTGGCTGTGCCGTGGTGATCAGTCACGACCGCTGGTTCCTGGACCGTATCGCCACGCATATTCTTGCATTCGAAGGCAACAGCTCGGTAGTATGGTTCGATGGCAACTACTCCCAATACGAAGAGGATCGTCATCGTCGTATGGGCACCGATGCCGACCGCCCGCATCGACTCACGTACCGGAAACTTACTCGGGACTAGGCTGTATGAGAATCACCCTCTTCGTAGCGATGATGGTCATGGCTGGCACGATCCATGCCCAGAACACGATGCCGGCATTCAAGGCTCCGCCGGGATACACCACGAAGGTGAAGGACGTTCACCAGACGTTCAACTTCTACGGACTGACGCGCACGATTCCGCTTCCGTGGGAGCGTTTGCCGCAGGCCGAAGGGCAGTTACCGGTTGGCAATGCACAGTCGGCGGGATTTTCCTGTCCGTCTGCGAAGGCCACGAAGCTGTTCAACGATCCTAAAGGGACGCTTCCCAGCTTTGGTTCACCTGTGAAGCAGCATCAACAGAGTTTCAAGGGTAAGGACGGTGATGGTGCCATTCTCTACTTCGAGTATGGGTCGAATCTGCCAGCCGATGCCAAGGAACAGCTATCGAAACTGTTCTTCGGATCACCGCAGCCTCCGGATCCCAACACCTCCAAGAAGGTGGAACAGTTTTTGGTAAATGATCGCACGGTCATCGTGTGGTGTTTCAAGAATCCGAAGTCACGCGTCAAGGAGAAGCATCAGGAGATGATCTTTGCTCTGGTTTCGGAAATGGCCCAGAAAACGCAACCTGTAGGGAAGTGATCATGATACACCTTGCCACCTACAACAGTGAAATCGATGCGGAGCTCCTTGGCTCCCGTCTCAATGCAGCCGGCATCGATTACAAGATTCATCAGGAAGAAGGCAGCGAAGAGTGCGCTGTGATGGTCTTCGACGACGACTACGAAGAAGCTGTCGAGGTGCTTGAGGCGGCTTCCTATGCCGACGACGAATTCTACGACGGCGGCGCAAGCGAAAGCGCCGACGATCTTGACGACCTCGGCGCTTTAGACGACGACGAACTCTAGCTGCTGGAGCGAATGTCTACATTCGCACGGAGGCATCAACACCATCGGCAAACTGTTTGAAGTTCTCTTCGAACAGCGCCACGAGGTGCGTAGCCTGCCGGTCGTAGGCTTCCTTATCGGCCCAGGTGTTCCGTGGATTCAGCACCTCATCGGGTACATGAGGGCACGACGTTGGAATGTCCAGGTTGAAGAAGGCATCCTTCACAAACTGCACGTTGTCCAATTCACCATTCAGGGCTGCCCGCAGCATCGCACGCGTATGCTTGATGCTCATGCGCGATCCCACACCGTACGGTCCGCCCGTCCAACCCGTGTTCACCAGCCACACATGTGAGCCATGCTGCGTGATCTTGTCGCGCAACAGGTTGGCATACACGCCTGGATGATGCACCATGAAGGGGGCTCCAAAGCAGGTGCTGAACGTTGCCGAAGGCTCCTTGACGCCAGCTTCCGTGCCGGCCACCTTTGCCGTGTAGCCGCTCAGGAAGTGGAACATGGCTTGTTCCGGTGTGAGCCGTGCAATAGGTGGCATCACGCCGAAAGCATCAGCAGTGAGAAACACGATGTTCTTGGGATGACCACCGCGGTTTCCTGGAGCAATGTTGGGAATCACACTACGATCGTACGAGGCCCGCGTGTTCTCGGTGTACACCTGCGAGTCGAGATTCACCACGCGCGTGTCTTCGTCGATGTCAACGTTCTCGAGAATGGTACCGTACGTCTGCGTAAGACTGTAGATGATGGGCTCGGCATCAGCACTCAGGTTGATCACCTTGGCGTAGCAACCGCCTTCATAATTGAACACGCCGTCGTCGCTCCAGCCGTGTTCGTCATCACCAATCAGGGCACGCTCTGGATCGGTTGACAAGGTTGTCTTGCCGGTACCGGACAAACCAAAGAACAGTGCTGTATCACCATCCTTGCCAATGTTCGCCGAGCAGTGCATACTCATCACATTCTGCTTGGGCATCAGGTAGTTCAGCACGGTGAAGATCGATTTCTTGTTCTCACCAGCATATGACGTCCCACCGATCAGTACCAGCTTCTGTTCGAAGCTGAGAATGATAAACACTTCCGATAGCGTTCCATCTACCTCCGGAATCGCTTTGAAGTCGGGCACGGTAATCACGGTGAAGCCCGGAGCAAAGTTCGCTAGTTCATCAGCAGTTGGTTGGATGAACATGTTCTTCACGAACAGCGAATGGTAGGCATACTCCTGAATGAACCGCACCGGTAGAGCGTACTTTTCATCAGATCCGGCAATCAGATCCTGCACGTACACATCTCGCCCTTGCAGGTAGGCAAAGACACGCTTCTTCAGAGCGTTGAACTTTTCTTCCGAAAACGCCTTGTTGACCTTTCCCCACCACACATCACCCTTGCTGCTGTTCTCTTCTACAACGAACTTGTCGTTGGCACGGCGTCCGGTGTACGGTACGGAGTTTACCGAAAGGGCACCGTGCTCGGTGAGAATGCCTTCGTCGAAGAGCAGGGAGTGCTCGTAGAGTTCAGCTGTTGTGAGGTTGTAGTTGATATCACCGAGGTTTGTAAGTCCACGGGATTCCAATGATGTGCGGACAGCTTCTGGATCTAGTGTCATGTAGTGCCTACAGTATGCAAGTGTGAAGTGCCAGGTGTAACGTGTTATGAAACTACAAATATCGGCGATTCGCTCCAGTGTTCGGCAGGGCTACGACTTCGTCCAGGAGGTGATGGACCAGCTGAAGGCTGTCGGCAGCGTAACGCCCGCCGTCACTGCTCGGCTCCGGGCATCAGCCCCGGAAATCTGGCGAGATCATATACCTCTATTGCTCGACCTAGCCCAGGGTACGCTGCGGGCCGCAGCTGTCGGCAAGGACATTCCGGGCTGGCTGTTTACCACCACATCGGTCCAGCAGGCTACGCTCCCTCAGATCGCGGCCTACCATGCCGAGGCCTTTCGCGGTGTGCATCACGTGGTGGAGGTGTGCACAGGTGCAGGAATCGATACCCTGGCACTCTCACGTGTGGCTGGTAGAGTAACAACGTTTGAAGCCGACCCAGTGCTGGCGGCCATTGCAGAGAGTAACCTCGAGCGAGCAGGTGTTGCAAACGTAACCGTGGTATCCCAGGCTGTGCCCTGCGAGGCCTACACGGAGGCTCTTGCCACGGCCGATGGCCTGTGGGCAGATCCGTCTCGCAGGAGTTCTTCGGCACGACATCGCTCTACACAGGAGTATCAGCCGCCGCTATCGCAGTTCTGGCACCTACCGGAGCATGTGCAGCGCTTGGGGATCAAAACCGGCCCTGCCGACCGTACCGAGAGCCCCCTACTCGATGATGTCCATCAGGAGTACATTGGTTGGAGCAGAGAGTGCCGTGAGCGCCTCTTATGGAGGGGCTGTGGACAGAGCGGTGTAACGCTTGTTGATGTGGGCGTCCACATGAGCTTGGAAAGGGACCAACGGGTGCCCCCAGAGATGCGCCCTGAACCGGGTATGTACCTCATTGAGCCGCATCCGGCGGTGATGGCCAGTGGATGGGTATCAGAATTCTTCCTGAAGCTGTCAGCATCGGTGATCGACGCACGCATCGGTTACGGACTGCTTCCAACCGATCCCGGGCCCTCACCGTGGTACCAGCACTTCAAGATTCACAGCGTGGAGTCGGGCATCGATCGCAAGCGGATCCAGCGAGCCATCCGAACACTGGGCTGGGGTTCGATGACGGAGATCAAAAAGCGTGGCATCGACATCGATCCCATGGAGCTGCATAGCTCGTTAGAGTTTGCGGCTACACCGGGCGCGCCAGCCGGTGTGATCGTGCTGGTGCGAGGGAGTCACGAGCGCTACACGATCTACTCCGAGCGCTCTGCCTTGACTGTCAACCGATCGTAGACCTTCACCACCACGAAGAGGGAAAAGGCGATGATCAGGAAGTTGATCACCGTCTGCACGAAGGTGCCCCATCGAACCTGCACCAGGCCTGTTCCATCGGCATTGGCCTCTCGGATCGTCATGGCCAGATCCGAAAAATCCACACCACCGAGCACCAGGCCAAGGGGAGGCATCAGGATGTCATCCACCAGCGACTTGGTAATGGATCCAAAAGCCACACCCATGACCACGCCCACAGCGAGTTGTATCACGTTGCCTTTGTCGATAAACGTCTTGAATTCGTTGATCAAGCTCATGTGTACTCCAAAGAAAAAGCGCTGATACGGTTGGTATCAGCGCTGAAAATACACAATGTGCTTCTTGCGGTTAATTCTCGTTGACGTGGTCGTAGAGTTCCTGCAGCTTCTTTCGCAGATACAGGACGGCGTAGCGCTTCCGTGCCAACAGCGTGTTGATGTTGATGCCGGTTTCTTCCGACATCTCACGGAATGACACACCCTCGAACTCGTTTTTCACGAATACCCACTTTTGCTCAACGGGGATCTCTTCGAGGCCTTCAAGAACGGTCTCCCAGATCGTCTTGCGCACCAGATCGCTCTCTGGACTGTAGGACAGATCGCCTAGGAAGCGCTCTACGTAGTCCATACCATCCTCATGTTGCTCTTGCGAGCCCATGTCGGCAAAGGCACTGGCTTTCTTCTTGCGATAGCTGTCGATGATCCTGTTGCGGACGGAGGTAAACACCCACGACGCCAGGTTGTCGATTGGTTTTGTAGAATCCTTCGAGGCGGCAAGGACGTTTGTAAACACGTCCTGAAGGATGTCTTCCGCCTCTTCTTGGCTGCGTACACGCTGCCGAATGAAGCCGAGGTACTTCTTCCGATCGTTGCGGAAGAGTTCTTCGATTTGCAGGGCGAGGTCCATGGCATCACCACCTTCTGTTGTTGATACAATCTGACCGTTTGCAAATCCCGGTACAGCCGCAATGCCCGTCTTTCGACGGAAATCTCGTGCTCTCATGGCACCTCCTGCTACGAATGTGTGATATGGTAACAGCCGAAACGTCAGTCTCGATTGTCATTATGGCGTAGCAGTTATGCCATTCTGTCCGAAGATTGTGCGAAATCAGTTACAAAGAGGGTAGTGGTATTTCTATGCCAAATTTCCTCGTGTTGTGAATAGCTCGGTCGTAACCAGCGTCGGCGTGACGCAGAATACCCATCAGCGGATCATAAGTCAAGACGCGTGCCAATCTTTCTGCAGCGTCGTCGGTACCATCAGCAACAACAACCATGCCGGCGTGAAGTGACAGCCCCATACCCACACCGCCTCCGTGATGGAGCGACACCCATGTGGCCCCGCCAACGGCATTGAGCGCAAAATTCAGATACACCCAGTCGGCTATAGCATCAGAACCATCTTTCATCGATTCGGTTTCACGATGCGGCGAAGCAACGCTGCCACAATCCAGATGATCCCGTCCGATCACGATGGGTGCCGACACCTTCCCAGTACGCACAAGGTCGTTAAAAAGTTTCCCAGCCTTGGCACGCTCCCCGTAGCCCAACCAACAGATGCGGGCTGGTAGACCCTGGTAACCAATGTGTGCGGCGGCTTCGTCCAGCCACATGTGCAGATGGTCGTCGTCCGGGAAGAGTTCCTTGAGAGCTTCGTCCGTAACGCGGATATCCTCGGGATCACCAGAGAGCGCCACCCAGCGGAACGGCCCCTTACCATCGCAGAAAAGTTCGCGAACAAAGGCCGGTACAAAGCCTGGGAAGTCGAAGGCATTGCTCACTCCGGCTTCATCGCGGGCAATACCACGTATGTTGTTGCCGTAGTCGAACACGATGGCCCCCTTCTGCTGGAAGGCCAGCATGGCCTTGACGTGCTCTCCAATGCTGTGATGGGAGCGACGCAGGTAGTCCTCCGGATCCGTGGACCTCAAGGCATCAGCTTCTACCTTCGATAACCCTGCTGGATAGTAGCCGTTCAGCGGATCGTGGGCCGAGGTCTGGTCGGTAACCACATCCGGAGTAATGCCGCGTTCAATGAGTTGTGGCAGGATCTCCGCCGCGTTTGCTACCAAGCCGATGGAGATGGGCTCTTTCCGCTCTACGTATTCTTGAATGACGGCCAGGGCCTCGTCCAGGTCGTGGATCTTGCGGTCGAGGTAGCCATCATGGATACGCTTATCGATGCGCGATTCGTCGATCTCGATGCACAGGGCTGCCGCTCCAGCAATGGTGGCTGCAAGGGGCTGAGCGCCACCCATGCCGCCGAGGCCGGCGGTGAGGAGGAACCTTCCGTTCAGGGTTCCGCCAAAGTGTTGGCGAGCACACTCCCGGAAGGTTTCATAGGTGCCCTGCACGATGCCCTGCGTGCCAATGTAGATCCACGAGCCGGCCGTCATCTGGCCGTACATCATCAGACCCAGCTCGTCCAATCGACGAAACTCGTCCCACGTGGCCCACTTGGGAACTAGGTTGGAGTTTGCAATGATCACCCGAGGGGCCATTAGGTGCGTACGCACAACACCTACGGGCTTTCCACTCTGCACCAATAGCGTTTCATCGGGCTCCATGGATCGCAGCGACGACAGAATCGCGTCTAGGCTTTCCCAATTGCGGGCAGCCTTGCCGAGTCCACCGTACACGATCAACTGATCCGGCTTCTCAGCGTTCTCGGGATCCAGGTTGTTCTGAATCATCCGATAGGCAGCTTCAATCTGCCAATTCTTGCAGGAGAGTTCTGTTCCACGAGGGGCACGAATGATGCGGGAAGTAGAGGTTGTGTTCATGGCGTGGTTAACACTTGATGATGGCAAAGAGTTCACCCCAACTGCGAGCGGATCTCGTCCAGCGTAGCGTCGCTGAGACGCTTCTCTTCGAACAGGCTGCGCAGCATCTCCCATGTGTAGATGCCGGAGTCGTGTCCGTCGTTCCACGTAGCCTGGATGGCATAGTTGCCTACCGGAACCAGGGAGCGCAGCTCGTTCATTCCGGGGGCCAGCGTCTTCATGCCGACGAAGACCTTCTGGCCCATGATTTCTTCACCCGTGCAGTGGGCACAGGGGCAGGCATCACGGAGGTCGCTCAGCAGAATATGACCGGCAAACTCGTCGGGCCAGGCGGCGAAGAGCACAAACTGATTGACGCGTTTGATCACAGTGGGCTTACTCATGACTCAAAATTCGGCAATTTTGCGCTCTACGTAATCGACCTCGCATTCACTTTATCGATGAGAACGCCACTATGGCTTCGCGATACCTCTCCTACACGACGGTGGAACAACTCCACCAGCACATCGGCCAGGCAGTTACCCTGCATGGCTGGGTTCAGGATAAGACCGGTAAGGGTAAGCTCACCTTCATCAAGCTGCGTGATGGCAGCGGCATGGTTCAGTGCGTGGTGTTTGCCCCGAACGTGGACGAGCGCGTTGCGACCGATGCGAAATCGCTCTCACAGGAATCGTCGCTGGCGATTACGGGAACAGTACGTGCCGAAGAGCGCGCACCAGGAGGCGTAGAGGTTGACGTCACGGACATCAAGGTGTATCAACTTGCCTCTGAGTATCCCATCACGCCCAAGGAGCATGGTGTAGAGTTCCTGATGGAGCACCGCCACCTGTGGCTGCGGAGCACACGGCAGCATGCCATTATGCGCGTGCGTGCAGCTGTGGTGAAAGCCATTCGGGACTTCTTCGATGAACGAGGCTTCAAGCTGATGGACTCTCCCATCCTTACGCCCAACGCCTGCGAAGGCACGTCCACCTTGTTCGAGACGGAGTACTTCGACCTTGGCAAAGCCTATCTCACGCAGTCGGGTCAGCTCTATGCCGAGGCGTCGGCAATGGCCTTGGGACGCGTGTACACGTTTGGCCCAACCTTCCGTGCCGAGAAGTCCAAGACGCGCCGACACCTGACGGAGTTCTGGATGGTAGAGCCAGAGATGGCCTACTTCGACCTGAACGACGACATGGATCTGGCCGAGGACTTCGTGGAGTACATCGTGCAGTACTGTGTACAGCACTGTCGCAAAGAACTCGAAACCCTGGGGCGGGACATCAGCAAACTGGAAAAGGTGAAGCGACCGTTCCATCGCATGTCGTACACGGAAGCAGTGGAGTGGCTGCACGCCAACAACGTGAAGTTGAACAAGAAGCAGCCCGACGGCTCGGAGATTCAGATCGATTTCCCGTGGGGAGAGGACTTTGGCGCACCCCAGGAAGAGGCGCTGATGACGCAGTTCGACAAGCCCTGTATCATTCATCGCTACCCCACCGAGGTCAAGGCCTTCTACATGAAGCGCGACCCAGAAAATCCACAGGTGGTTCTAGCTATGGACATGCTCGCACCGGAAGGGGCTGGCGAGATCATCGGCGGATCACAACGGGAGGACGACCACGATGCTCTGCTGGAGCGCATTCTGCACGAGGGACTGTCGCAGGAGGACTTCCAGTGGTACCTCGATCTACGAAAGTTTGGATCGGTACCCCACAGCGGCTTTGGCTTGGGCGTAGAGCGCACCGTGAAGTGGATTACCGGCGCTGAGCACATTCGCGAAGTGATTCCGTTCCCCCGCATGATATATCGCATCGTACCATAAGCCCCTTACAACCATTACCGCACAATACCGCACAGTAATGACAGCAACAAAAACAACCGGCGCCGAACAAGTCTTCTGGAATCTGGACGATCTGTATCCTGGCGTGGACTCGCCAGCATTTCAACACGATCTCACAACAATCGTAGACACGTGTACAGCGTTTCGTGATCGATGGAAGGGGCGTATCGCCTCGGTATCGAACGAGGACTTCCGTGCCATGCTCAACGAATACGAAGGTATCGTCGAGCGGCTGTACCGCATGGGATCGTACACACAGCTTATGTGGTCCACCGACACCGTTCGTGCCGACTACGGAAAGAACCTGCAAACCGTGCGGGAAACCGGTGCAAAGGCGTCGCAGCAGTTGGTGTTTGTCTCGCTGGAGATTATGGACCTGACCGACGGTCGTCTGCAGGAGCTGATGCAGTGGCCAGGCATGGCCGATCGTGCACACTGGCTGCAAACGGTGGTGCAGATGAAGCCGTACAAGCTCTCCGAGGAAGTCGAACAGGTGCTGGCTCAGAAGAACCTGACCGCCCGCATGGCATGGGTACGGCTCTACGACGAACACCTTAGCTCTCAGGTCTTTCACCTGAACGGAGAGGACCTCACCCAGCCACAGATCATGAAGAAGATGCAGAGCACCGATCGTGAGGTGCGCAAGGCAGCTTCTCAAGCAATCTCGGTGGGTCTGCAAGCCGGTGTGCGAACCTCGGCCTTTGTCTTCAACACGGTGTTGGCCGATCATTCAACCAACGACTCTCTGCGCGGACACACCTCGTGGATCCAAACGAGGAACCTGGACAACGAAGCCTCGGAAGCAACGGTGCAGGCATTGATCGACAGCGTGGTGAGCCAGTATGAGTTGGTACGCCGTTTCTATCGGTTGAAGCAGCGGGTGCTTGGCTATGATACGTTTGAAGACTACGACCGTAACGCGCCGGTTGAAGCCACGGAGAGCTTCTGGACGTGGGACGACGCGCGTGAGCTGGTGCTGAGCGCGTACCGTGAGTTCCATCCTGAAGCGGGTAACATTGTGCAGCAGTTCTTCGACAAGAACTGGATTCATGCTCCGGTGATGAAGGGCAAGAATGGCGGTGCCTACAGTGCTGGTACAGTTCCATCCGTCCACCCCTACATCTTCCTGAACTACACCGGTACGAACCGTGACGTGCAGACCCTGGCTCACGAACTAGGCCATGGTGTTCACCAGTATCTCTCCCGACGGAACGGTCCACTGGAGATGCACACCCCGCTCACGGTTGCCGAGACGGCTTCCGTGTTCGGAGAGATCCTCACCTTTACCAAGCTGATGGAGCGCGTATCGAATCCAGAAGAGCGCCTGTCGCTGCTGATGGGTAAGATCGATGATATGCTTTCAACGGTATTCCGGCAGATTGCCTTCAACCGCTTTGAGGACGCCATCCACAATGCTCGCCGGACGGAGGGTGAACTCAGCGTTGATCGCCTCAACGAGATCTGGCTGGAAACCCAGAAGGCGCAGTTCGGTGATGCCGTGAACATTCAAGAAGGCTACCGCGTGTGGTGGTCGTACATCTCCCACTTCATGCACGTGCCGGGATATGTGTACGCCTACGCCTTTGGAGAACTTTTGGTTCTGGCCCTGTATGAAATCTACAAGCAGGATCCTGTGAGCTTCCCGGACAAGTACATGGACATGCTGTCGGCAGGGGGCTCAAAGACGCCAGCTGAACTCTTGGCGCCCTTTGGCATCAACATCGAGGATCCAGCCTTCTGGAGCACCGGCCTGAAAGTGATCGAGAGCTTTATTGCCGAAGCAGAGCAGTTGGCAGAGACGGTTACGATCGCACCTTCTCGGCCAGCGTAAACACAGCATTGACGTAGGCGTCGGAATTGTTGTAGTGATGGACGGCCTTGCGCTGCTTTGAGCGCGACGCCGTCCATCCGTTTTTCCGGAGGTAGTTGGCAATGGAGTGGCCTGCATCTACCAGCGAGTACAAATCAATTGTGCGGTCGGCATCACCATCCACGGCCCATGCCGTGTAACTCGATGGGATAAACTGTGGGAAGCCAAATGCACCTGCCCACGAACCCTTCAGCTCCGATACATTCATCAGCCCACGCTCGTGAATCGTCTGGAGCGACTTCAATTCCTTGATGGCCCATGCTGCCTTTCGCGCAGCACGCTTTTCGATCACGGCACGGAGTGAGTCGTGCTGCGATGGATCAAAATCCTTGTTGCTGGCAACTCGATCCATACTGGCCTTGATGTACACAGGGTCGTTCGCCAGGATCAGACTGAGATATACACTGGGAACGTGATAGGTTCCGGTAATGGAGCCGCATCGCGATTCGATCCACAGGATCGATGCAATCACTTCCTTGGGAACCATCCGCTTGCGTTCGATGGCAGTAAAGAGTGAATCGTGCTCTTGAAGAAAGGCCTGCACCTTACTAACGCTCTCACTGTTGTAATGACCGGAGTAGTCCGGCGTAAAGGCGTAGTTCGTCACATTGATGCGAACCGCCTTCTCGATGAATCCCGCATCTGGCGCACTGATCATCTGGTTGAGAAACTCTGCGCTGACGCCGTGACGCCTAGCAAGATCTGCCGCGCGACGCAACTCCGTAGAGCCCGACTCGCCGCCATTTCCACCCAGTGGCAGCGTCAGAAGAAACAGAAGCGGAACAATCAAGGTCATCATCATCGTTGGTTTTGAGGTTTACGTGCAACAACAAACAGCTCACAGCCCGTCACATCCTGATACCAGCGGGCAACTCGATCCCGAAGCGACGGACGTGCACGTCCGTGCGTGTGTGAGAATACCTTCCAGCTCAATCGATAGGCACGTCTCGTTAGCCAGGTGTTTGGCTTTTGAGCACGGAGTTCTGCTACCTGAAACCCTGCATCCTCTACTACCGTTCGAAGCGTGCGCGGCGAATAGTGAACAACGTGATTTCGAGCCTGAAACCAGATCCACCGATCTCGCAACATACGGGCCCAGAAACTCGAGGCATCCGGAACACGGATGCACAGAACACCACCAGGCTCGCACTGTTCGTAGAGCTGATGCAGCATCTGTCGTGGCTGATCGATGTGCTCAAGCACGTGCCACAGAGAGATCACAGCGTACTTGCCTGTGACATCGCTCACACCCTCCTCCACAGCAATGCCGATACTCTGAGCGTAGGCGCGCGCCGATGTTGAAGGCTCGACACCAACAACCGAAAATCCGTAACGACGCACGTCATCCAGGAAGAATCCGTGATCGCAACCTACGTCCAACCACGTGCGAGGAATCTCCGGAGACTGCTCCAATTCATTGAGTACCCGTCCTATCAGGGTAGCATACTCCGGATATCGAAAGTACCGGTGCATCTCCGTGTTGGTTCGAGACGTATGCGTGAGCGTGTACTCCGTCTGGTAATAGTCGCTGTTTGCTGTTGCCCGAGCTTCAACTGGGGTGATGAGCGCTGTACAAGCCATGCAGCGCCACATCGGCGTTCCACCAATGGTGGTGGATGAAAGGTCGGAGGCGTTGCAAATGGGACAGGTCTGCCCTGTGATAGGATGGCTCATCTGTGAAAAGTTACCGAATTTGTCTGTCGAACTGCATTACACCGGACAACACCTATGCTTCGAACATGTCGTCAATGGGTACTCTTTCTGTGCATCAGTACCTGCACATCTGCTCTGGTTGCTCAGCCGGCACTCGAGATGCAGGATACCGTCAACTGGGGTGTGGTGGTACCGGATGTACCGCCCGGCGAAACGGCAAAGGTTGCAGCTCAGATTACCCTCCGGAACACAGGGACGGAGCTTCTGCGCATTCTGGAAGTGCGGCCCAGTTGCGGCTGCACAACGGCGCCCGTGGCAACCGATAGTCTCGAGCCAGGTGGTGAAACCACGATTGATGTGTCCATGAACCTGCCCATCGGCAATGGCATCATGCACAAGACGCTCACAGTGCGTACGAACGCTGCCGTCAGTCCCGTACGTGTTGTAGACCTACTCGTGGATGTTCAACGACCACTGCAGTTGTCGTCGAGTTTCATTCCCTTCAACCGCGGCACGGTGGGATCGCCAATCGAGGGAGCCGTTCAGTTTACCGCCAGTGGAACAAAGAAGATCGAGATTCGGGCGACGCCCTCACAGTCGAACGTCCAGATTCTCACTCCCATGCCCCTTGTTGTGGAGCCGCATACAACAGCCACCCTACGCGTAGCGATCACACCAAAGAACGTCGGGCCGTTCGAGGCTTCCGTGCGCTTCACGACCAACGTGAGCGGATATGAGAAGTTTGAGCTTCGTGGTTATGGTTCTGCCGACGCTGCCAACGCTGCCGACACCGCCGACTAAGGCTGTATCCGCTCGAACATCACAAAGCCCCCTTCAGCCCGAATCTCTCGAAGATTGGGATGGTTCCGCCACTGGCCGGCATCCTGAATCCGACACACAAAGTAGGCAGGCCGATCCAGCTTCCCTTCGAGAAGCCATGGCTGCCACGCATCTTGCGTCAGTCCGCGAGCCGACGCGCTCAACTCCGGCGTCCTTCGGGTGTAGAACAGATGGGCATAGCTCTTCATGGAAAGGGGCTGAACATACGTGTTCTTCCCCTGGAGCTCTTCATAGAAATCCAGAGCAGCGCCTTGCGTGTAGGGCTCAATCCTAGGGGCGATGATGGGTAGCAGTGTTTCGACGAACACCAGCACACTACCGAACAGCACCACTACGCTGGCCACGTGCCTACCGCTGCGCCGAACGTACCATGCTAGAAGTGCACCTGTAACAATCAGCAAGCCGAGGTAGGGTTCGATCCCTAACCATGTAACCTTGCGTTGCAGTGCCTCGCGAAGAAACGGATCACGAAACGTGGGTAGCGACATCAGCCAGGCACTATTGGCAAAGGCCCAGAGGGCAACAAACGCTAACACCGACCACACCGCGGCCATACCAATTGTGGTTACCGTGTGCCACCACCTCCATCGAACCGCACCTGCCATCCAGCGATGCAGAAAGATGGCTGCAAGGAAGGTTAGCGGCAGATAGGTCATCGAGGAGTAATGGATGATCTTCGTTTTCACGATCGAGAACACCACCAAGACAACGCACATCAGCACGATCATCCAGATCCGCATCGTACGCTGCTGTAGAGACTCGCTCGCCGAAGAGCGTAGCCCACCAAACAGTAGCATCGATGCTGGAAAGCAACCAATCAGGACCACCACAGGATGGTACCAGAACGGTTGCTCATGACCGGCATCGCCAGTGGTGAGCAGACGCACCTGGTAGGCAAGGTTCTCCATCACAAACGTTGGGCCATGCTGAAGGTAGTCGATCAGGAACCAGATGGACGAGGTCGCAACCGACACCGTCATGAACGCAAGAGTCGATCGCCATGGTAGGGAATAGTTTCTGCGCAGGATCAGCCAGCCAATCGCGATCGTAAGGCCAATCAAGCCCAAACCGACAGGTCCCTTCGTCATCACGGCCGCCCCGGCACACAGTCCGGCATAGGCGCCGTACTTCACGGAATCACCATCAACCGCCCGCAGCATCCAGTACACGCCAAGGAAGATGAACAGGTTGAACATCGGATCGATGATTCCTGATCGGAAGTAGAAGTGGGGCAGTAGTGACCCGGCATAAGCAATCACCCATAGCCATCCGAATCGCTCGTCGTAGAAGCGGCGGCCGATGGAGAAGATCACCATCATGGTGATGGCACCAATCACGGCATTAGGAAACCGTGCGGCAAACTCATTCACTCCGAACATCTGCATACTCAGCACCTGTGCCCAGATGAACAGGGGTGGCTTTTCGTAGAAAGGAGCGTAGTCGATGTGGACGTGCAGGTAATCGCCGGTAACGATCATTTCCCGAGCGGCCTCTGCAAAATTGATTTCATCCCAATCAAACAGGCGTACCGAACCAAGAAACGGTACAAACAGCACGAGGGAAAGTAGGCCAACAAGTGCGACCGAGGATGCACGATGCTTCATGGAGCAAACTTAGTTCCGACCACGGTGCTACCCACACCGCGCATCACGATCATACCAACCACCATCCACACGCTCATCCACAGCAGGACTGTTGGAGCTGTAGGAGTGATCTCGTAGAACGTTGTGATGATCGAGAATGGAAGCGGAACGGTGTGCAGGGCCGACAAACCAAGAATGCTGGCGGCTATCAGGCCGACCAGCACCAGCGTGATCTCTACACGATGACGCTGTCGAAGCATCGCACCAAGGTGTACTCCAATGATGGCGGCAAACATCACCGATGGAGCGGCCGGCGCTGTGCCAATCACGTGCGTCATCCACCACCAGGCTCCGATAGTGGTAAGAACAGCAGCACCTGCCGTTCGAGCTGAGAATCCAAGCAGCTGTTGCATGAACCGTGTAACGGGTTCAGCAGCGCTGGAGCGGATCGCCAGAACCACTGCTGGAATAGCAACACCGATCACGCTCAGGAGGGCGCCACGGCGGGGAGTGAGCGGAAAGGGAAGGCCGCTCAGAGTACACAGCATCGTAACGGCTAGAAGCGCAAGATTCTTCCCGATGTAGAGTTGTCCTACACGCAACACGGTAAGAATCGTTGAGCGCCCCTCCTGGATCACCTCGGGCAGGACGTCAAACGATCGAGCCTCCAGCACGATGTCCGCAACCTCCTTGGTAGCTGGTGCTGCCGATCCGACGGCGATTCCCACGTCGGCGTGTCGGATGGCTGGAATGTCGTTGACACCATCGCCAATCATGGCAACATGCCGTCCTGATGCTTGAAGCTGTTCTACGATGTTCTGTTTTTGCTCGGGGCTTACCCGTGAGTGGACTGCCGTAATGGCCGTCGAAGTAGGTAGAACGGCCTGCACCGCACCTGCTCGATCACCAGTGATGATCTGGACGTTGATGTTACTGCGTTCGAACACTGCCAGCAACTCCGTAGCATCGGGACGGACGCGGTCCACGAGGGCAATCAGGAGTAGCGGATGAAACGATACAGGCTGACCCTGTGGTTCTAACGCAGTACCGAACACCAGAAGGCGATACAGGTCAAGACGATGTTCGGCAACAAGTTCGGAGGCACGCAGCGAACCAAGCAGGACCTCCGGCGCGCCCAGCATCCACCATGCGCCGTCGGCCTGTTGTTGGGCACTCCACTTGCGACTGGAGGAAAAGGGAACGGCATCAACCCACGTCACCTCGATGGAAGGGTTGTGTGGTACATGCAGCAGCGCCTGTGTCACCTGATCGTGTTCACCCGAACTCCGCACATACGATTGCAGCGTTGCCGTGGCATCAACGTCCGTGAGTGGGACGATCCGATGCACGGACAGCTGATTCTCCGTAAGCGTGCCTGTTTTGTCCATGCAGACGGTGTCCACCGTTGCAAAACTCTCTACGGCATTCAATCGCTGCACAAACACGCCGCGCTGGGCAATGCGATACACACCCATCGTAAGAGCAACGGTGGTGAAGAATACAAGTCCCTCCGGGATCATCCCCAGTAAGAGCGTAGCGATACGCCGAACAACGTCGATGTCTCCGAGGCTGTGAAGGTGAAGCATCACGTCCACAAGAGCTAAGGTCACGGCGGCCACAAACGAGATCTGAAACACCCGATCGATCGATCTCTGCAGGGGGGAGGGGGCTGACCGCAGCGTGCGTGCCATCTGCTCGATCCGTGCCGTCGTATGATCTCCACCACTTCGCGTCACACGGTACGAGGCACGCCCCGCTAGGCAGAAGCTACCGGAGGCGATCTCCATCCCTACTTCGACAGCTACTGGAAAGGACTCTCCGGTAACCATCGCTGTGTCGAGTTCACAGCCATGGTTCTCAACCACCACACCGTCGGCGGCAACCATACTGCCTCGGCTCAGCGTGACAATTGTGCCAACAGGTGGCGGTGGCTCCGGATGCTGCGCAACGATCACCTGCTCCAAGGCTCTACGAGCTCTCCAC
Source organism: Candidatus Kapaibacterium sp. (assembly GCA_030833725.1). GTDB lineage: Bacteria > Bacteroidota > Ignavibacteria > Kapaibacteriales > Kapaibacteriaceae > OLB6. Next base: position 94,196 of record JAURGP010000001.1, on the reverse strand, counting down.
TCCTGGATGACCGCCACCACGGTGTTTACCACCACGACCGTTGTCACACCCAAGGCATCTAACAGCAGGCGCTCGTCACGATAGGCAAGGTATACGGCAAACAACCCGCTCAGGATCACGGCATTGAGCAGGTTGAACGGAGTAGCAATGTTGCGCAGGATCACACGGTGCATGTGGCAATCTACGGTAGCAGCAATGTGACGAAACCCTAACGATTCCGAAACATCCTGGTTCGTTAAACCGATCCGAGATAACATCGTTTACGGTATTTTCCCGGAACTATTCTCGGAAAGACCACGCTAATGGCACAGATCGATCGATACACCGGACCGTGGACCGCTCGCCAGGCTGCGCATCTGATGCGAAGAGCCTGCTTTGGCGCTACGCCAGAACAGCTGGCAACAGTGGTTGATCGTGGATTGGAAGCCACGATCGCACAGCTGTTTGCTGATCGCCCCCTACCAACGCCCCCCGAGGATCCGGAGACCGGACTGCAGTGGGTAGATGGCGGCAGTGGCTACAACGTGCAGAAACCGGTGGTCTACTACAACGCGGTGACGCGTGGCTGGTGGACGCGACTGATGGTGGAGGACCAGCCGTCGATTCGTGAGAAGCTCACGTTGTTCTGGTCTAACCACTTTTCTACTGAAGCCGAGATCGTGAGCAGTGCTCTGCATACGTTTTCCCTGTTGAATCAGCTGCGTACATACGCCCTAGGAAACTTCAAGGACCTTACGCGTATTGTGACCATCGAGCCAGCAATGCTGCGGTACTTGAACGGCAACACGAATACGGTAGGTACGCCAAACGAAAACTATGCCCGCGAGCTTCAGGAGCTCTTTACGATTGGTAAGGGGCCTGTGGCTGGTAATGGCGACTACACCACCTACACCGAGGACGATGTTCGGGCAGCAGCACGCGTCCTGACGGGCTGGCGCGAGAATCGTCGGTCGGGCACGGTGACGTTTGTGGCTGCTCAACATGATAGTACCGACAAGCAATTCTCGGCTCGCTACAACAACCGCGTGATCAAGGGGAGCAGAGATGCCGGTGCCGGAGTGCGTGAGCTGGATGAACTGCTTACCATGATCTTCGAGCAAGCTCGTACGGCAGAACACATCGTAGAGAGGTTGTATCGCTGGTTTGTTGACAGCATCATCGATGACACCGTTCGCACCGAGGTGATTGAGCCCCTTGCCGCGCAGCTTCGAAGCGATAACTACGTTGTGGGCCCAACTCTAGAGCGACTACTGTCCAGCCAGTGGTTCTTCAGCGACAACATCATCGGTGCTCAGCTGGGTAGTCCAGCCGACTTTGTCATTGGCCTGATGCGGTCGACCACCACATGGACAGCCCCTTCCGATCGCCAACTCCGCCAGAGATTCTACCTTGGCTTGTATGCGCAGATGTCGTCTCTGCAGATGACCCTGCTGGAAGCACCTACGGTAGCGGGATGGGAGGCGTACTACCAAGAGCCGGGCTATGACCATTACTGGATCACCACGGCCACACTACCCCTTCGCAATGGCCTGACCGATGCCATTCTGCGTCCGAATCGCGTGAACGATCGTGGGCAGGCTATCCTGGACAGCGTAGCGTTCGTTGAAACGCTGCCGCAGCCATCGGACTCGTTGCAGATGATTGCGGACCTCAACGCGCACTTCTTTGCCGTGCCGTTTTCGGAAGCCGTCACAATGCGACTGGCCGAGGAAGTACTGATGGACGGTGGGCGGTACTATGAGTGGACGCAGGTGTGGGACGACTACGTAGCCGACCCGTCCACTGCAAATCGCGCACGGGTAAAGGCGAATCTCGACCGCCTATTCACCTACCTCTTCCGCATGGCTGAGTTTCAACTGGTATAACGGGATCACACGATGAATCGCAGAAACTTTATCACTCGTACCGGCCTGGGTGCCGTGAGCCTGCCACTCGTGTTGCAGGGCATCCCGCTCAAAGCCTATGATGGCCCCAAGCTTCAGCAGCTGTTCAACACCACGGAGGAGTCCGATCGCGTGTTGGTCCTGGTGCAGCTCAATGGCGGCAATGATGGCTTGAACACCGTGATACCGCTGGATCAGTACGATACGTATGCCCGTATTCGACCAAGTGTGGCTATCCCCGAGGAAGCTGCGCTGCGCCTGCCGAATCACGACCATTCGGCACTACACCCTTCACTGGAGAAACTCGCTGAGTTGTATGGAGAGCAGAAGCTGGGAGTGGTGCATGGCGTGAACTATCCCAACCCCGATCAATCGCACTTCCGATCGAATGATATCTGGATGAGTGGTAGCGATGCGAATGTTTCGGAACCCACGGGATGGCTAGGACGATACCTGAATACCGTCTATGCCGGCTATCCGGAGGGTTATCCGAATACAGCGATGCCGGACCCGGTAGCCATCCAGATGTCGGCTGTGGTAAGCCTGTTGTTGGTGGGTAAGGAACGACAGTCCATGGGCATGGCGCTGCAGGACCCCGAAACGTTTTACAACCTTGTAAGCGGAACCGATACTCCAGGAACAGATCTGCCATCCACTTCGTATGCTCGCGAGAATGTGGAGTACGTCCGACAGATCCAGCTCAAGAGCATGGACTACTCTACGGTGATCAAGGCCGCTGCCGACAAGGCCACCAATCAGGTGACCTATCCGGAGGCAAACCGTCTGGCCGATCAACTTGCTGTTGTTGCCCGGTTGATTGCAGGGGGCTTGAAGACGCGGGCCTACGTGGTTACGCTCAACGGCTTTGATACGCACGCCGCCCAGGTGGATGAAGGCGATCCTACACTTGGCGCCCATGCTGGTCTGTTGCGCTTGGTGAGCGAGGCGTTGTCGGCCTTCCAGCGTGATCTGGAAGCGCAGAAGGTTGATCATCGTGTGGTCACGATGACGTTCTCGGAGTTTGGCCGCAGGCCGTACTCCAACCTGAGCTACGGAACCGACCACGGTACGGCGGCACCAATGTTCTTCATGGGTACGCCTGTGCAGGACGGTGTTACCAGCACCACACCGGACCTCGAGGATCTGGAGAACCAGAACATGAAGATCCGGTTCGACTTCCGCCAGATCTATGCTAGTGTGTTGGAGCAGTGGTTCGGAGCCAGTCCGCAGGACGTTCAGGACGTGCTGATGCGGCCGTACGAAACGATCCGTGTGATCAAGGGATCCACCACCAGTGTCGGCACTCCAGCAGCGAGCAATGGCAGCGTGTCCTTACGTTCAATCAGCCCGAATCCCGTGAGTACGGAAGCGCGCATCCACTACACGGTACAGGAGCATACTGAGCTGCGTTTGGACCTGTTTGACGCATTGGGATTGCACGTGCGAACCCTTGACCATCGACAGTTCGATCCAGGCACGTACAGCACCGACGTGGACGTGGATCGACTACCGTCGGGAACGTACTACGTACGGCTGAGTTCAGCTCAAGGACAGGTGGTGCAACCGCTGGTGGTTACGCGCTAAGGTTCGGACGATCGGCGTTCTGACGATCGTCGGCAGTGCTCAGGATGGGCTGTGCTCCGTCCGTCACCACAGCCTTCGTGATTCTGCACAGACGTACCTCGCGCTGGTCTGGCAGGCGATACATGATGGGATTCATCACTTCTTCCATCACGCCTCGCAAGCCCCTTGCCCCCGTTTTGCGCTGCTTAGCCCGCACCACAATAGCCTGAAGGGCATCGGTGTCGAACTCCAGCTGGATACCTTCCAGCAGCAGGAGTTTCTGGTACTGTTTTACCAGGGCATTCTTGGGGTTGGTAAGGATATCCAGCATGGCCTCGTCCGAGAGAGGATCCAGAGCTGTGACCACCGGTAGCCGACCGATGAATTCCGGAATGAAGCCAAACTTCACGAGGTCGTCGGGCTCGACGAACCGAAGGAGACCAGTGTGCTCCTCGACGGTATCAGCTGCACCTGCTGTAAAGCCGATTGTTGTTGGGCGCTTGCGGCGAGCAATGATCTTTTCCAGGCCGTCGAAGGCACCGCCGCAGATGAACAGGATGTTGCGCGTGTTTACGTAGATCAACGGCTGCTCCGGATGCTTACGGCCACCCTTGGGTGGGATGCCGGCTACGGTTCCCTCCAGCATCTTCAGCAGGCCCTGTTGAACGCCTTCACCAGACACGTCACGCGTGATCGAGGCAGAGTCGCTCTTTCGCGTAAGCTTGTCGATCTCGTCCACGTAGATGATACCGCGCTCGGCTCGCTCCACGTTGTAGTCGGCATTCTGCAGAAGATTCACGATGATGGACTCGACGTCGTCCCCAACGTAGCCTGCCTCGGTAAGCGTTGTGGCATCGGCAATAGCAAATGGCACGTCAAGGATACGAGCAAGCGTTTGCGCCAGCAGCGTCTTTCCGGTACCGGTAGGACCAAGCAGCAGAATGTTGCTCTTCTCGATGTCGACATCATCGAAGGGGCTTACGAAGTCCTCGGCTTGAATGCGCTTGTAATGGTTGTACACGGCCACGGAGAGGACCTCCTTGGGCTGGTCCTGGCCGATCACGAACTGGTCGAGCTGCTTCTTGATTTCCGAAGGCTTGGGAAGCGAGGAGATGTCCGTTTGAACACCAGCTTTTTGTGCATTCTTTCGGAGAATGTCTACCGAGTTCTGCACGCAGATGTCGCACATGTAGGCACCCTTGCCTGCAATCAGGCTGGTAACCTCGCGCGAATTCCGTCCGCAAAACGAACAGTGCAGTTCTTCGGGTTGCTCCACGAATCCGTCCTTTGGTGTCGTTAGTCTTTCTTGGCAGCTGGCTGAGCCCGCTCAAGAACCTTGTCGATCAAACCGTAGCTGAGAGCCTCTTGCGCCGTCATGTAGTTGTCGCGATCTGCATCTTTCTTGATCGTCTCGTAATCCTTGCCCGTGTGCGTGCTGATGATCGAGTAGAGCATGTCGCGCGTACGGAGCATCTCCTTCGTGTAGATCTCGATATCCGAGGCCTGTCCCTGCGTTCCACCCAGTGGCTGGTGCATCATGATCTTCGAGTGTGGCAGGGCGAAACGCTTGCCAGCTGAACCGGCACACAGCAGTACCTGCGCCATCGAGGCAGCCATACCAACGCAAATCGTGGAGATATCCGGCTTGACAAACTGCATCGTATCGTAGATGGCCATACCGGCCGAGACGCTACCACCTGGTGAGTTGATGTACACCGAGATGTCCTTGTTTGGATCCTCGCTCTGCAGGAACAGCAGCTGGGCAATCGTCAGGCTGGCCACCACATCATCGATGGGCGTGCCAATGAAGATGATGCGTTCCTTGAGCAGGCGCGAGTAGATGTCGTAGGCGCGCTCACCACGGCTGGTTTGCTCTACGACCATCGGTACCAGGTTGTTGTACATGGCTGTGATCCTTCCTACACGATTGGTTGCTGAGTGTCGGCGTCCACGTCGGTTACCACGGCATAGTCAATGAGTGCCGTCATGGCTTTCTCGGCAAGCAGTTGATCCATCACCTGACGATTCTGACGCATCAGCATGCGGAACTGATCTTCGGGGATGCCATACTTTTCAGCAGCATCACCAAGATCACTGTCGGCAACTTCCAACTGCTCGGCATCAACAATCTTGTTGCGAATCAATTCCCACCGCACGATGCGCTCGGCCGAAGGCTTCAGCTCGTCTTCCAGATCATGGGCTGTGAGTTGGTCGATGCCAGGAGCACCTTCGTTGCGCTTCTTGAAGTCCTCGAAGAGCTGGTGCATCACCGAATGCACGAGGCTATGGGGGATGTCGAAGGAGTGCATGCCAACCAACTGCTCTACAACCTGGTTTTCCACGGCATTCCGGGACGTCCGCTGGAAATAGTCATGCAACTGCGTTTCAATGTCGTTTCGCAGGTCCTCGGTGGTGGTGAAGCGTCCACCGGTGATCGTCTCCACAAAGCTATTGGTGAACTCGGCTGGAACCACCTTCTGGATGTCCGTAATGGTGATCTCGTAGGTAGGGGGCTCACTCTGTTCATCCTGCGTTTCGGCAGTGTACTGAGTTGTATCGCCTACCTTCTTGTTCGTGAGCGAGTTGCGCAGGTGCATGTCTACTTGGTCGTCGTCCAGAAACACCCGTTCTTCCTTGCCATCCATCGTGAACGTCACCACGTGCATGGCATCGGACGATTCCTCAGCTGTTTCGAAGGTAGCAGCACGGAGACAGAGGCGATCAATCTCTTCCTGGACGTCCTCTTCAGAAACCGGACGTACGGGGCGATTCACCGACAGCGATCGATAGTCACCCAGATCGAACTCGGGCATCACCTCGCACAGAATGGTGAAGACCACGCTGCCATCAGCTGACTCCTCGATGTTGGTCAGTGCCGGATTGCCTACAACGGCAAGTTTCTCGGCCAGCGCCACACGCTTGAACTCCGTGTCGGCAATGGTTTCCAAGGCTTCGGCTTCGACTTGCTTACCGAAACGCTGCTTGATGGTGGGGAGAGGAACCTTCCCTTTTCGGAAACCTGGCAGTGAGATCGACTTCTGAGCTTTTGCGTAGGCGTCGTTGTAGTGTGGTTTGAGGTCGGTGGCCGAAAGGGTAATGCGCACCTCACGGGTGCACCCTTCCAGCGCAGTAATGAGCTGGTCCAAGGTAAAAGTCCTACGAAAACCTACGAAAAATAAAGGGGGGTGCGGAAGGAGAGACTCGAACTCTCACGGGTCGCCCCGCCAGATCCTAAGTCTGGTGCGTCTGCCAATTTCGCCACTTCCGCAGAACGACAAATCTACAACTTCTATCGAAGTTTTGTGCCATCAGCAACGGCAGAATCCGGCACGGCCAGAACCACCGATCCGTTGTCCTGCACAAATCCGCACACGAGAACTTCACTCATCCAGGGGCCGATCTGCTTGGGTGGGAAGTTGCAAACCACCAACACCTGTTTGCCAACCAGGGCCTCGGTCTGGTACAGGTCGGTGATCTGTGCGCTACTTTGCCGAAGAGCCCCCTGCCCGAGGTCGATCCAGAGTTTGTAGGCCGGCTTGCGGGCCTCTGGGAACGGTTCGGCGCGCACGATCGTGCCAGCGCGCAGATCGACAGCCTCGAAGTCAGCCCATGTAATCATTGTCTGCATCAGACCATCCCCGGTTTGTTCTCGATTTTCTCGAATTTACAGCTATGCACGTGGTAGTTATTGGAGGGGGATGGAGCGGCGTAGCCGCAGCAATGTACGCTGCTGAACGGGGTGCATGCGTAACCGTTCTAGAGTCGCGCAGCTACCTAGGGGGGCGTGCACGATCGTTCGTCGACCGGCACACCGGTACTGAAATCGACAACGGCCAACACGTGCTGATTGGCGCCTACACGAGCATGCTGGACATGATCAGCGCCTTGGGCACAGAACATGTCCTACAGCCGCAGCCGGCCTTAAAGGTGCCATTTGTAGACGTTTCTGGGCGGCGCACGGTGCTGAACGCCGGACGACTGCCGGGAACACTCGGCATGGCATGGGGCATTGCAACACTTGGTGGGTTATCGTGGTCCTCGAAGCGTGGGATTCTTCGCTGGGCGCTCCAACTCCAGCTGGGACGGTTGCAGGCCGGTGAGGAGACGTGCTTGCAGCATCTTCAACGTATGGGCCAAACACCGCAGGCCATCGAGCGATTTTGGGAACCCATCATCTTGGCAACACTCAACGCACCACTGCATCTGGCCGACGCGCAACTGCTTCTTGCGGTGATGCGCCTAGGATTCCTTGGGGGAACGGATGCCGCTCGCATTCTGCTGCCAACGACAGGCCTGTCGTGGTTACTCGAACCATTTCCCGCGTGGCTCGAGCAACGCAACGGCACGGTGCGCCTCAGCACGATGGTGGAGCGCCTAGAAGCTGACGACCACATAGTGCAGGCTGTGTGGTGTTCGAATGGTGAGCGCATCGAGGCCGATGCTGTAGTGATTGCCACACCGGCTGCATCGGTGCAACGAATCCTACCGGAAGCCAAGGTTCCCAGCTTCGTCAATTCACCGATCATTAGCGTGTACCTGTGGTACAACCAGTCGTGGTTGGCTGATGACATGGTAGCCACCTTGGGGACAACCATCCAGTGGGTGTTCCGCAAGCCGTCGCCAGGCGTGGTTTCACTCACGATCAGTGCAGCATCCGCTCTTGCCAGCCGCAGCAGCGAGGAGATCATTACCCAGTGTGATGCCGAGTTGCGCCAGCTTTTTGGCCTTGCAACAGATGTTTACCTGCACCATGGCCAGGTGATCAAGGAAAAACAAGCCACGCCACTGTTCTTGCCAACAGAGCGGGCTGCACGGTGCCATCAGGTGCCCGGCGTGCCCCGGAATGTTGCCGTAGCTGGCGACTGGACCGATACCGGCTTACCGGCTACGCTCGAGGGTGCTGTTCGGAGTGGTCGTCGGGCCGCGGCAGCGGTGATCGCTGCTGAATGAATCGAGCCAGCACAACCATGCCATAGCCCCCTACAAGCCCCAGTAGCGCCCCGCCCAGCACATCACTGGGCCAGTGCACGCCCACGTAGATCCGCGAAAAAGCCATCAGGGCTGCGATACTCACCCATAGCCAGGTCCGCTGCGGGTAATAGTGGTGGAGAATCACGGCCGCTGCCGTGTTGTTCAGCGCGTGGTTAGAAGGAAAGGAGCCCGCACCATTCCCCACCATGCCGATCAGATTGATGGCATCGGGAAGGACGTTAAACGGCCGGAGTCGATCGATGGGATTTTTCAGCAGGATCGTGCTCAGGGGATCGAAGATGGCAATCATCACCACGAGCGTTGCCGCTGCCCAACGTCCGCGAACACCACCCTTCCATAGCAACAGGACCAGACCGATCACGTACACCGGACGCCACCACGTCACCGACGTGAACATCGGCATCACTGCATCGAACAATCCGTTGGAAAGCCCGTGGTTAATGGCATTGAAGAGCCATACATCGATGCCCGCGAGGGTGTGAAGAAGCCAAGACATGTTACTATTTCAGAGGATGAGACAGCTATTTTTCCACATCAACCGATATCCGTTGACGATCGCACCAGTGTACACTATTTTGCCCATCGTTGTTCGAAGATCGCACAGCAGTAGTACGGAAAAGTACGTCTGTATGGCAGCAGTATGGTGGTAAAGATTACACGGCCCGGTCAATAACGCATCAGCTCTCAGGAGCCATCACCAGCGATCACGAACAGCTCCCATCACACATCAACCAACCCGGTTTCTTGCAGAGCGGGGAGAGTACGTAGTCTGCGAACTCTGTCCTGAACCGCATCAAAAGAACTCTGGTCGGGTGATACGATGGTGGGGAGGGGGCTTCACCATTTTTTGCACCTTGGAGGATCCATGCACATTGCGCGACGCTTTACAACGGCGGGTTCCAGTGCCTACGAGCAGTTCTCGTACACACGTCGTTCATCCATTCTCCGTAATCCCGACGGCTCCGTGGTCTTCCAGATGGACGACATCGAGGTGCCCAAGCAGTGGTCGCAGGTAGCTACGGACATTCTTGCTCAGAAGTACTTCCGCAAGGCCGGTGTTCCTCAGGTAAACGACCAGGGAGAGCCCCTTCTGGATGAAAGCGGCGCACCTGTGACCGGTCCGGAGCGATCGGTGCGTCAGGTAGTGCACCGTTTGGCCGGATGCTGGAGGTGGTGGGGCGAGAAGTATGGCTACTTCGATACGGCCGAGGATGCTCAAGCGTACTACGATGAAATGGCCTTCATGCTGTTGAAGCAGATGGCCGCACCAAATTCTCCGCAATGGTTCAATACGGGTCTGGCCTTTGCCTACGGCATTACTGGATCGGCTCAGGGTCACCACTACGTAGATCCGGATACCGAGAAGATGACGCGCTCCAAGGATGCCTATACACATCCTCAGCCCCATGCCTGCTTCATTCAATCGGTAGAAGACGACCTCGTGAACGAAGGCGGCATCTTCGATCTCGCCACACGTGAAGCCCGCATCTTCAAGTTTGGATCTGGTACAGGGTCGAACTTCTCTAACCTGCGTGGTGAAACCGAGCGCTTGAGCGGTGGTGGCGTGTCGTCGGGTTTGATGTCCTTCCTGAAGGTGTTCGACCGCGCAGCCGGAGCCATCAAGAGTGGTGGCACAACGCGTCGTGCTGCCAAGATGGTGATTGTCAACATCGATCACCCGGATATCGAGAAGTTCATTGAGTGGAAGGCCAAGGAAGAAGAAAAGGTTGCAGCCCTGGTGTCCGGCTCGAAGGTGTGCTCCACCTTCTTGAAGGCCATCACCGACGAAGCCCATACGAACGGTGCCGATCCGGAGTCCAATCCTGAACTGCGCATGCTTATTCAGCGTGCATTGCATCGCGGCGTCCCCTACAACTACATCAAGCGGACACTGGCCCTTGTAGAGCAAGGCTTTACATCCCTGAACTTCGACTCCTACGATACGCACTACGAAGGCGAGGCGTACAACACGGTGTCGGGTCAGAACTCGAACAACTCCGTACGCGTCACCAACAGCTTCATGGAGGCTGTCGTCAACGATACCACGTGGGACCTTGTGTGGCGTACCGATGCTACCAAGCATCGTACCGTGCGGGCACGCGACCTGTGGAACAAGATCAACATGTCGTCGTGGAAGAGCGCCGACCCAGGTCTGCAGTTTGATACAACCATCAACGAATGGCACACCTGCCCAACGGATGGTCGCATCAATGCTTCGAACCCATGTTCGGAGTACATGTTCCTGGACGACACGGCCTGTAACCTGGCATCGATCAACCTTGGTCACTTCTACGATGAGCAGACGGGTACCTTCCGCGTAGACGACTACAAGCATGCGATTCGCCTGTGGACCATCACACTGGAGATCTCGGTGCTGATGGCGCAGTTCCCATCCAAGGAGATGGCCCGCCGTAGCTACGATTTCCGCACGTTGGGTCTGGGATATGCCAACCTTGGCACGGTGTTGATGGTGATGGGCGTTCCATACGATTCGCCCGAAGCTTTGGCAATCTCTGGTGCCCTAACGTCGATCCTGACGGGCGAGTCCTACGCCACATCGGCAGAGATGGCACGGGACGTCAAGCCCTTCCCACGATTCGAGCATAACCGCGAAGACATGCTCCGCGTGATTCGCAACCATAGGCGTGCAGCATACAACGCCACCAAAGAGGAATACGAAGGTCTCACGATCACGCCAATGGGGATTAGCGCTGATCACTGCCCGGACCACCTGATTGGTCCAGCACGGGAAGCGTGGGATCGAGCACTGGCCCTAGGCGAGCAGTATGGCTACCGTAATGCTCAGGCCACGGTGATTGCCCCTACGGGTACCATTGGCTTGGTGATGGACTGCGATACCACGGGTATCGAGCCTGATTTTGCCATTGTCAAGTTCAAGAAGCTGGCCGGTGGTGGCTACTTCAAGATTGTGAATCAGTCCGTCAGCAAGGCCCTCCACAAGCTGGGCTACAGCGAGAGCGAGATCGAGGATATCGAGAAGTATTGCAAGGGTCACGGAACACTCGTTGCATGCCCGTTCATCAACAAGTCGAGCTTGAAGGAAAAGGGGCTCACCGACGAGGTGATCGAGAAGATCGAGCAGCAGCTCGACACGGCCTTCGATATCCGTTTCGTGTTCAATCGATACACGTTGGGCGACGACCTCTGCCATAGCCTGGGCTTCACCACTGAACAACTCGACGATCCATCGTTCAGCGTCCTTCAGGGCTTGGGTTACAGCAAGGAAGAGATCGACTACGCCAACGACTACGTCTGTGGCACCATGACCATCGAAGGTGCCCCACATATCAAGGATGCGGATCTACCTGTCTTTGACTGTGCCAACAAGTGTGGCAAGAAGGGTCAGCGCTACATCGATTACATGGCCCACGTTCGCATGATGGCTGCTGCCCAGTCGTTCATCTCCGGTGCGATCTCCAAGACGATCAACATGCCTGCCGAGGCCACCGTTGGTCAAGTGGAAGAAGTGCATATGGAGTCCTGGCGTCTGATGGTCAAGGCCATTGCTCTGTACCGTGACGGTTCAAAGCTCTCTCAGCCGCTGAATGCCAGTGCCGACAGCTTCGACGAAATCGTCATGCTGGGCGACGAAGACACACTCGATGAGACCAAGGGTCCCAAGGAAGTCTACGAAGTCATCAAGGAACGTGTGTACCACCGTGCAGAACGCCGGCGCTTGCCGAAGCGTCGTCACGGCTACGTGCGCGAAGCCAACGTTGGTGGCCACAAGGTCTACCTCCGTACGGGTGAGTTCGAAGACGGCCAGATTGGCGAAATTTTCATCGACATGTACAAGGAAGGGGCTTCCTTCAAGGGCTTGCTTAACTGTTTTGCTGTGCTTGCATCAAAGGCACTGCAGTATGGAGTTCCGCTCGAGGAGATGGTGGACACCTTCACCTTCACCCGATTCGAACCGGCGGGCTTTGTGGAGGGTCACGAGGCAATCAAGAACGCAACGTCCGTGCTGGACTACGTGTTCCGGACGCTTGGCTACGATTATCTCAACCGCACCGACTTTGTGCACGTCAAGGCCGTGGACGAGTTGAACCCTGCACCGGCATCCATTCAGCCCCCTGACACAGACGTACCAGCCAATGCCGTACGAGTTTCCGATCCGATCGGCTACGTACCACCGACCAGCGTAGATGTTCATGGTCAGCAAACGCGTGAGATGAATGGCGTGCGTGCAAAGGTTGATCCTCGCGAGCTTGGCTACACCGGTGATACGTGTACAAACTGTGCTTCCACGAATGTGCGCCGAAACGGTAGCTGCACGGTCTGTGACGACTGCGGCACCACAAGCGGATGCTCGTAAGAAACAGCTACCAATCACATGACGTCACTCAGCCCTGTATGTGGTTCAACCAGATGCAGGGCTGTCTCTATGATGGAGGGCTACGGCAAGGAATCGTCTGCGGAATAGCCCGAGGTATAGCCTGAGGAATAGTCTTTGGATAAGCCGCAGCAGGAAACTATTTTACATGCATCTGTGGCGTGATATTTGATACGCCATCGTACCATTAACACAAGGTGTTGTGATGAAAACAACAACGCGTCTCTTTGTAGTAGCTGCTATGTCCCTAGCAGTATTGGCAGTTACGGCAAATGCAGCCTGTGGTGATTCAAAGAAGGGCAAGGGCACTGCTTCGGCCTCGTGCTGCTCGACCACGTCCACAGCTGCAACAACTTCTTCGGAAACGGTAACTCCGGCGGCCAAAAAGGCTTCCACAACCGAAGAATGTTCATCAACCGCTGAAGCAACAACTCAAGCATCAACGGTAACCAAGAAGAGTAAGTCGGCAGGTGCTTCGTGCTGCTCGTCAACCGCCAAGAAGACGGCGATGACGTCCACGACGTCCATGCCAGCTGCTGAGAAGACGGCAACTCCAAACAAGTAAGTTGACAGATACGTTGACAGATACGTTGACAGACGCCGGTACTGGATTCCCAGCATCGGCAACACATTAGAACGCCAGGAGGTAGGCAATGTCAAAAGGCGGAGCCGGAAAAGTATACTTCGTGCTGTATCTCGCTGTGATCCTCGAGCTCCTCATTATCATCGTGGAGCGCGACGAGGCAGAAGAGCACCTGATCGCTAAGCAGAAGGAGTCGATGAAGATCGTTCAGTCGATCCTCTCGCAGCTGCAAACGGGTACAGGTGTGGAGGGTTTGAGCACGAGGCCGCAAGACCAGATCGTGTTGAAAGACGCATCGTGGTCCAGTGCCCCTGGCATGAACCTGATCAAGGAAGATCGCGAGTACGTGGTTGAAGTTGGCGTCACAGACGTCATGAACGACCTCTCCAAGGTGATCAAGGATCAGCGTCTGTCGGATAACGAAAAGAAGCAACGTCTGAAGGACTTCGTACTGGCGTCGAACGTGCGTGAGATCTACTACCAGATCTGGCACACGGATGACAACTCCGATGAAGTTCCAGCCTTCCCCAGCGACCGTAGTATTGACTCAGCGTTGTCCACAGGTAATGCTGGCGTTGGTTCACGGATTAACAATTGGACGCTGGAAGGATATCAGCGTGCAATTCTCGACAAAGAGTGGACATCCTCCGTTTCTGTGCCGCTGAGTCTCAAGGAAGCACAGGGCTGGTTCCGAGACGAGTCGCCCGTGTATACCCTCGATGAACCAAAGGGCAACTATCGCAGCTTCTGGAATAATGCTGAAGGTAAGGTGCAGTTCGAGTACAGCCATCCGGCTACGGTCGATCCGGCTGGCACCAACCGTCTACCATCCAACTTGAAGGTGCGCTCCTTCATGGCCCGTTTCAAGCCGGCAGGAAAGACCGGTATCTACAAGCTGCATTTCTTCTCACGCACCAACAAGATTCTTGGTATCAAGGCAGATCCGAATGGTGCGCCCAGCGAAGCTAGCGACGACGAGAAGATCAACATTGGTACCGTGCAGCTGAAGGTCAAGGATCTGAAGAGCGTACTCAAGGAACTGGACCGGACGATGACAGATGAAGTTGTCAAGGAGGCCACCGAGAAGTTCAAGAATGGGCAGATGCGCGGCAGCGAGTATGCCGACGCTATTGCTGCGCGGGTCCAGGAGATTCTTAAGGATGAGCCCGACATGGCCCGCGAGGCTAAGCTGTATGGCTATATCAATATGATTCTTCAGCCAGGGGGCTTTGTCGATCTGTCGCAGAATCAAGCAAGCCTCGGCTTTACGGTTCGCGTGGTAAAGCCGAACATTCCTACGGCTGACCCATTCGTAGAGTACGACAACACCCGCATGTATGCCCACGCCGGGGTGGGTGGGGCCTTCTACCTTTCCACGGGTCCTGCCCTACCAACCACTCCTGCTCCTGAAGGCTACATGGAGAAGGAGGGCCAGCGTATTGCTCTGCAGTTCGAACGGAAGGGAACGGGTGATCAGGTAGCCTCGTCAGGCACGCCAGTTGCTGCCGGTACGAATCGCTGGCTAGCCTACACCACAGCGCCCCTCACAGAGGGTGAGTGGACGGTGAGTGTTACGCAGCGAACGTCCGGCAAACAGGATGTCCAGCAAGCCACACTGCGCGTGTACAAGGGTCAACTAGAGGATCCATCCAGCCCAACGTATGTTCAGAACATGCGAGCACGTTTGGCAGAGGCGAACTACGGCAGCCAGCTTACCTTTAACGCGCTCACGGGTGCTTCCGAGGCTGCAGCTGTTCGTAACGTTCCGGCGAAGCAGTATAGCGTAGCCATCAAGTCGAACAAGCAATCACAGCCAGTGGTAGAGCGCGGTTTGGGTGCTACCGTCAAGGTTGATGAAGAAGCTACCAACTACTCGCTGCAGTTCTTGTGGCAGAACGAACGGGGCGAAAAGGTCACGCTGTTGGACATCGACAACATTCCGGTGAAGCAGGAAGGTCCAACGATTGCCCGCGAACTCACCAACGTTAATGCGTACCAAACGGGAAGCGTGATCGAGGTGACGGGTGTGCTGAAGATCACCAAGCCAACTAACTTGACCAACGAGGCCTCGGCGAAGATTGCTACTCCGCAAATCATCGTCAACAGCAACTCCTTGCGTGGTATCACCGCACCGGTGATCTCCTCCAGTGTGAGTGAAGAAGGCGATGGCTTGTACCGGGTGCGTCTGGAAATCAGTGGTGATATCGACCGCGACGTGACGTCCGTTTCGGGTAGCATCAGTTTGACGGCTCGGGGATCGATCACGAATCCGAACAACCAGCAACGTGGCGTGAGCAATAAGCCCGTGAGCGTTTCGGTGAATGTGCCGATCGAAAAGAGTGGTCGTGGTGGCCGTGGAGGACGCCGCCGGTAATCACCGCAAGGTGAACCTGCAGCACGAGTACGTGAAGAACATTTCTACTTCTAAGGAACATCGATACATGAATCCACGGGCTGCCCTCTTCGGGCTTCTGATCGCAGTGATGCTGGTCCCGTCCGTTCGCATGAACGCCGACGATGCCAACCTGCGCTCAATCCTTCAGAACTACCGGAACTACAAGTACAGTAACATTCAGGTTCTTGAAGTATCCGGTGACTACAGTGCGAAGCTTCGTGAGTTCTTCAAGGAAGAAACGAAGAAGTCTGCTGCTGGCACAAGCAAGAACGCTAAGCTCTTGGCATTGTTATCCGCCATCGCGAGCAAGAATCCCGGGGATCGTCTCAGTCTTGTCGACGAGGCGAACAACAACCAGGAAATCACGGAGATGCGAAACTCCGGCGAGGTGTCGTTTGAAGAATACAATGCTGCCATCGATGAAGCTGTAGAGCTGTCGCTGGCCTCGGGTGCCGAGGACAACAACCCTGATGCATTCTTCCTGATCACCACCCGGAAGAAGAACAACTCACAGCAAGTGTACATCGGTCTGCTTCCAGCCAAGCGCGTAGGTGGCAAACTCACCTCAAACCTGCAGGGTGTGCAGTTCGACAAAGCCATGATGCTGGACGACATCTACCTGCAGCGCTCCTTGGAAGACAAGGCAGCCGCAGACTACACCATGAACATGAAGATGTTCCGCACGCTCATCGCCAAGAGCGAAGATCAGCGTCCGGAACTCGATGAGCGTTTTTCGATGGATCAGTTTCTGGGTGACCTCGTTCAGCAGGGTAGCTACCGCGACCGCACGCTGGACCTCCAAGAAATCGACAACATTATCCTGCAGCGTCAGGAAACCGGAATCGTAAAGCCCCTTGAAAACTTCCGCGACGAAACCAAGGTGCGCGCTACAACGTCAGAGATTCAGTCCTATCAACGTGTGTCGCAGGGTCAGGCGTTCAAGTATAACCGCGAGAACGAGATCATCCTGGGCTATGACCTCGTGAGCTGGCGCAGGTACGCACCGTCGGAATCACAACTGGCTAATGCCTTCGGATACCTTGGTGCCGAAACGGAGTTTAAGGTTCAGGAAATGGGTGGCGAACGCACGAACACTGAAGTGGTCGTGTCGGTGGAACCGGGTAGCCCAGCCGAATCTGCTGGACTGGAAGTAGGGGACGTGATTACAGCCATCAACGGTAAGTCCGTATCGTCGGACAACAAGAACCGTGTAGCTGCAATCATGAATGATGCTATTCCTGGCCAGGACTTGAAGTTTGTGGTGATGTCAGCAAGCGGTCAACGGAAGTATGCAGATGTAGAACTCTCTGCTGACCTTGGACCAGACTACTACGCCAACCAGAACCTGCCCGTATCCGGCGTAGAACTGCGCTATGGTCTTGATCAGATCAACTATCCGTCGATCTGGTCGGAACGTGCCACCGTAAGCTACGTGTACGGCGATGGTACGCTGGGTGACGCGAAGTTGGGTGTGATCCTGCCGAACGGCCTCTGGTCGAACACGGCCAGCAACTTTGCAACGCGTCGTTTCACCCAGCCGTCCTACGGCGGTATCGCAACCGACCTGAACTTCTCCACGTCGCTGTTCAAGAACAGTGGTGTATTCAACTTTGGATTCTCCTACGTGTTTGGCGACGCGACGAAGTCAGACTTCGGTACCCACCCTGGTACGCTAGCAGAACTCCTGACCACAACGCCTTCTAACGACTACCTCGTTCGGATGACCGGACGTCTGCAGTACACGTTTGCCTTGTCGATCGATGAGGGATTCCAATTCCGCTTCGGTTTGGGCCCAACGATGTACATCGCCGAGACGTGGTCCACTCGCGAAGACACGCTCAACCCTCAGGAAGTGCTATACGAAGAGATCGATAGTGAGACGATCTTCGACTTCTCGGGTCGCATTGAATTCATGAGTACAAGTGGACGTACACCATTTGGGGGTTCGATCAACTACTTCGATCGCACACTTGGTGGCAACCTCTACTTCCAGTTCCCTATTGTTCAATCATCAGCGCTTCTGGCTCTTCGTCTGGAAGGGCAATGGTTCTGGACTGCAATGCGGGATCCTCGCCCGTGGGAGCAGTCGACAGTCTTTATTCCCACAGCGCGCATTGTCTGGAACTTCTAACGCATGAACATGAGAATGAAAAGCACACCAGTACTTCTAACGTTCGTTCTGCTTGCTCTGGTTGCCGGAACTGCTTCGGCACAGCGCAATCTTGGTGGTACAGAACTCAGTGCAAAGCGCGATGCCGCGATGCAGGCTCTTACTACGATCGACGAAAACCTCGTGTCGTACTTCCCGCGCTGGAAGCTGTGCGAGCCCGACATAGCCGTGAAGCTCAAGCATGTGTTTACGATCAACGAACGTAGACCAGCAAACCTGAATGGCGAGATCCGTATTACGGCTGCACCCAAGTCCGTTGATGAAATGGATAAGCCGTACGATATCCTCCTCATTCAATGGGGTTCGTTCCACGAAGGTGCAAACGCCGACCTCGCCCCTGGCCAGGCTCCAGACTACGTGACGTTGAACGCCCAGGACATCCGTACGCGGGTACCAGAGCGACTCGTCAACCTGATCTCTGGTCAGGCAGATGCACAGGGATACGATCTGGACGTACCAGCACGCTCGTACTGTTTCTATCCGATCGATCCGAAGGAAATGCCAACGCAGGAAGAAGTCAACGAGATGGTCAACTTCTTCCAACCCACAACCAAGACGCATGCAATGAGCATCTCTGCCTTTGAGCAGGCACTGAAGCTCGGTCAGGGTCCTGGTCAAGTGTGGCTCCTATCGGAACTGGGTACCGACATGGTTGGTATGCCCTTCTGGACGTCTGGTGAAGGACGCGTGTCGTTGCGCATCAATCCCATCGGCAACAAGAATCCAAACAACAACCGCGCCCTACCAAGCATCCTGTCTCTTCGGCTCGGCATGGCCTACCGCATCACGGGTGGCATCGAGGGCGACAATCAGATTCTGGACTTTATTGCACCACGTCTTCTGGATGCAGGTCCTGGTGGGAAGGCTGTTGCCGGATTCGACTTCAACGTGCCAACTATGGAAGAGTTTGGTTTGAGTTTCCATGCCGAACTTCCACTTCAAGGTCTGGGCGAAGGCACCGAGATATCGAACCTTGAAACCTACGTGCCGTACAACACGCTGGTGACCGACGTGCCTCCTACCGGACGGTACGCCGATAGCACCATCTACCTCCTTCGTGGGACGGGTCGCGTGTCGCTGTTCTACAACTGGTGGCCGGACCGCGCGAATCCCGATAACTTCTTCCGCATCGACTTGGGCATGGTGTACAGTGAAGTGCAACAAACCGCATTGTGGCAACGTACGCCAGGTGTGAACACTTTCAGCCTGATCTCCGATGCTCGTGGTATTCAGTTGTATCACCCAACCGAGGCATTGGACTGGGTGTATGCCAAGATCGAGTACTTCAATCAGGCTGGTCGCCCCTTCGGCGTTTCGGCACAGATTGCCAATCAGATACTTATGGGCCGCGTGTTCGTTCCAATTGTTGGTCAGTGGCTGTATCTCGAAGCAAAGTACGCTACGAACCTCCGCACCGAACTGCGACCATTCGACTTCAACAGCTTCTTCATGATCTCTCCGGTCATTCGCTTCTCCATCTAATCCGGAGTGATGCAGCGGAATCACGCACGTGACCCCATCATCAGCACAACATGTATCGAACGGGCGACCCTTTTTGGGGTGGCCCGTCTTGCTTTTAACCGTGCTACTGGTGGTTCCACTGGCTGCCCAGCGTCCTGCCGCCAAGAGCGGAAAGGATTCTCTCGAGCGCATCAAACTGCACGCGGAGCAGGCGGAATTCAAGACAGCTCCTGGCAAGCAGCTCCGCATCATCGTTCAAAACGTAGACATCTCCAAATTTCCGCAGATCACCCTCATCTGCGAGATGTATCCTGGTTCAGATGTCAACCTCGACACCTTGCGTCCGGAGAATCTCTTCGTGCGCGAAAACAACATCGAAAAACAGGTTGTCAGCATTGCGAAGATTCAGCAAGGCGCGCAGGTTCCAGTCGACTTCATCTTCCTCGTGGACGTTACCGGTACGATGCAGGGCTACATCAACGACATCAAAGCCAATGTCCGAAACTTCACGAACTCCCTGCAACAGCGTGGTATCGACTACCGCCTGGGATTGATCACGTTTACGGACATCGTAGAAACGGTCAATCAACCGATTGATGACGTGTCCACATTTCTCAATTGGCTGGAGCTCCTGAAGGCCAACGGTGGATTCGATGAAAAGGAGAATGCCCTTGAAGCCCTTGCCGAGTTGAAGCGTATCAAGTTTCGTCCCGCTGCCAATCGCGTAGCCGTACTTGTGACGGATGCCCCATACCATCAATCAGGTGAAGGGGGCTCGGGCGTAACGAGCCACACAACCAACACTATGATCCGCCTCATGAACAGTGAGGCGATCAAGACATTCTGTATTGTGCGACCGGAGATGGATGAGTACACCAAGCTCACACGCGGAACCAAGGGAGCGCTCTACAACATCAACCACCCGTTCGCCCAGATTCTTGATAACTACTCTACGCAGATCACCAACCTGTATGCCATCACCTACCGGTCGGATGCTGCGACGCTGAAGAAAGACTCCATCAACGTGAGCATTCTGGATGAGAACAAGCGAGAGCTCGTCCAGCAAAAGGTCCCGATTGTAGAAATCGGAAGAAAGTTCATCATAGAGAACCTCCTCTTCAAGACCAATAGCGCAGATCTGCCGGATACCGTAGAGGAACTGGACGTCTTGATCAAGTTCATGAAACAGCGGCCAACGGTACGCATCCGGGTAGAGGGTCATACGGACAACGTGGGATCCATGGCCGTGAATAACGCTCTGTCGAAACGTCGTGCCGACAGCGTGCGCGACTACCTCATCCGCAAAGGTGTCTCTGCCGAGCGTATCGAAAGCCAGGGATTCGGCCCAAGTAAGCCCATTGCATCCAATGGCACGGAATTCGGACGGCGTCTCAACCGCCGCACGGAGATCGTGATTACGGCAAAGTGATCTCGCGCTGTTCAACGTCGAGACCTATTCCACGAAGCACCTGTAGGTACTCCCGATTACGTACCACCGTGGTGTCCATGTATGAGATCACGTGGACTGGCGCCCGTGACGCATTCCGCAATCGCAGTGACTTTGCCGTTTCTTGGGTCCGCTTCTGCACTGCACCATTCAGCGTGTCGGCAATCGTACCGATGAGGTAGAGACGCGCTGGCATTTCCGATTGAAACAGTAAACCAGCTACCATCGACGGAATGAGAGTTTGCTTGCCAATCGGAAGATCTGGAGCGTCTGCCATTGCCGTATTGAGTGCAATGCGGTAGTCAGCGATAGACTTACTCCAGGGATCAGTAGCCGCTGCACCAATCACAAGGTCTGTGCGGGCCGAGTCGGCGCCAATATCTGTGATGATACCCTCGATGATGGCCTCGGCACGACGACTAGGAACCTGAGAGAACACGACGGCATAGCTCACCTGCTCGGCATTTCGTCTCCGCTCGCGAACTGATGGGTCGTTGTTGTCGGAGTATGTGCGGAAGATGAGCGACAGCGTTACGCCTATCGTACCCAAGATTCCCAGGACAACCATGATCCACTTCCAGCCCGACGGACTGGGTTTGGGAAGCAATCGCTCCGACATGCCTGCTCCGTGTAGTTATTCTTCCGTTGCCATTTTCCCGGCCGAAACATCAATCTCCACCGGATATGTTCCCGTAAAGCAGGCGGTACAGTATCCCTTGCCTGCCTGGCTCGGTACCGCCCGCATCAGTCCATCCACACTCAGGTAGGCGAGGGAATCAGCACCCAACTGACGGGCGATGTCTTCTGCCGAATCGTAGTGGTTGGCAATCAGCTCCTCCGTGCTCGGGAAGTCCATGCCATACATACAAGGATGCTTCACGGGAGGTGAGGTAATCCGCATGTGTACGGAAGTTGGCTTGGCTTCTCTAATGAGATGGATCAATGAACGCGACGTTGTTCCTCGCACAATCGAGTCGTCCACCACCACCACCGTGTTGTTCTCGAGTACGCCACGCACAACATTGAACTTGGCCTTCACCTTAAACTCGCGTGAGTTCTGCCCTGGAGCAATGAAGGTTCGGCCAATGTAGTGAGAGCGAATGAGGCCAATCTCGTACCGTGTTGGGAACCGCTCCTCGTTTACACGAGCATAACCAAGAGTAGCCGTGTTACCCGAGTCGGGGACGGCAATAACGACAACCTTGCTACCATCTGGTGCTGCTACCGGACTCTCTTCGGCCAGATGCTTTCCCAGTTTTCGACGCACCTTGTCAACTGGATGACCAAAGATCATCGAATCGGGTCGCGAGAAATAGATGTATTCGAAGATGCAGTGCGACGACTGCTCCATCGACGGATCGATGTAGTGCGATGTGATCTCGCCAGTGCGGACTGTATGCTCGTTGATTTCGATGATTTCGTTGTGCTCTACATCGCGGACATACTCGGCGCTGATGATGTCCAGGGCACACGTTTCCGACGCCACCACGTAGGCATAGCCCCCTTCATGAGTTAAGCGACCGATACACAAAGGACGGAAGCCGTTGGGGTCGCGAGCGGCGTACAACGCTGTGTCGGAGAGCATCACCAGTGAGTAGGCACCCTTGGCCTGCTGCACGGCATCGCGGATCTGGTCGATCTGCGTCGTCTTCTTGCTGCGTGCAATCAGGTGCATGAACACCTCCGAGTCCGTGGTGGTCTGGAAGATGGCACCATCCGTTTTGAGCTGGTTGCGCAGCTGGCGCGTGTTGGTCAGGTTCCCATTGTGGGCCAGGGCAAACAGTCCACCCGTGTAGTTGAACTGAAATGGCTGGATGTTTGCCAGTGACGTGCTTCCAGTGGTGGAGTAGCGATTGTGTCCGATCGCCGCTGTACCCCTGAGCGTCGTTGAAAACAACGCGTGATCAGAAAACACGTCCAGCACAAGGCCTTCACCCTTGTGGATACCAAATCGAGGCTTGCCAGATCCCTCCTCCTGGTACACCGATACAATACCGGATGCCTCCTGACCCCGATGTTGCAGGGCATGTAAGCCATAGTAGGAGAGGACCGATGCCTGGGGATGGTTAAAGACGCCTACAATTCCGCACATCCGCTATTCTTCCGACATGTTGTGAAACACATTCTGTACGTCGTCGTCGTCCTCGAGCTTGTCGATGATCCTGATCACGTCTTCGGCCTGCTCGTCAGACAGTTTTACTGTTGTGTTGGGAATCCGACGGAGCTCCGCTGTTGAAACATGTACACCTGCAGCCTCCAGTGCCCGCTGCACCGGAATGAAGTCTGCAAACGATGTGTAGACCAGTAACTCTCCATCCTGCTCCTGGATATCATCTGCACCACTCTCGATGAGCGTCATCTCGAGAGAGTCGCGATCCACTCCATCCAGTGGAATCGTAAACACGCCTTTTCGCTCGAAGATGAACTCCAGTGATCCCGATGTACCGAGCTGACCGCCACCCTTGTTAAAGTACGACCGCACGTTAGCCACGGTTCGTGTGTTGTTGTCGGTGGTGGTTTCCACCCAGATGGCTACGCCGTGAGGTGCATAGCCCTCGAAGTTGACTTCCTGCAGATCCGCTGCATCCTTTGCCGAAGCCTTCTTGATGGCACTCTCGATGTTGTCCTTCGGCATGTTTGCCGCCTTGGCGTTCTGAATGATCACGCGCAGGCGGGCATTCGTTTCGGGATCCGGTCCCCCGGACTTCACCGCAACGGAGATTTCCTTGCCAAGTTTTGTAAATGTGCGCGACATGTTGGCCCAGCGCTTTTCCTTGCGCGCGCGTCGAAACTCAAATGCTCTACCCATGGCAGTGGATGGTTGAAGTTGTGATTAAAGTGCCTTTTCGAATAAGCGGTATGTCCGGTACCGATCGCCGTTCATGACCTGAGTCAGTCCACGATTCATCATGCTGTTATCCTCGAGAATCCAGCTTGCCTCACCTGCCTTGATTCCACGTGGCTGGCTACGCAGACCGATTTCGTGGTACAGTAAGGCATCGATCCCCAGCTTTTGGTACTCAGGGAGAACTCCAAGAATCACGATGCGTAGCAGATCGATCTTACTCTTCTTGGTCAGTAGGTGGAAGAGTGCACCAAGGGCACTACCACGGCGGTTATGGATGAGGGCTTGGTTCACATCCGGCAGGCACAGAATAAAGCCTGCTGGCTGGCCTTTTACCTCTGCAAAGAAGATGTACTCTGGGTCGGCGATCTGTTTCAAGTCGGCAGCCAGAAACTCGAACTCATCATCCGTCATCTTCACGAAGCCCCAGTTGGGCGACCACGCAGTGTTATACATCTGCTTGATCGTTTCTAGGTCCTTACGAAACTGCTCGGTGTTCTTCAGATCGATGTTGCGGAAGCTGACCTCGTTGCGCTCCTTGATCCTCTCGGCCAGACGCAACAACTTCTCCGAGCGGTAGTCCTCCTGACGGATCAGATAGGCATAGAGGTCCTTGGCCTTTTCGAATCCAGCGTCCTCGATCAGCTGAGCATAGTAGGGCGGATTGTAGGTCATCAGAATGACCGGTGGCCCATCAAAACCATGTACGAGTAATCCTACTTCGTCGTTCATCGATGGATTGACGGGTCCGCGGATGCGTGTCATACCGCGATCACGCAACCACTGCTCGGCAGCAGCAAACAATGCTGTTGCCACACCTTGATCCTGAATACACTCGAAGAAACCGAAGAAGCCAACGGTATCTTTATGCGTCAGGTTGTGGTTGTGATTCACGATGGCAGCAATCCTGCCTACAGTCTCTTTTCCCTGCTGGGCGATGAAGAGCTGCATCTCGGCGTGGCGGTAGAAGGGATTCTTCTCCTTGTTGAGAAGCTTCTTACGATCCATCAGTAGCGGTGGTACCCAGTGGGGATCGTCGCGGTAGAAGTTCCACTGCGCTTTGATGAACGTAGTAACGTTGCTGGGATCGAGCGCTTTGATTACGAGATTCATGGTAGTAGGTTCCCCGGTGTTTGCCCGAAGGTAGGCACAAAGATACCGACCTTCACAGGAGCACAAGCCGGTAGTTGTCATGCTTATGGAGTTTCTCGCATGTTGATTCGAAGATTGATTCCAGGATTGATTCCAGGATTGATTCTGGGTTGTTGCGCCCTGATCATGACGTGTTCCCTGCAGGCGCAGATCCAGATCGAGGCAGATCTGCCGGCACTACGCCGTGGCACCTACACCGATTCGGCCCTGTGGCATCAGGTAGCCGAGTTCTGTGATGCCTATCCGCGCCGGCTGAGTGGTACTACCGTGCTCGAGGAGGGATTGGATTGGATCAGTGCCCGCATGCAGCAGCAAGGATGGTCGGTACGCACGCAGCCCGTGATGGTGCCAACGTGGATCCGTGGAGCCGAATCACTGCGCATGCTCTCGGCCCCCTCCCGTCCCTTACCCATGATGGGGCTGGGTGGCAGTGTGGGTACCAATGGTACGCCCATCAAGGCGGAGGTTCTTGTTGTGCGTTCGTTTGAAGAATTGGATGCCCGCGGCGCCGAAGCTCGAGGTAAGATCGTGGTGTGGAATGTGCCCTTTACCACCTATGGCGAAACGGTACAGTACCGCTATGGTGGTGCATCGGCAGCCGCAGCTCACGGAGCTGTTGCATCGCTCACGCGAAGTGTGGGTCCGTACGGCATGCAGACGCCGCATACCGGTGGTATGGGATATCGTGAGGATGTGCAAAAGATTCCCTCCGCTGCCATTACGATGGAGGATGCCATGTTGATGCAGCGTATGCAGGATCGTGGACAGTCGATCGAGCTGGAGCTCATGATGGAGGCGCGATCAGCAGAGGACCGACCGTCACGCAACATCATCATCGAGATTCCAGGATCAGAGCATCCCGAGGAAGTAGTTGTGATGGGTGGCCACATCGATGCCTGGGACGTTGGTACAGGCGCCATGGACGATGCCAGTGGCTGCTTTGTCACATGGCATGCATTGAATGCCATCAAGGGCCTCGGCAAGCAGCCCAAGCGCACGATCAGAGTATGCTTCTGGACCAACGAAGAGAATGGTCTGCGAGGTGGGAAGGCCTACGCCGACTTGACTGCCCATGAACAGCACGTGCTGGCCATGGAGGTTGACGGCGGCACGTTTCAGCCTGTCGGCTTTAGCGGCTCGGTAGAGGGCTCGCTCAAGGCCGATGTTGAGGCACTCCTACAGGCTGGTATCACCACGAGTCCCAAGCCCCCTACATTGGTACAGGGTGGTGGAGGTGCCGACACCGGTCCACTGCGCGCACGTGGAGTACCAGTGATCGAGCTGGTAGTAGACACATCGAAGTACTTCTGGTATCATCACACCGAAGCCGACACGCCCGATAAACTCGATCCGCGTGAGCTGAACGACTGTGCCTATGCCATGGCCGTGATGGCCTGGGGCATTGCCAATCGCTGAGACAGTTGTTATCGGCCGGTGAGCGTGGTTTTCAATCGCACTTCCTTACCGCCGCGAAGAACAACGATCTCTACTTCGTCACCTGGTGTGGCCGAGCCAAGGAAGGCCGTTAGGTCGTAGATGTTCTTGATCGCTGTGGAACCGATTTTGGTGATGATGTCGCCGTCTTCCATGCCGGCCTTCGATGCAGGAGTGTTTTCACGGACACCGTCAACACGCAATCCGTTCGGATCGTCGGCATAGTCCGGGATAATGCCCAGCGATACCTTAAAGCCCCCTCCCGTCGCCTGAGCCTTTGGCTTCTCGGCGCCTTCGGTGAACGCAAGACGCTGGTCGGCATCGGCCGTGATGCGCACTGTGCGCTCTACCACATCAACAATCGAAGCGAGTCCCTCGAAGTTGAGTTTGTCCCAGGTATCCGACGGACGATGGTAGTCCGTGTGCAAGCCTGTAAAGAAGTGCAGAACCGGAATCTTCTTGGGTGTAAACGATGCGTGATCGCTCGGTCCGAAGCCATCGCTGGTGGTAGACACGTTCAGCCCCGTACCCTCTGTGGCTGCAGAGATCGTCGTGGTCCAAGCCGGTGAGGTACCTACGCCATGGACGTTGAGTTTGTTGTCCTTCAGCCGGCCGATCATGTCCATGTTCACCATGGCCACGATGTTCTCCAGGGGGAGCGTGGGCGTGGAGACCCAGTGCTTGGAACCCAGCAAACCCTTCTCCTCGGCCGTATACGCCATAAAGACCACCGAGCGCTTAGGAGGATTGGCGCTAAGACGCTCGGCCAACTCCAGCACACCAGCGGTACCAGAGGCGTTATCGTCGGCACCATAGTGAATGGCTGGCTCGCTCGTGGTAGCTCGAGAGTTCTCATCCCCCATGCCAAGGTGGTCGTAGTGCGCACCCACAACAATGAACTCTCGTTGCAGAGCCGGATCGGTTCCCTTGACCATGCCGATGAGATTGCTCGTAGGACTCTCCGTGAAGCGAATGTGCGTTTCCAACGTTGCCGCCGTGTGTGGCAGTTCGTAGGAAAGGGGCTTGCGGGACGTGTTGATCTGTTCTTCGGCGGCAAACAACGTGGTGACTGATGCCGGGAAGACCTTCGCGCAGGGAGTCCGGCGCACCTGTACGGCCATGATTCCCGCACTCTTTCCAAGACGGTCCACACCAAAGCGGTCCAGCACATCGGAGGAGTCACCTTTCTCGTTGACGAAACAGATGGCAGCAGCGCCCTTTTCACGGGCCAGTGTCGTCTTGCTGCGAAGTGATCCCAAGGGCTTCAGGTGGGCATCATTTTCAGCCCACTTCGGCAGTCCCCGCAGCACGATGACCACAGCCCCCTTCACATCGATTCCCTTGTAGTCGCTGTAGTCCATGCCATGGGGCTCGATACCATAGCCGCAAAAGACAACTCTGCCAGACACCATCCCGGTATCGGAGAAGCTGAAGGGCTGGTAATCGGCACCCAGTTTCCACGGCATCTTCGTAGGCCGGACCTTGTCGATCGGAACACCGGGACGCTCCCGTCGAACGTCGAAGGTGACGGAGTTTGCACCGTCAAGGTCGGCACGGCTGGTGATGGTGAACGTGTTGCGGTAGGTACCCTGGTCACCTACCGGTGTGAGCCTGAGACGCTCAAAGTTGGACATGATGTAGGCCGCAGCTTTCTCGATCCCGTCCGTACCGGGTGCACGCCCGAGTGTTTCTTCAGAAGCCAACTGTTGGACGTACTGTTGGAGTCGCTCTTGCTGCTGAGCACCAACAGGCAGCGACGTGTACGAGAGTGCTAGAGCGCCGATGAGAAGGATGCGTGCGACGGTCATGATTACCCCCCAATGATTACCTCGGTGATTACTCCGGTGATTACCCCGGTGAATGCCTGTGTACTTTTGCAGGTACTGCAAAGTTAACGGACGCCCCCCGGCCCATGCATTCAAAGATTCGATCTCTGGCCTCTGATACGCTGGTGTATGGAGTGTCCACCGTAGTTGGACGGTTCCTGACCTTCCTCCTGACGCCGCTGTATACCAATTACCTTACGGCAGGGGAGATTGGAGATGTTGCTGCGATCTACGCTATGATCGCCTTTGTGAACATCCTCTACTCGTTGGGTCTCGAGCCGGCCTTCATGCGCTATTGGGAGCGCGATAACCCCAACCGTAGCAACCATGTATTCACAGTTGCCTTCGGCACCATTGTGGTAGTCGGATTGGTGGTTTCAGCCCTTACGATGGTGTTTGCCGGTCCCATTGCCAGCAGCTCTGTGTTACAGCTGGACGGGTCTGGTGGCAGCATTGTGGCTACGGCTGCTCTGATTCCCTTGTTTGACGCCCTCGTGTTGATCCCGTTTGCACGTCTGCGGATGCAGCGACGGTCTCGCACGTTTGCCTTGTACCGACTGGCAGCCATTGTGGTCAACGTGGCACTCAATGCGCTGTTGGTGGTGGTGCTGGATCTGCACCTCATGGGCGTGGTGTGGTCCGGTGTCCTGTCTAGCGCTGCGACCTTTCTGCTCTTCATTCCATCGGTGGTGTCGTCTGTGCGGACAGGTTTGGAAGGGGGCTTGCGGCGTGCACAACGTACCCTGCGCGAATTACTCCACTTCGGACTGCCGACGGTCCCGGCCAGCTTTTCCTCGATCATGGTGCAGGTGGCTGATCGCCCCTTGCTCCTGATGCTTACCAGCAGTGCGGTGGTGGGGATGTATCAGACAAACTTCCGACTGGCCATACCCTTGATGATGTTCATCACGGTCTTTGAGTATGCATGGAAGCCGTTCTATCTGCAGCACCATACCGACGATGATGCTCAGACGCTCTTTGCGCGCGTCCTGATCCTGTTTACGACAGTCTGTGGAATGCTGTTTCTCACAACAGCTCTGTTGATGCCCTACGTTGTACAACTGCCATTCATTGGAGGGCGGTTTATCAATCCTGCCTACTGGAGTGGCATGTCCATCATTCCGATTGTGATGTTTGCCTACTTCTTCAATGGCATCTTCATCAACCTAGCAGCTGGTCTGCATATCACCAAGCGGACAGGTGGCCTACCCATTGCTACCGGCGCTGCGGCTCTGGTGAATGTTGTGGCTACCTACGTGCTGGTGCCACCGCTTGGCATCGATGGAGCGGCTTGGGCCAAGGTGGCTGCCTATGTGGTGAGTGTTGCCGTGCTGTGGTGGTTTGTACAGCGTGTGTATCCCATGCGGTACGATTGGACACGCGTCACCCTCGTGGTAGGTGCTACTGCCGCCATATATCTGGCCGTACTCAACGTGACACCGGACCCCTTCACCGCTAGTGGTATCGGCGCGCGAGTGTTGGCTGTTCCGGTGCTGTTCGGCGTACTGGTGGCTACTGGACTGTGGGACATTTCTTGGCTACGGCATCTGCGCCGAAACCCCCGGTCCAATATCGACACCTAACCATACCCATACCAGCAACATCAGTGTCCATAGCACGATGATGGTAACGGAGTACGGCAACATCAACGACACGAGCGTTCCAAATCCTGCATCCTTCTTGTACCGCTGCATTGCCACGATGATGAGTGGCACGTAACCCAGCAGTGGTGCAATCATGTTTGTTGATGAATCTCCGATGCGGTAGGCCAGCTGTGTTGCCTCCGGACTGATTCCCATCAGCATGAACATCGGAATGAAGACGGGGGCCATGATGGCCCATTTCGCCGAAGCACTGGCTACCAACAGATTGATGGCAGCTGCCACAAGGACAAATGCAGTGAGGAGGAACGGCCCCTCCAGACTTAGCGATTTCAAGAGGTTAGCACCATTTACAGCAATGATAATCCCCAAGTTCGACCACTTGAAGTAGAAGATGAACTGGGCCATCACAAATGACAGGACGATGTAGCCACCCATCGTGGCCATGCCGTCACCGGCCATGGTTGCAAGCTCCTTGTCGGTCTTGGCTGCTCGTGTTACTACGGCATAGACAATCCCACTCACCAGGAACAACAGCATCAGGATCACGACGATACTCTGCTCGAGCGGCTTCAGGCTACCTTGAGAGTCCCGTAACACAGCCTGATCCGGGATCGTCAGAAGTGCCAAGACACCAAGCCCCAGCACAAAGGTGATGCTGGCCCACCGCAGACCCCGCTGTTCTGAAGCTGAGATTTGTTGTGTGAGGACATCCCTCGATCCGCTTCCATCTGGCTTCCATACTCCGAGGCGTGGCTCCACGATGCGTTCACAGACCACGGTGATGATCATTGTAAGGAATATTGTTGAGGCGATCATGAACCACCAGTTCGACGTCATCGTGATCTCATAACCGGGAGTGATCAGTTCGGCCGCTGTCTGTGAGATACCCACTAGCAACGGATCAAGGGATGTGATGGACAGGTTCGCGCTGAAACCACCCGACACTCCGGCAAATGTGGCCGAGAGTCCAGCCAGGGGGTGTCGACCTACAGCAGCGAAGATCACCGCACCAAGGGGGATCAGCACAACATAGCCGGCATCGGCCACCAGCGACGACTGCACTCCCGTGAACACCAAGGCTGCCGTAAGCAGACTCTTCGGCACCACGAACACCGTGCGCCGCAACAGCGCCGTGATAAAGCCACCACGCTCGGCAATGGCAATACCAATCATCGTTACCAGCACAAGACCCAGCGGAGGAAACTCCGTGAAGTTCTTCACCGCGTCGGTGAACATCCTCTGGACGTAGGGCTTGCTTGTCAGGTTCTCTACGGAGATCGTTGCACCCGTTCCAGGATCCACGACCGTCACGCCAGCTGCTGATGCAAGCCATGAGGCTACAACAACCAGAACGGCGGCCAGGATGAACAGCGTGATTGGATCGGGTAGTTTGCTGCCAACGCGCTCAACGGCGTCCAGGAATCGCGTGGCAATTGAAGTTGAGGGGGTGTTGTCCATCTGGCGAATATATTGGAAGGTTGACGAGATGCATGCTCTGGCCTCATCGTATATTCGAGCTTATGACGATCCAAAAGCAAATCCAGATCCTATTGCAGCGCCTCAACGTTGCATGCGAACAGAACGGCCGTGAACTGGGCGATATGCGCGTATGTCTGGCCACCAAGGAGCAGACCCCCGAAACGATTCGGGAAGCGATCCGTGCCGGTTTACACCTCTGTGGTGAGAACAAGGCGCAGGAACTCGTACCAAAGGCAAAGGCCTTGGCACAGGAAGAGGTCGTATGGCACTTCATCGGCCACCTCCAAACCAATAAGGTCAAGGACATCATCGAGATTGTCGATACCGTGCAGAGTGTCGATCGTGTAGCTCTTGTGGTGGAACTCCAGAAGCAGGCCGCGCGGGTAAATCGGCACATCAACGTCTACGTAGAGGTGAACACCTCTGGTGAGGAGTCGAAGCACGGATGTACACCCGACGAGGTCAACACGATTCTGGAAGCCATTGCTCAGTCAACACGTGTTCACGTGCGGGGCTTCATGACCATGGGTGCTCTATCATCCGATGAAGCAACCGTTCGTCGGGGATTTGCCTTGCTGCGATCCATCCGCGATCGTGCCATCGAAGAAGGCCGGGTTCCGGCCTCGGCCATTGAACTCTCAATGGGCATGTCGAACGACATGGAATGGGCTATTGCCGAGGGATCAACCATGATCCGTGTTGGCAGCGCCATCTTTGGTAGTCGCAGTTAAACACGCACAGGAGGCCCTATGCACGGATTCGAGTTTCTCGACGAGCTCGTCCTGCTCAGCCTTGCTGCCGTAGCCGTTATTCTCCTGTTCCAGCGGTTCAAGATTCCACCTATCGTGGGATTGATCACGGCTGGTCTCATCATCGGTCCGAGTGGCCTGGCGCTGGTTGCACAGGATGACATCATCTCCGTCATCAGTGAGATTGGTGTGATTCTGCTGTTGTTCACCATCGGCCTGGAGTTCTCCATCGACGACCTCAAGCGCTTGCGCACCATTGTGCTGGTCGGTGGCCCCTTACAAGTGCTCCTTTCCACACTACTCCTCGGTGCCAGTGCCTATGCCGTAGCCCACTGGGTAACGCCTCAAGGAATCTCGGTGGAGGGGGCTGCCCTCATTGGGATGGCCATGGCACTTAGCTCCACGGCCATCTGTACCAAGGTCCTAAAGGACCGCAGGGAACTGGCTCTGCCGCATGGCAGAGCGGTGATGGGTATCCTGATCTTCCAGGATATTGCCGTGGTACCACTGATGATCATCACCACGCTGCTGGCACCAGGCGGTACACTGACGAACACCGACATTGCCATTCAGCTCGGTACGATGATTGGCGTTACGGTGTTCCTGATCGTGGGACTACGCTACGCCCTGCCACGGATCATTCCGTACGTTACACGCACGGCCACACCGGAGGTCCTGATTCTTGGTGGCCTCGCGCTCTGCTTCGGCACAGCCTACGTTACCAGCCTCGCCGGTGTGTCGATGGCTCTTGGAGCCTTCATCGCTGGACTTGCCATTGGAGGTAGCGAAGAGGGACACACCATTGGCCGAGTACTACAGCCGATGCGTGATGCCTTCACCAGTGTGTTCTTCCTGTCGATTGGTTTGCTCGTGAACATCAGCTGGCAGTGGCTTCCCATGAACATCATTACAGCACTGGGAATCTTGGTTGCCAATGCCGTGGTGGTGACTCTCGTGCTGATACCGCTACGCGTGAACCCACGCACGGCCGTGATGGCGGCGGTGATTCTGGCACAGGTAGGAGAGTTTTCATTTGTCCTTGCAACAGCAGGGGCCAGTCTTGGTGTGATTTCCGACTTCGACCTCCAGAACCTCATTGTCTCGATTATCATCACGATGGTAGTAACGCCGCTGCTCATCACGTTTGCCCCGTGGTTTGCCGAGCGTGCAACTCCTGTAGTGGAACAGGTGTTACCTGGACAGTCATGGTTCGACCCATCATCGACGGTGGTGATGGAGGATCAAGCTCCAACCGTGACGATTATTGGCGGTGGCGTTCTTGGGGCCAATGTTGCTCAGGTATTGAAACGCACAACCATCCCATATCGCATGCTCGAATTGAATCCTCAGAACGTTGCCAGACTGCGTCGCGATGGGTGCAACGTTGTCCAGGGAGATTTGTCCAGCGAGGAAGATCTGGAGCGAGCCGGCATTGAGTCTGCAACGGTGATCATCGTTGCCGTTAGCGACCACACCGTGATGGCTCATGGCGTTGCGACCGTGCGAAAGCTGCGTCCTGATGCCATGGTGATGGCCCGCGTGCGCTATGCCAGAGATGCCGAGGAGATGTCTCGACGAGGTGCCGATGTGGTGATCACCGAGGAGTACGAGTCCAGCATTCAGATGTTCGCAGCCGTCCTGGAGCATCTGGGTGTGGACCATCAGGTGATCCTGGAGCAGGAGGATCGCATGCGGCAACACCGCTACGGCGCTCTAGCCCGTATTACACCCAAGGAATTCGAAAGTCCGTCCGATGCTTCCTAATCGACCTACCGTTGCCGTGATTGGCGCTTCCGGAGCCATGGGGTCGCGCATCGTGCGCCGGCTCCTCGACGCTCACTACAGGGTGTGCGCCTTCGACACCAACCTCTTTCCGCTACAGGTCATGCAGGGGGCTGAACCACTCGTGACCCTGTTTACCGATCCTGTCGAGGCGTGCCTGGCGGCCGACGTTGTGATTCTCGCGATTCCGTACCAGGCCGAGCAGGACTTTGCCACGCGCGTCGGTGATGCTCTGCAGCAACGTATCGTGGTGAGTATGACCAATCCGTTGACGCCATCGCTGGACGACGTGCTAACGCCACACGATGAGAGTGCCGCCGAACATCTTGCCCAGCTGATGCCACATGCCCGTGTGGTGAAGGCGTTGAACTCGATCTCTGTTGCTGCTTTCGACACGCCTCTCACCACCCGCCCCGTCTTCGACACGTTTGTAGCATCCGATGATCGGGATGCTGCCCGCGTTGTGGAGCGCATGATTACATCGATGGGATTTCGTCCGTGGTACGTCGGTAGCCTGATTCTCAGTCGCACGCTCGAGCGCATGAGCGCCCTGCTGATTGGTGTGGCCATGAGGTACGGTTTGCAGGGGGCTCTAGGTTGGCACATCGAGCAAGTGCAACCGGAACACCACGCCGACGTATAAGTGCCACATGTCCCGCATCCTCCTGTGCATCGTATTCACTGTAGGCCTGTCATCCATGCAGGCGCAGACGGTTGTGCAAGGTATCGTCCGGAGTAGTGTCACCCGTGAACCCGTTGGGGGTGCATCACTCCGGATTGATGGAACAACCAAGGGTACGTACACCAACGGGCGAGGGGAGTTTCGCCTGCCATTGCCTCCCGAAGCGCAGAGACTGATCGTCACATCGCTCGGCTACAACCGACTTGTGATCGACGTGCAGTCCGTGGGAAGCGAGATTCTGTTGCAGCCATCGTCCGTGAACTACGGCACCGTGGCCGTGACAGGTGAGATCACAGCCGAGGAAGTCATCAAGCGCGCGTCGCAGCGGGTGGAAGAGAACAACCAACGTGTAACATCTGTCGTGAGTAGTGTGTACTCCAAGATGAACGTCACGGTGGATGATGCCGGGCTGCGTCGTAATCAAGAGAATACAGTGAAGTCGTCCATCATGGAGACCTTCTCCACCGTGTATGACGAACGCGCGCCCATGCCGCGAAAGCACGTCAACATCATCCAGCGGCGGCAAACCAAGAACGTGCCAGCTCAGGAGAACCTGCTCGTCTTTGACCAGTTCTTCGATTTCACGATCCCCGAAGTCCGGATCCTGCAAACACGACTCGTAACGCCCCTTGCCCCCGGAGCCTTGGATGAGTACCAGTACCGACTCCTGGGTAAGGAGCCGCTTGGCAACCTGATGGTGTATCGCGTGGCCTTCGAGCCAAAGGTCCGCATGTATCCGGGTTTTGAAGGCACACTCACGATTGTTGAGGGTACCTACCACGTGATTGGTGCTGAGTTTTCTCCTACCGACGAAACGGCCATTCCGTTTGTTCGTCGCGTCCGCTACGTGCAGCGGTATGAGCAACATGCAGATTCCGTGTGGCTGCCCATGTACCAGCAGATTACCGCCCGTGCTGGAGTGGAGGTTCTCACTGGAGTCCTTTCTGTCAACCTTGACGTATCCGTGGAGACCCACGTGACGGACGTCCAGGTGAATGTACCCATCGCTGATTCCGTGTTCACCAGTCCGGAGGATACCGTCCAGCAGAAAGGACAGGGCCGAATCCGGATCCGTCAGGAGGATCGTACAACGTCGGTCGCCGACGATGCCGACAGTTCACGTCCGGAGTTCTGGGAGCAGCGTGCCTATACCCAGCAATCAGAAGAGGAACGCGAGGCCTACCGGATTGCCGACTCCGTTGCAGCGGCAAGACCACCTCGCGACGAAGACGACAACCGTGCGGCGAGTTTTGGACTGAGTGTCGGTCCCGTGACGCTGGGTCTGGTGCCCGTGATCGATCGCGCCTCGATCACGGGCATGCGCTACGGAGGTGAAATCAGTGCCACGCTCGAGCCGGTGCGCCTTACAACGCAAGCCACCTTTGGGCGCAATGGAACGCGGACGGGTGAGGTTGGCTTGGCTGTTGATCTTCACCGCGACCGCGGCGAGGTTGTGCAGGTGGTGGGCACTGTGTTCTCCCGCGTGACCACTCTGCAAGCAAGTCGATCCGTGTTTGGCCGTGCAGACTTCCTGAACCTCTCCGATGTGATCTATCCCGACTGGTCGGATTTCTACCGCATGGATGGTTCCGAGGTAGGTTTGGTGATGCGATGGGGGCGATTCTCCGGATCCCTGATGGCAAGCGATCATCGTGCCATCAACATGCCGGTACTCGAGGCGCCCAATCGTACCGTGATTCCAGCAGATGCTGGACACTACCAGACGCTGGCTCTCACGGCATCGTATGGGAGATCCGGTGGCGCGGAATTTTTCGGCTCCGTCCGGCCATTCTTTGTTGATGCCGTTGTCCGCCTCGGACGCGATATGGCAACATCGGAGGCGTTTGCTTCGGCTGAGGCAAGTGTGGGTCTTCGCCTGCAAACGTTTGCAACGGGATACTATCCGATGCGTCTGGATCTAGACCTCTTTGGCGGTACGCAACTCCAGGGAAACCTTCCACGTCAGTACCAGTTCTCCCTGCTGCAGCGCTATCCGGTGCTGGGTAGCCACGTGGATCTTGCAACTGTTCCCGTGAGTGCCTTCGGTGGAACACGCTACGTACGTGCTCATGTGGAGCACAACTTCACCGATCTCTGGTGGCGTGCCATCGGTCTGCCCACGTTCTCCAACAAGCGTGGCATCGACATCATTGGCGTGTTCGATGCGGCCAACGTCTGGCAGGATCAGCAGCCTACAGCCGCTGGTGTAGCATGGGATGCTACTGGTGGGTGGTACATGGAGGCCGGTGTGGCGCTGGCCCGCATCCCGACGTTCATCAGTGAGCTCTTCTACCTCCGCGTTGATGCGCTCTGGCCGGTAGGGGGCCTTGGCATGGAGCGCGGCAGGTTTGGATGGTCGATCGGTGTGTCGTCACCGTTGCTGTAAAGCCGTATTTTTGCAGCACGATTCATCACAGCCCCAGAGCCCCCTACCATGTTCGAACCCCAGAAAGAAACACTTTCCGATCTCCGCTCTCGCGTAGAGCAACTTCGGAGGTACCTTTGACATCGACGGCAAGCGCGATGAGATTGCCGAGCGAGAGATGTTACAATCTGCACCCGACTTCTGGGACAACCAGGAGCGTGCGCAGAAGGTGAGCCGTGAACTCTCCGACCTCAAGGACTGGGTAGATTCCTGGCAACAGGCTAGCAGGGCAACCGATGACGTTCAGGCGATGATCGAACTGGGCGAGGAAGCCAAGGACTCCACGATGGAGGCCGACATCACCGCCGAACTGGATCGATGTCTTGCGGCTGTTGACGAACTAGAACTGAAGAAGATTCTCTCCGGGCCGGACGACAACCGTAATGCCATCTTGACGATCAATGCAGGAGCCGGCGGTACCGAGGCTCAGGACTGGGCGGAGATGCTGCTGCGGATGTACACGCGCTGGGCCGAGCAGCACAACTTCCAAGTCTTCCTTGCTGATGAGCAGGAGGGTGATACCGCTGGCATCAAGAGCGGTACGCTGGAAGTGCGCGGTCCGTATGCCTATGGCTACCTAAAGGCCGAAAACGGCGTCCATCGCCTGGTACGCATCAGCCCCTACGATTCCAATGCCCGACGCCACACGTCCTTCGCCTCGGTCTTCGTGTATCCCGAGGTCGACGACGACGTTGTGATTGAGGTCAACCCTGCCGACGTCGAGATGGACACCTTCCGCTCGGGCGGTAAGGGGGGACAGAACGTGAATAAGGTGGAGACGGCCGTGCGCCTTACACACGTTCCCACGGGCATCGTGGTGAGCTGTCAGCAGGAGCGATCGCAGCTTCTAAACCGCGAGCGCGCCATGATGATGCTGAAGAGCCGCCTCTACCAGAAGCGCCGGGAGGAAGAGGAAGCCGCGAA
This sequence comes from Candidatus Kapaibacterium sp., assembly GCA_030833725.1. GTDB lineage: Bacteria > Bacteroidota > Ignavibacteria > Kapaibacteriales > Kapaibacteriaceae > OLB6. The sequence continues at coordinate 56,446 of JAURGP010000001.1, read as the reverse complement.
GGCTGCCATCGAGGGAACAAAGAAGAAGATTGAATGGGGCTCGCAGATTCGCAGCTACGTGTTTCAGCCCTACACGATGGTGAACGATCACCGTACCGAAACCAAGATCACCGATGTCCATCGCGTGATGGATGGAGATCTGGACGAGTTGATCAAGGCCTATCTCCTGTTCGAGGATCAGCAACATTGATTGGTCTAGGAACTGATATTGTGGACGTGCCGCGCATCGAGAAGTCGTACGCTGAATACGGCGAGCGCTTCCTGCAGCGCGTGTTTACGAACACGGAGATCGACTACTGCAACCGCTATGGCGAAACACGGTTCCTGCATTTTGCAGCCCGCTTTGCAGCAAAGGAAGCCTTCAGCAAAGCCATTGGAACCGGCATGCGGGATGGAATGAGTTTCAAGAATGTTGGTATCCGCAACGAGCCATCAGGAAAGCCCGTGATCGAACTCTTCGGTCCGATGCTGGAGCGATGGGGTAGTCATACGATCCACGTGAGCCTGTCGCACACGGCACTGGTTGGACTGGCCGTAGTTGTTATTGAGGAGTCTGCCTAAATGCTACCATCGATCTACACGCCGTCCGAGCCGTTTACTCTGGGAATCCTCGGCGGTGGCCAGTTGGCAAAGATGACACTCCAGGAAGTGTATCGATTGGGAATGCAGGCAGCCATCATCGAGCACGGTGCCGATTCACCGGCTGGACGGATGACGAAGCACGAGTTTCCGGGTGGCTGGAATGACGAGGCTCAGGTAGATGCGTTTGTGAAAGCATCCGATATCATCACGCTGGAAAACGAGTTCGTCGATCCTGCCATCTTGGATCGCATTGCCGAGCGCCGACGGGTCTATCCCACGCCGGCTACCATGCGCCTCGTGCAGGACAAGTACACCCAGAAGGTCACCTTCTCTCAAGCGGGTTTGCCCACGGCTACCTTTGCCGAAATCACAACGAAGGACGACCTCCACCAGTTTGGTGCCACGCATGGATATCCCTTTGTGGCCAAGACACGCACGCACGGCTATGACGGCTACGGTAACGCCACGATCAAGCGCGATACGGAGATCGATATGGTGTGGCGTAGGTTCATGGAAGGCGAGGCACCTCGTCCCTTGATGGCCGAGAGCTTCGTTACCTTCAACAAAGAGCTGGCTGTGATGGTGGCCCGGAACAAGCGCGGCGAAGTAGCGGTGTATCCCTGCGTGCAGACGATTCAGGAAGGACACATCTGTGTGACGGTACTGGCACCAGCTCCCATCGAAGAAGAGCTGCAGAAGCGTGCTCAGGAGATTGCCGTTGCCTGCGTGGAAACCATCGATGGTGTTGGGGTTTTTGGTGTGGAGATGTTCCTCACACCCAAGGATGAGATCTTCGTGAACGAGATTGCTCCTCGACCTCACAACAGCGGTCACTACACGATCGAGGCCTGCGTTACCTCGCAGTTTGAGAACCACATCCGTGCAGTGACGAACATGCCTCTTGGCTCGCCGGAGTTGCGCGTTGGTGGTGCTGCCATGATCAACCTGCTAGGCGAGCGATCAGGTAGTGCCATTCCGGACAGTGTGGTAGAAATGCTCAAGGTGGACGGCGTGTCGTTACACCTCTATGGCAAGAAAGAATCCCGCGTTGGAAGAAAGATGGGCCACCTCACGGCCACCGCTGCTACCATGGACGAAGCCTTCGCCCGAGCGCATACGGCGTTGAACCGTTTCGTGTGGTAGGTGTTGACCTGCCGCTAGCGGTTGTTCACGCGCACCGTCGTGACCACTCCGATCACCAGAAACAACGTGTTTCCTGCCCACATCGCAATCTCGGGAGCTAACATTCCGCGGTCGGCAAGTTCCTCTCCGCCGATGAGCGTTACCCAGTAGCCGATGTAACAGGCAAGCGAAATGGCAGCGCTGATGCCAAAGTTGCCTCCCTTGGTGAGGATGCCGAGTGGGGCTCCAACAAAGACGAACAGCAGACAGGCAAACGGGATGGCGTACTTTTTGTGAATCTCTACCTCGTACCGACTCGACAGGCGTCGCTCGGCATCTTCGCGGTAGAGCTCTGTTTCTAGGGCCGTGCGCTCGGTGGTGATCAAGCCCAGTGCTCGGTTGTACGGCTCGTCGGCCTGCTGGAGGCCATCACCGCCATTGGTTGCTGAAGGGGCATGCGTCACCGTGGAGATGTGTTGGTGTAGCAGGTTCCCAAAGGAGTGTTGGGCTGCCGTGATGATGGAATCACTGCGATCTACGATAGCCTGCATGTCCGAGATGCGCATCTCACGATCCCCACGCGACGATCCGGAGACGTCGGGCTTTTCGTAGAAGAATCGATCAGCGCGCATCACAATGCGATGCGTGTTGAACTCAACAACACGGTAGGGCTTACGATCCGATATCCGAGACTGATGGACTTCGCCCTGGGTAAGGTCTACGATCAACCGCGTGTACGACGGAGAAAAGGATAGCCGACCCACATCTGCACTTACGATGGTAAGGCGGTCGGGCTTGGTACGATCATAGATCGTGATGCCATGCATCACGCCGGTGCTGTCCATGCGTCGGGCCAAGATGGTAAAGCCGTCGATCTGAGTGGTGAACTGCCCGGCTTCGATGGCAAACGTTGGCTTCAACCGCTGAATGTTCTGCATCATCGAACTCAGGCGCAGGTTGGTATCTGGCAGAACGTTATCGGTGTACCAGAACGTAGCTCCCCAAAGAACGGCTCCAACAACAGCCACCGGAACCATCATCCGGATGAGTCCCATACCCGAGGCCTTCATCACCGTAACCTCGTGTGTAGCCGACAGCGCTCCGAAGCTCATCACGCTGGCAAACAGCACGCCGATCGGGACAGCAAGGACCAGAATCCACGACATGTTCAGCACCATGAACTCGCCGATGACGTCTAAGCCAAGCCCCTTTCCTGCCAGTTTTGGCAGGTAGTTGATCATGTACTGCGACAGAAAAATGAAGATGATGATGGCCGTGCCAAAGAGGAAGGGCCCTACCATGGACCGCAGGATGTACCGCCAGAGAATGATCGGCGCCATCGGTACTCCAGGGTGGGTTTAGGAGGTACTGGAAGCAAGCAGGGCCTGGGCCTTGGCTCGCTGTTCTTCAAAAAAAGCAGCCCGATCCGGGTGCCGCTCCATCAGCTGCGTGAAGGCCTCGATGGCTTGGGCATAGCTCTTTTGATTCAGGTAGATCGTAGCTAGTGTTTCCGTCACGAAGGCCTGCCGCGGATTGTTTGCCAACGGATCAGGGGCGGGTGGTCGCTTCTCGAGTTCTTCGGCCGTGATCCGCACCTTGCCAATGCGTGAGGCGAGCTCTTCCAGCGACACCTTCCGCGGCGTCCGCAGTGCCGAGGGCGCCGAGGCAGGGTGGAAGCTTCGAAAGGCTGGAGGCTCGGGGAGTGCACTCACGGAGCGTCCGGAGCGCCGAATACCCTCGAATCGCAGGGACGTGTACTCCAACCCTGGAATCAGGCGCATGGTGGTGCTACGAATCGTGCGCTGATCCGAAGCCGGATGCGACAGCGAGATGATGCGCAGAGGTTGCACGGGTGTTGGAACTTCTACCCGCTTCTTCCGCAGAATGGCTCTAGAAGGAAAACGCCTCTCGGCCTCGCGCAGGATCACCGTTGCATCGTCGTGGGCGCCCAGCCGAGAGTAACAATCAGCCAGGACAACATAGCCCCCTACATAGGTCGGATAGCTGCGTACACCGTCGGCCGCCAGCGTCAGGGCGGCGTGCACGTCACCCTCCTGCAGCAGTCGCAGGGCGTCCAGGGCGAACGTCGGTGGAACAACAGCTGCGGACTTCATCTACCGGCGATCGCCGAGCAGGCGTAACAGGAAGAGAAACAGGTTCACGAAGTTGAGGTACAGCGACAGCGCACCGAGGATGGCCCGCTTGGTGGCAAGTGCTTCACCAGCATACATCACCACAGCTTGCGACTTGATCTTCTGCATCTCCCACGCCGTCATCCCGGTAAACACCAGCACGCCAATCACCGATACGGCAAACGACAGGGCATCCGACTGCAAGAACCAGTTCACCACCGACGCCAGCACAATGCCGATCAGACCCATGAAGAGAAACGAGCCCATGCCCGTCAGATCGCGTTTGGTGGTATACCCGTACACGGCAGCAGCGCCGTACATCCCGGCCGCAATGAGAAACACCTGGAAAATGCTGCCCAGTGCGTACACCATGAAGATGCTCGACAGCGAGATTCCCATCAAGACAGAGAACACCACGAACACGCTGGCAGCGGTGGACGTCTGCATGGTTTCGATCTTGGCTCCCAGGAAGAAGACAAGGCCAATCGGTGCCAGCATCACCACCCACATCAGTGGTGTGCCGAAGATGGCCTGGATCAGCGCTGGAGAGCTGGAGATACCGGCAGCGGTAAGAGCCGTAATGAGCAAGCCCCCTACCATCCAGGCATACACACGCTGGACGTAGGTCCGAAGAGTATCGGCCGAGACGGCCGAGGCTATGGTGCTGGGGTTGTATGGGTTGTACGATTGCATACGAGGGTACTCCTACGAGTTGCGTAACACGACGAAATTAGCAAAATCAATCAGCGACTGCCGGTACGGCGTAGCTGGAAACGGCTGTAGTAGACGAACGGCCTGGTCGCGTAGTTCATTGGCCTTGGTATTGGCCATGGAGATGCCGTTGTAGCGATCCACAAACGCAATGACGCCCTCTACGTCCGCATCTTTCACCTTGCCACGCTTCACGGTGCGAATGGCCTGTCGAGCTTCGCTGGAGGGGGCTTCCCGGCAGGCGTAGATCAGCGGAAGCGTAATCTTCTGCTGACGGATATCGTTTCCAACCGGTTTACCGAGGATACTACTGCGACTGGTGTAGTCCAGAACGTCGTCTCGAATCTGGAAGGCCAGGCCCACCAACTCCCCAAACTGACGCAGAGCATCGCGCTCGTGGGCGTCGACGCCCGCGCTGATGGCACCCACCTCGCAGCACGTTGAGATGAGCGAGGCGGTCTTGTCCGAGATGATGCGGAAGTACGTTTCCTCGTCAATGGTCTTCTGTCGGGATTTCTGGATCTGCAGCAACTCGCCCTCACTCATGCGGCGCACAGCTTCAGCTGTCACGCGCAGGTAGTCGAATTCGTCGTGCTGCACGGCGATCAGTAGTCCCTTCGACAGAAGGTAGTCTCCCACCAGTACGGCTACCTTGTTCTTCCAGACGGCATTGATACTGGCCATGCCGCGGCGCTCCTCGGACTGGTCGACAATGTCGTCGTGGACCAGCGTTGCGGTGTGGAGAAGTTCGACCATCGCCGCTCCAACGTAGGTTCTCTGGCTGATGCCGCCACACATGCCGGCACTGAGAAACACTAGGGTAGGCCGTACTCTCTTACCGCGCTGCCGCAGAATGTAGCGGACTACGGTGTCGAGCAGAGCCGTCTTCGACGTGAGCGTAGATCGCATGTAGCCATCCAGCTGCTCGAGCTCGTCGAGTACCGGTGCGCTTATGGTAGAGAGTGATTGGACAGGCATGATTAGAGGCGCTTCTTGTACGTGGTGCGGGCGATGAGTACGCTGATTTCGAAGAGGATGTAAAGGGGGATGGCAACCATGAGTTGTGTTACCGGGTCGGGCGTAGGCGTCACGATGGCTGCGATGATGAGAATGGCAACGATGGAATGACGGCGATAGCGTACCATCAATTCGGACGACACGATGCCCACCTTTGCTAACACCCAGGTGACCATGGGAAGTTCAAAGATCAGCCCCGAGGCCAGCATCATATTGATAAAGAACGAGAAGTAGGCCTGCGTAGAGATGTTATCGGCGATGTTCGGATTCTTGATGGCATTGATGTAGTCCATCATGCTCGGGATGAGCAGGAAGTAGGCAAAGCTGATGCCCAGCAGGAAACAGAGCGTGGTCAGCACGGTTACCCATCGCGCCCACCGCTTCTCGTGCTCGTGAAGTCCCGGAGCAACGAAGGCCCAGATCTGCCAAATGACGAGCGGTGAAGCCAGCACGATACCGGCGAAGAAGATCACCTTGAAGAGCAGAAACGCCTGTCCGAATGGCTCGAGATTCTGCAGTTGAATGCTGGCACGTACGGCTGGCCCCAGCAGAACGTCGTTCATAATCCAGTCGCGGAAGTAGGCGGCAACACCTGCTCCAACAAGAATCCAGATGATGGCCTTGAAGGCCCGTGAGCGGAGTTCCTGCAGATGTTCAAGAAATCCCATGTCGGATCTGCCCATGGTTGGCGGATCCGTTGTAGCTTGTGAGGTGTGGTGCGACGACTCTGCTGTCATAACAGGCGCAAGATACGGAGCTCGCAAGCCGCGTTAGGGGTGAAGTTGTTGAGCTATCGGTGGGTTAGAACCCTTCCGAGATATGCAAGCAAAAAATCTTCACATGAACCACTTTTTTCCCTTGTGATTCATTACCCTCAGCGGTCAAATTTGCACCCCCTACAGTTCATGAAGCGCGCTGTGCCCGCAGCCACCTTCACAGTTGTTAACCTCATGCGGAATCAGGAGCACACGCCGGGTGAAAAAGACTGAGACACTGAATCTATTTCCCTCTTCCCCTGCACACACTAGTGGCCAGACTGGCGATAAGGTTGAACCTGCCAAGAGCATGGGACGTACTGACAACAGCGGCGGATCTTCAGATGCCGAGACCCTTTGGGCTCGGTGCTTGGATATCATTCGCGACAATGTCTCTGAACAGGTGTTCAAGACCTGGTTTCAACAGATACGTCCTCAGAGCTGGGATGGCACGCAACTCACGGTTGATCTTCCAAGTCAGTTCTTCTATGAGTGGATCGAGGAACACTACACGCCGTTGTTGAAGAAGACCGTCCAAAAGGTTCTCGGAGTATCGGCAAAGCTCCAGTACCAAGTTGTGGTTGACGACCACGAAACCGATCGTGACCAGCGAACGATCAAGTTGCCGGCTTTTCGCCGACAGTCGCAGCAACCTCTGCGATTTGAGCCGTCGTCTGCGCGACTGGATGTGACTGCTCCTGAGCCATCTCCAACGGCGCACTATCCCACGTACTTCAATCCGCGCTACACGTTCGAGAACTTCATCCGCGGCGAGAACAATCAGCTGGCTACGTCAGCTGCCATGGCCGTTGCGGACAACCCGGGAAAAACGCGCTACAATCCCTTGGTGATCTACGGACCGACAGGTTTGGGCAAGACGCACCTCGTACAAGCCATTGGCAATCGCGTGTTGCAGCACAACCGGAATGCGCGTGTACTCTACACGAACTCCGAGAAGTTCACGATGGAGTACATCAACGCCATCCAGACAAACCGTCTGCCGGAGTTCACGCAGTTCTACCGCACCGTGGATGTGCTCGTTGTAGACGACATCCAGTTCCTCGGCGGCAAGGAGCGCACGCAGGACATGTTCTTCCACACCTTCAATGCTCTGCATCAGGCTGGAAAACAAGTTGTCCTGACGAGCGACAAGCAGCCCAAGGACCTGGCCGATGTAGACGAGCGTCTCATCTCGCGATTCCAGTGGGGGTTGACGGCCGACATCCAACCACCAGACTTCGAAACACGGATGGCCATCCTGCAGCAGAAGGCGCAGGAAGAGGGTGTCGAGATTCCTGGTGACATCCTTGAGTACATCGCTCGGCACGTCACCAGCAGTGTGCGTGAAATCGAAGGCTGTTTGATTTCCCTCTTGGCAAAGGTCACGCTGGACAACCGCGAGCTGACGCTTGATCTTGCAAAGGACGTCGTACGCACCGTGTCGAATACCGGTTCATCGCGTCAGCTGACGATCGAGGAGATCAAGAAGGAAGTTGCTCTGTACTACAACCAGTCCGTAGATCTGCTTTCGGCAAAAACACGAAAGCACGAAGTGGTGCTGGCTCGTCAGATGTGCATGTACCTTGCCAAGCAGATGACGCAGCTCTCGCTGAAGAGCATCGGTCTGCATTTTGGTGGCCGGGACCACACAACGGTTCTGCATTCTTGTCAGCAGATCATGAATTACATCGACACGGATCGAAAGATTCGTGGTGATGTTGATCACCTGAAGAAGACGCTTAAGGGCTAGCCCCGAGATTTCCGTTCGATCATTGCCTCGTACTCGGCCTTGGTGAGGGAAATGACGCTAATACGTCCTTTCTTCGCCAAGGCTGATTCGCAGAGAATCGGATGTGCCTTCGCCTGAGCTAACGTGTAGGGGGTGGCAAGGGGCTTTACCGGTGCTAGGTCTACCACAACCCACGCAGCATCATCTGTGGTGGGATCCTGATACGCTTCCTTGACCACCTTGGCGATACCGACGGCCTGGCGCTCATCGCCGGTATGGTAGAATACCACGAGGTCGCCCTTCTTCATCGCGCGCATGTTGTTGCGAGCTTCGTAGTTGCGCACACCGTCCCAGAAGGTGGAGCCATCCGATACGAACTGCTCCCAGGAATACACATCAGGTTCGGTTTTTACTAACCAGTGCTGCATGATGATCTCACTTGAGTCGCACCAGCACACGGTACATCGCAGGTGAATCACTGCCCGTGTGGTGGATGGTGTAATCAACGTAGTTCACGGAGTCCACGAAGTGTTTGGCGTTGATCGCTAGGTAGATCTTGGCTGGTACGGAATCGTAGGCAACTGGCCTCTGCACCGAGCCATTGGCGCACTTGCAGGAGCCATCGACCTTCGTTAGGCGGATAGAGTCGCCGCGAACGCTGTACAGGCTGATCATGGTTTGCACGTAACCGGTAGAGTCGCGCACGACATCCACCACCGGAGGCCAGAAGCGCAGAGAGGACTCACCACTACCCGCAAGCAGAGTCGCCGTGGCGGTCATGAACAGTATCCACTTCACTGTGCCGGTCCCTCGTGCAAACGGTCGAGTACATCCGATACGTCGTAGAAGCCCGTACGTCCGTGCAGCCAATGGGCAGCTGCCAGAGCCCCCTGCGCAAACCCCGATCGGTTGTGGGCCGTGTGCGTTAGCGTGAGCGTGTCAGTAGGGCCACCAAGGCTCACCACGTGAGTGCCCACTACGTGCCCACCACGCGTCGACGTTACGTGGAGGTCGGCTGGATGGATGCGCTGATGCTGTGTTTCTGTGGCGATCTGCTTCTTACGCTCTAGCTGCTGCAGCACGATGTTGGCCAACGAAAGGGCCGTGCCACTGGGGCTGTCGAGCTTCAAGGCGTGATGCCACTCGTGGAGTGTAATGTCATATTCGGTGCGGGTGTTCACCATCCTGGCTGCAGCTTCAACAATCCGGAAGAACATCTGCATCCCCAAGCTGAAGTTGCTGGCGTAGACGATGCCGATGTTCGATTCCTGCTGGATCTGTTGCACCCGCTGGACCTCGGAAACATCGTTGTTCCATCCTGTGGTGCCAATCACCAGATTCCGTCTGTGGTGCGCTGCTACGGCAACGTGATGAAGCACAGCCGACGGTTGGGTGAAGTCGATGGCGACGTCGTACGTGCTCGGGTCCACGTTGGCATACAGTGTGGTGCGGTTGCACTGGGCAACTACCTCGCAGTGGTTGAAGGGTGCAAGCTGTACCAGCTCCGCCCCCATCTGGCCGGTACCGATCACCACGATCCGTGTTGTGGCACTCACTGTAACGCTCCTTCGGCAAGCGTGATGGTGCGGGCCGTTGGAAAGGCCGCCGCAAACGCTGGGTTATGCGTCGACACCACCACACCTATTCCCTGATCTACCACACGCTGGAAGATTCGTGCCACTTCGAGCGTCGTGGCAGGATCTAGCGTGCCAGTAGGTTCGTCGGCGATCACCACTTCCGGATTGACGGCCAGAGCGCGTGCAAGAGCCACAAGGTGCCGCTCACCGCCGGAGAGCTCGCGCGGATACTTCTGTCGCACATAGCTGATATTGAGGTCGGCGAGAAGCGACAAACAGGCCTCCTCGGCATGGCGACGGCTGTAGCCGCTCAGTGCATACGTTGCTAGGACGTTTTCGAACACGGTGTAGTCGCTCATCAGCCGCCCGTCCTGCTGCACAATACCCATCTTGCGACGCATCTGCTGCCGAACCTTCAGCGACATTGTCGACGTAGAGACGCCGTTGATCATGACGTCGCCTTGACTGGGCAGAACGTCGGCGTAGAGCAGGCGCAGGAGGGTTGTTTTACCTGCTCCGGTTGCTCCCATCAGGATGAGGACGTCCGTACCGTCGTAGTCGATCGACAGATTGCGCACGGCTGGAATGCCAGCATACTCTACGGACACACGCTCTAGACGGAACTTCATGTGCGAAGATACGGTCCGCTTAGCGGAACTCTTCCGATGATGATGGGACGGTCGACCCCATGAGAATGGCAAGGGGCTTTGTGGTGGGGAACTGTTCCATAAGTGTCTTCACTACGGCCATAATGGGAACAGAGAGAATCATCCCGACGATTCCCCACATCCAGCCCCAGAACACCAGTGAAAAGAGCACAACTACCGGAGAGATATCCAGACTGGTACCCATGATCTTCGGTTCGATGATGTTGCCGATCAGGTTCTGAACAACAATCAGGACACCAACAATGATCAAGGCAAAACCCACGTTCTCAAACTGCACCGCAGCGATGGCACCAGGGAGGACCGTCATGATGAACGATCCCATGTTGGGGATGTAGTTAAACAGAAAGGCCAGCAGCCCCATGACGGGGGCGAAGTCTACACCGAACGCCTCTAACACGGCATACACCACCAAGCCTGTGAACAGGTTGATCAGCGTCTTCAGCCGCAGGTAGCGTAGCACCTTCATGTTGAGTGTATCGTAGATCCGCACGGCATTCACGGCTGTGACGTCGTGAAAGGCCACTTGTAACTTCCGAGCGAACAGGTCGCCGCCCAGCACCATGAAGATCAAGAAGAGCAGTACCAAGGTGCCGTCGGAAAGCACGGTCAGAGCCGATCCCACCCATGAGCCGGCAATGCCTACGGCCCTCTCGGCACTGATGACCTGCTCGAGGCGATCTAACAGATTCGCGTCAATCCTGCCACCGTACTGGGCAACCAGGTCCTCAGCACGACCGATCATCCGAACAACCCTCTTGGAGTACTCGGGGGCCTTCTCCACCGCAGACTGCACCCCCCACGACACGATGACACTGGTGGAGTAGATCGCAGCACTGGTCATCAGCAACACCAACAACAGCCCCACCCACGTAGGCGCTCCCAGGCGTCGAACCACTCCGACTAAGGGCTTGAAGATGATGGCGAGGAATCCTGCCAGCACGAGGGGAATCAGGATGCTGTGAAGAACATATAACACGGCACCAAGAGCCACGGCACTCAGAATCAGCAGTGGAAGGGCGATATTTATGGCTGGACGGTCCATACCAGTGCAATGTAGGAAAGAGGCACCTCACGATGACGATCCTGTTTCTGTGTACCGGCAACTCGTGTCGGTCCCAAATGGCTGAAGCGTGGGCGCGTACCCTCTGGCCAGCCCCCTACCAGGCAGTCTCGGCAGGTACCCATCCCCAGGGGATGAATCCTGTGACCGCCACAGTGATGGCAGAGGTAGGGATCGATCTGTCGGAGCACTGGTCGAAGTCCGTCGACGACCTAGATCTGGCCACCGTGGACGTGCTTGCAACCGTGTGCGACAGCGCCTACGAAGCGTGTCCGCACATCCCCGGAGTTCCCGTTGCCGTGCATCACAGCTTCCCGGATCCCTATGCTGCTGGGTTGGATCCAACCGACGACGCGGTACTCAACGTGTACCGCGCCGTACGCGACGAGATTAAAACGTGGGTAGAACAACTACCCGGAACCCTTGAACGGGAGTAACCAGCATGGGATTGATCGACCGCTACCTCACGTTGTGGATTGGACTGGCCATGGTGGTGGGAGTCCTGGTTGGCTGGATGATTCCAGACGTAGCAACCTTCATTGCATCGATGAGTACGGGAGCTACGAACTGGCCAATTGCACTTGGCCTGATCATCATGATGATTCCACCGCTGGCCAAGGTTCGCTACGATCAGCTGGGCCCCGTTGTCCGTGATGTTCGCGTACTGAGTCTGTCGCTGCTGCAGAACTGGTTCATCGGCCCCACATTAATGTTCATCTTGGCTGCGGTGTTTCTAGCGGACAAGCCAGAGTACCTCCAAGGTCTCATCCTCATCGGCCTGGCACGATGCATCGCCATGGTGATTGTCTGGAACGACATGGCCTGTGGTGATCGCGAGTATGCTGCAGGTCTGGTGGCCTTCAACAGCTTGTTCCAGGTGGTGATGTACTCGGCGTATGCCTGGTTCTTTCTGGAGGTGGTGGCTCCTATGGTCGGATTGCAGGGGGCTCGGTTGAATGTTGATGTTGCGGAGATTGCGTTGAGCGTACTCTTGTACCTGGGCGTACCACTCGTCGTGGGCATACTTCTCAGCACGGTGCTGCGGCGTTCCATGGGTAACGATTGGTACAGGAACACCTTCCTCCCCCGACTGAGTTACCTCACACCCGCTGCCTTGCTGTTCACGATTGTGGTAATGTTCAGCACCAAGGGAGATGCCATCATTCGACTTCCTCTCGATGTTGTGCGCGTTGCAGTCCCGTTGTTCCTCTACTTCGTTGGAATGTTTGCCATCAGTTTGTGGTTGTCGCGCCGCGCGCGTATGGATCATCAGCGCAGTATCACCCTGGCCTTTACGGCTGCGAGTAACAACTTCGAGCTAGCCATTGCCGTTGCCATCACGTCCTTCGGGTTTGCCTCGGGTCAGGCATTCGCAGCTGTGATCGGCCCGTTGATTGAAGTGCCGGTGATGCTCTTACTTGTTCGGTGGATCGGGCGAAAAACGATGAGCAAGCCCGTATCTTTGCCGTCATGAATACAACACCCAACGCCTCTCGCGGACCTGTTTCGCAGTTCATTGAGCATCACTACCGGCACTTCAATGCAGCGGCCTTGATGGACGCCGCCAAGGGATATGAAACCCACCTTGCCGAAGGTGGCAAGATGATGATCACCCTGGCAGGTGCCATGAGCACGGCGGAGCTGGGTATCTCCTTGGCCGAGATGATCCGGCAGGGTAAGGTCGATATCATCTCCTGCACGGGCGCCAACCTTGAAGAAGACATCATGAACCTGGTGGCCCACGACCATTACAAGCGCGTGCCGAACTACCGCGACCTGTCCCCACAGGATGAATGGGCGCTACTGGAGGACGGGTTCAACCGTGTGACGGATACATGCATTCCGGAAGAAGAGGCGTTCCGTCGGATTCAGGCCCAGATTGTCAAGCAGTGGAAAGGGGCTCAGGAGCGTGGTGAGCGGTTCTTCCCTCACGAGTACATGTACAAGATGCTGCTGGCCGGTGACCTAGAGCAGTACTATCAGATCGACCCGAAGAACTCCTGGATGATTGCCGCTGCCGAGAAGAACCTTCCGATCGTCTGCCCGGGATGGGAAGACTCCACCATGGGGAACATCTTTGCCAGCTACGTGATCAAGGGCGAACTCGAGTCCACGACAATGAAGAGTGGTATCGACTACATGGTGTGGCTTGCTGACTGGTATCGTCATAACTCCGAAGGCAAGGGCGTAGGCTTCTTCCAGATTGGTGGCGGTATTGCCGGAGACTTCCCAATCTGTGTAGTCCCCATGATGTACCAAGATCTGGAGTGGCACGATGTGCCGTTCTGGAGCTACTTCTGTCAGATCTCCGACTCCACAACCTCGTATGGTTCGTATTCCGGGGCCGTCCCCAATGAGAAGATCACGTGGGGCAAGCTGGATATCACCACGCCGAAGTTCATCGTGGAGTCCGACGCAACCATCGTTGCGCCACTAATCTTTGCCTGGATTCTGCGCTGGTAAGGGCGCGTTAGAGCACTACGCGTTTGGACAAGCCTGCGTGAGTGATCAGGTACAGGCCCTTTTTGAGCGAGCTAAGATCGAGTCGCACGCTGGTGTCGCGTGCTACACGTGCGTACACCTCGCGTCCTACCAGATCATACACGGTGATCATCTGTCCGGGCTTACAGCCCGTCAATACCGCTGTATCTGACTCCATCTGCAGGCGTGTTGTGGTGCGCTGTGTGACGGAGGCTGGAACATCTCCAAGGAGGACGTCGACGTACACCGGGAGGTGATCACTCGCGCACAGCAGCGCATCCGCTACGTCGCTCGTCACGATTTGATTCGGTGGGTTATTGATGGCTTTGTTCAGTCGAGCAATGCCGTCGTTACCGAATGCCGTGTAGGTATTCATCAGCGTGCGGGGCTCGAGTTCCTGGCTTACGAACAGGTAGTCGAATCGATCATCAATGCCACCGGTCACGCCGCCACCGCAGCCGGCGATGTTGGTCGAGCGTGTGCACTGCGTGTACATTCCGGCAAAGGCCGACACGTTGCGCTGCCACACGGTGCCGAGGGGATCTACAAATCTCCGGGGTGATGCCGTAGCACCAACCAACTGCTGGTAGGCAGCCTCTGTAGGTGCGTAGATGTTTAGGTCACCTCCCACCACCACGTACCTGGCCGTGGACATGGACTGCATCATGGCACGTACTTCCGAGGCACGCTGTGCAGCATCGCTTTGGCTGTCGGAGGCCTTTAGGTGCAGAGCGTACAGAACGATTGTATCAGCGGAAAGCCCCGATGGCGGCTTGGTGACAAACACAAACTCGGCGATATCTCGCAGGGCTGTGGGGATCCGTCGCTGGCTTACAAACGAGAAGTGCTGCTGATCATAGAATGCCTGGGCATTCATGTCGGGTCCGTCGATGTATGGCGTGGCAGCATACGACCCCCACGTGAGGACGTCCGCGACAAACCGTGGCCCCATGGTGCCATCGGCCACTTCAACGCACATCAGCAATTCCGGACGGATCTGCTCCATGATGGCACGGTACTGCGGTAGGCGGCCATCCTCGTTATCGGCAGTGTACCGCAACACGTTGTAGGCACACACGCGCACGGTGTCGGCACCAAAACTCGTCACTGTAGCCAGGGCGGCTACGAGCAGCATCACAGATCCACGCTTGAAGTATCTCATGAAACAAACGTACGGGATCTAGGTAATTGTTAAGAACCGGACGTTCACTCCGTGCTCGGTGTGCAGGGCCTCCAGCGCTGCCCGAGCCCCTTGCCCATCGACAATCGAGATGATACGTTTCTTGCCGTTGGCAAGGTGGACTTCGATGGCGCGATCACCGGACAGTACATAGCCCCAGGCGTCGCGCATGTTGTATCGAATGCCCCAGCCACCGAACTCGCCCATGGCGCTAAATGGTCGATAGATCACTGTGGTGACGTCGCTCCACGGAAACACGCGATCTCGCCGATGAAAGGGTACCTGGCGAACGCGTAGATCGGTGCTGGTAATCTGCACGTGCTGCTTCGTACGTCCGTACGCCACACCAAGTACGATCATGACGAGGACGAGAAAGCCAAGGGGTAGTGCAACTTCATACCACGTCGTATCTGGTTGATCGATTTCGGTGAGCAGGATGGCAGCGCCGAAGGTGAACACCAGCATGGCCATGGCCACGCCCAGAATGATCTTCATGGCCGTGGGTGGACGCTGAGTCTCGGTGAAATCGATCATGACGGTGTTCCTGACGAAGTTTGTACATGAAACCAGTAGCAACAACGAGCGGGATACTACGCTTCTGGGCACCGCTCAGTTTTACCTGGCTACTGATGGCCGTTGAGGGTCCCACATTGACCATCTTCATCGCACGGCTACCGGATGCAACCTACAACCTGGCAGCATATGGCGTAGCCATTGCGCTGGCGATGCTGATCGAATCACCGGTGATTCACCTGCTGAGCACCAGCGTAGCCTTGGCTAAGGATCGAGCTGCCGAGGAACGACTCCGGCGATTCATGGTGATGACCAACATTGTCGTAACGATGGGCATGATCGTGGTATGCCTGCCACCGGTCTTCGATGCCGTTGCCTACGGGGTCATTGGTGTCAAGCCCGAGATTGGCTGGCGGCTTCATCAGGGACTCTTGTTACTCATTCCGTGGCCTGCAGCCATTGGTGTGCGCCGGTTCTACCAGGGCTTGATGATTCGGAACAACCAGACACGCAACGTGGCCATTGGTACGGTGGTACGGCTGGTGTCGATGCTGGTGATCGCGATCATCCTCTTCGTCACCGAATCGGTAGAGGGCATCACACTGGGTGCGGCCGGTCTTACTGCTGGCGTGGTGGGTGAGGCGCTGGCAACACGCTGGATGGCTCGAGGCGTGGTGCGATCGTACCGCGTACAAGATCTCAGCACCTGCGAGCCCCCTCCCACCAATCGCAGCATTCTAGCGTTCTTCCTACCCTTGGCCTTGACCTCGGTGATTGGCTTCGTGTCGATGCCAATCGTATCACTCTTCGTCAGTAAAGCGCCGTTCCCGGTAGAGTCCTTGGCAGTATTGCCGGTGGTGAATGCCCTCATCTTCCTGTTCCGCAGTTTCGGATTCTCCTACCAAGAGGTTGGCATCGCCTATCTCGGTGAGTCGCGAGACGCGTACGCCAGCATTCGTCGTGTTGCGTGGTTGATCACCCTTGCCAGTACTGCTGGTCTACTGCTGGTTGTGACGGTAACGCCGCTGTATCGACTGGTGTTCGGTGGAGTATTCGGGCTCAATCCAGCACTAGTGGACGTTGCCTACCTTCCCACGCTGGTGCAACTGGTGATGCCAGCTACCGCTGCGCTGTTTTCACTTCAGCGTAGCGTGCTGATCGTGGAGCGCAAAACTGTGCATGTCACGATTGCGGCCCTGATCGAGGTAGGGGGCCTCACACTGGTGATGGCGGCGCTAGTAGGCATTACGCATTGGAACGGGGCAGTAGCTGGTGCCGTAGCGATTGCCGTAGGCAGGGTTCTCGGTAGCAGCTACGCGGCCGTAGCAGCAAAGAAGCACGTATCTTTATGGTCGCTTCAACGATCCAACGGTTGAGAAAAGGTTGATATGCAGCCCCTGCTTGAAGTCCGAAACCTGATTACCGAGTTCCGTACCGATCACCACGTGATGCGGGCCGTGAACGATGTGTCGTTTACCGTACACAAGGGGAGAACCCTGGGTATCGTAGGAGAGTCCGGTTCTGGAAAATCCGTGACCAGCTTGAGCGTGATGCGTCTGATCCAGACGCCGCCAGGCAAGATCGTTGGTGGGCAGGCCATCTTCCACGAGAAGGACGGCACGCACACGGACCTGCTGCAGCTGTCGGAAGATCGCATGCGTAGCTACCGTGGCAATCGACTGGCGATGATCTTCCAGGAGCCGATGACATCCCTCAACCCCGTGTTTACCTGCGGCGATCAGATCATCGAGGCCATTCAGCTGCATCAGAACGTCGACAAGCAGGTTGCTCGCGAGCGCACGCTCGAGCTACTCAAGGAGGTGCAACTTCCTCGGCCCGAGCAGATGCTGACGTCCTATCCGCATCAGCTATCGGGTGGGCAGAAGCAGCGTGTGATGATTGCCATGGCTATGAGTTGCAATCCAGATCTCCTGATTGCCGACGAGCCTACAACGGCGCTGGACGTAACGGTTCAGGCAACGATTCTGGACCTGATGCGGGGACTGCAGCGAAACCATGGCATGTCCATGATGTTCATCACTCACGACCTCGGCGTGATCGCAGAGATTGCCGACGACGTAATCGTGATGTACAAAGGAAACATCGTAGAGCAGGGCCCCGTCCTGCAAATCTTCGAGGATCCGCAGCATCCGTATACCAAGGGGCTTCTGGCATGCAGACCCCGACTCGACAAGAAACTGAGGATTCTTCCAACCGTGCGCGACTTCATGGACGAAGCCGCCGATGGAACCATTACCGAGCGTTCTGCCAACAATGTCGATGCGCTGGTACACCAGTTGGAGTTTACCGCCGAGGATATTCAACAGCGCACTGCGCACCTGGCTGCGCAACAGCCACTTTTGGATGTGCGAAACCTTGAGGTACACTTTCCGGTCAAGTCCGGATTTTTTGGCAAGACAACAGGATACGTCAAGGCTGTGGACGATGTCAGCTTCGACGTCAAGCCTGGTGAAACGCTTGGCCTGGTAGGAGAATCGGGGTGTGGTAAGACCACCACCGGTCGAGCCATTCTGCGACTCGTAGAGCCAACGGCTGGCTCCGTCACGTTTAACGGCGTCAACGTTCGAGCGCTGGGTTCAGCCCAGCTCAAGAACATGCGGAAGGATTTCCAGATCATCTTTCAGGATCCGTATTCGTCACTCAATCCCCGGTTGAGCGTTGGCAGTGCAATCACCGAGGTCCTGCGGGTCCACGGCATCGGTGAACACGACAAGGACCGTAAGGAGCAGGTGTTGTACCTGTTGGATAAGGTCGATCTGTTGCCGCGCCACTTCAACAACTATCCGCATGAGTTCTCGGGCGGACAACGTCAGCGCATTTGCGTTGCGCGTGCCCTTGCCCTGAAGCCAAAGCTGCTGATCTGCGACGAGTCAGTGAGCGCCTTGGACGTAAGCGTCCAGGCACAGGTCCTGAATCTGCTGGTTCAGCTCCGCGACGAGTTCAACCTGACGTACATCTTCATTTCGCACGACCTTAGTGTGGTAAAGTTCATCAGCGATCGTATTGCCGTGATGAATGCTGGAAAGATCGTCGAGATGGGCTCTGCAGCAGAGATCTACCAGAATCCACAGCAAGAGTATACGCGCAGTCTGATTGAAGCGATTCCCATGGGTACTGTCCAAGAGATTCGGGATCGCATGAAGGAACGCGGAGTAGCATAAGCGATGATCGAACTGCGTGGCATACGAAAGTCCTTCGGTGCGAAAGAAGTTCTGAAGGGCATTGATCTGGTGATCCCAACGGGAAGCACGACGTGCGTGATTGGCAAGTCGGGTTCCGGGAAGAGCGTCCTCTTGAAACACATTGTAGGCCTGTTGAAGGCCGACGCAGGAACGGTTCTGATCGACGGACGGGATCTGGAGTCGCTATCGCATGCAGAGCTGTTCTCCATGCGCAAGAAAATCGGCTATGTCTTTCAAGGTGCAGCGCTGTTCGACTCGATGACCGTGTTCGACAATGTGGTGATCAGTCTGGTAGAGCACGGCGTGCATGATCGCTCCATCCTCGAGTCTGAGGCACGTCGGGTACTGAGTTCCGTGGGACTGCTGCCGGAGCTGACGGATGACGGTTCTACGGCCTTCGAGCGTGAGTATGCCATACTGCGTAACAAAAAGCCCTCGGATTTGTCGGGAGGCATGCGAAAGCGCGTTGGTGTTGCCCGCGCTTTGGTCGGGCAACCGGAGTACATTTTTTACGACGAGCCTACAACAGGTCTTGATCCTGTCACGTCACAGCAGATCGACGACATGATTGGGGATCTGGCACGAAAGCTACAGGTGACCTCCTTGGTGATTACGCACGACATGTTCAGCATCTTCAACATTGCCGATAACGTTGCCATGATTGTGGATGGCGTGGTGCGATTCCAGGGCGATGTTCCTGCACTGCGTGCTACGAACGATCCCGAAGTGGTCGACTTTCTTGCACGCTACGTAGCCGAGGGTTTCTAAAGCGGCTATGCACTACCTCCGAATCTTCATCTTCATCGTGGCGTTGGCCGCCACGGTCCTGTGGCAGCCGAATGCTGTAGCCCAGGTACAGGTTGTGGGCGTGTCGTTCCCGGGTGGGAGCGACCTGGATCTCAGCGCCTATCCCAAGGTGCGGGTGCGGTGCAGAGTTACCAATAACCAGCAGCCCCTTACCATCTCGTCGACGAACGTCATCTTGATTCAGAGCAACACCGCCCTGCGCCCCGCAACGGTCACACAGGAGGGTGGGGGCATTCACGTGATCGAATGGGTGAACTCTCAGTTTGACTCCTTCCTCGTGGATCTGCTGATAACGCATCAGGGACAAACCGCAGCCCTTTCCTACCGCCGTCCGCTCAGCCGTAGTGTAGGTGCGAATGTTGTCTTCCGTGATAGTCTGAGCAGGAACCTGCCCGGCTATGCCGATTTCGAATCGATACCTGTGGGCCGTTCCGACACCATGAAGCTAAAGGTGGTAGCCACCGAGGCCGCGCTCCAGAATGGTCAGGAGCGGATGATCACGATCGATTCGGTCACGTCCAACCATCCCGATATCGCCGTAGTGTGGAAGGGATCTTTCCGCACGGGTCAACCGCCGGTGATGGTCATCTCCCCGCTGGAGTATCGCATCGATGTGATCTGCACTCCTGTCAACGCCGATCCGATTTCTGGCGTGATCTCCGTGTACTACGAGGGCGGGATGCGACGAACCCTAATGGTGGTGGCCAATCCTCGCACCTATCCACAGCGCACGATCCTGCAGATCACGGCACCGAATGGTGGCGAGTCCTTTGCCCCCTGTCAAGAGATTCCCATCCGATGGAAAGGGGCTATTCCCGGCTTCTACTCCTTTGTGGAGTTTACGCCCGACAACGGCCGATCATGGGTTGCCATCGACTCGACCCTGGATTCGACGTACCTCTGGGAGGTACCGGTGACGTTTACCGATAGCGCTCGGATCCGTGTCTCGCAGAAGTTCCAAGCCTCGGAACCACGGTGGCTGAGCGGACCAGAGGCATCGGCATCAACGGCTGCATACTCACGTACGGGCGAGTATCTGCTGGTGGCATATTCGGACGGAACGATCAATGAATGGAATGTGGCAACGGGTCAGCAAACCGGTTCGTATCGCACATCACTGAATCCCGGGGAAGTGGTTGCTGCCGTTACCTACGTTGGTACTACGCGAGACCTCGTTATCAGCACGGGTCAACCTGGTAGACGTGGCGGAAGACTTCTGCGATTTTCTCAAGCCGTGGAAGATCCACAGCAGGCAGTTGACCTTCCTTCCGATATTCTTGTCCAAGCTCTTGCGAGTACGAGCGACGGAGCAACGATCTACGTGCTGCCGCAACAAACAGCTCGTGTAGCACGATACAGCACTGGTAACCTCCAAGAGTCTACTCCGATCACGCTTGCTACGCCAATTGCGTCGTCGTCGGTAGCTGGTTCTCGATTTACCCTTGCGTTGTTAGATGGCACCGTCAGCATCTACAACGTTGATACGGGAGCCGAAGAACGCACGGCAAATAGTGGTCTTCTCGAGGCCGTAGGTCCGTACGTGTACCGCGTAGCATCATCGCCTGACGGACGGCTAGCTGGATTGGCCGGGAAGCGGCGAACCGACATTGCTAATGGAGCCAAGGAGCAGCGCACGTTTGTCTTCGACATGGAAGCGCAGTCGATCGTGAAGATCATCTACCGCGAAACCAGCGAAGCCGTGAGCTTGTCGTTTACGCCTAGCAATACCTTCATGGCAATGGGCTTCGAGTATAGCCCGCAGTTTGTGGTGTACGACATGGCTCAGGCCACCGTGTTGCCCCCAACGGGCTCGGCCGCCGGACACCAGAATCGCGTGACGTACCTGGCCTTCAGCCCCGACGGTTCCACCCTTGTGAGTACGTCGATTGATAGCACTCGAAATGCGCTGCTACGACGGGTGTCGGCGCCAGAAACCGACCTGAGCGACAACGTCTTCCGCATTGCTCCGGTGGAGCTATCGGTGAATCCACTGCAAATCGCCGATGCCCTGATTGGCGAAGAAACCATCACTATCTTCAGCGCAGAGGTGTGTAACACCGGCAGCGTACCGGCCATCATCCGAAGCAGCTACATGCTGGATGGGTCATGGGTGCGTATCACGAACAACGTGAATGGCGACACAGTCCTACCGGGGGCCTGTCTTACGGTGGAGCTCACCAGTGTTCCGGCTGATACCGGTCAGCTGCGGGATACCATGGTGCTCGAGTTTTGCGGCCGTACCTACTTCATTCCCGTTGAACAGCTCTCGATCGATCGAAACCTGAGCCTGCTGATCAGCGACGAGGATTTTGGAGACGTCTGCGTTGGACAGCAACAGGTACGTACCCTTGCGATGCTGCGAAACAACGATCCCGTGGAACTTGTGATCAACACGGTGTTTGTAGAAAGGGGCTTGCTGGCCCAGTTCCGCGTGCTGAATCTTGTACCCGACACGGTGATACCACCAGGTGGCACGTTGGTTCTTGATGTGGAGTTTGCTCCTCGACGATTGGGCGCCGATTCAGCCAAGGTGGTGATTCGCTATGCCAACCAGCGCTCAATCGAGCGCACGATTCGTCTGCAAGGCCGTGGCTCGGGTGCTGATCTTCAGCTATCGCATCTTGTGCTACCGTTCATTCCCGAAATCCCGAACCGTGACGTGGTGTTGCGCAATCGCTCGGATAATCCATTGACCATTACGGAAGCAACGATTGCAGGTAGTGAACCAGTCACGGTACTCACACCTCTGCCAATCGTGATCGGACCACGTGATTCCGTGGTCATTACGCTGCAGTACAGCGGAGGTACCATAAGTGACGCCGCTGAAGTGGTGTTTGCTGTTGAACCATGTGCTGCGTCCACGAAGATTCGATTGGCAAACTATCGCGGCACAGCAACGCTCTCGGCCCCGACCGTTACGGCACCACCCAGAGGCGATACGACGGCCCTGCCGATCATGGCAACCATTACGGAGCAGCAGGCCTACGCTGGTGAGCGCTTCCTCGAGGCCACGCTCACGGTGGATGAGCGGCTGTATCTAGCACGCGACATTACAACAACGGCCGGAGTAGCCCAGATTCTCTCGCAAGACGTGCGCAACGGCCTTCGGTTCATCACCTTCCGCGTGACGGGTAGGTTTAGTGGCACCATGGAGATTGCCCGCCTGGTGGGCTATGCCGGAATGGCCGAGATCGATCAGTCACCTCTTGACTTCGACAGCGCCGCAACAGGCTTTGGCACCACCGTGCCAATGACCTACGTACCAGGTGTGTTGCGCATTCAGCACGATGATCCGGTGCGGCGCATCAAACGCGCAACAGCTCCCACGATCGTGCAGATTACACCACAGCCAGCCACGGATGATGTTACGTTGGTGCTTGATGTGCCAACGTACGCATCCGTCATCCTGCGTGTACTCGACGCCACGGGGCGTGACGTGAAGATCCAGAACCCAGGCATCAACCCAGGCATCTCTGCGTCCGGAACCTACTCGATGAGGATGGACACGTCTGATTTGGTGCCAGGAACCTATCGCGTCGTTGTATCATCGCCAGACGGTCTGTCATCCACACCGATGGTGATCGTACGATGAGGACTTCAATCATGCGGCTGGCCGTTCTCTGTGCAGTGTTATGTGCAGGCCTTTCGGCGCAGGAGCACAGTCCACTGTCGCTGTCGGCGGAGCTGCGCGGCGGGGCTGCCCTCCATGCCTTGCGGTTTTCCGTCCTTCCGGGCCACCCGGTGTGTTGCGTCACCTTCACCGATACGTGGAGTTGGACGGCGTCTCTTGAAGCTGGAGCGGAGTACCAAACCAGCATGCGCCTTCCCGGAGGCCCGTTAGCGGTAGGCCTGATGGTGGGTGCGTCCACGATGCCACTGATGATGCAGGAGCAACAGCGTGGAATCAATCTGATTGATGGCCAAGAAGTCCGTGAAGGGGTCATCAGTCACGACCTAGAGCTCTCCTACATGGCCATAACGCTTCGTCCCTACCTTGCCATTCCCGTTTCTTCTGGGCTATGGGCGATGGCAGGAGTACAGGCAGGCATGCCCATCTCCACGAGCGTCCATCAGCAGGAAGTTCTTCTGAGTCCAGAGGGTTATACCTTCGAGAATGGCAGTTCCATTCGAAACGTCTACAACGAAGTCCTGCCCGACGCTGCAGGGTTGGTTGTGGCTGTGGACCTTGCGCTGCGCTATGATCTTCCTGTCTCGGCAGCGATAACGCTGTCTCCGATACTTCGGTATCAGCATCCACTTTCCAACATCACCACCGCTGTACCATGGGCGGTACAGGCGCTCACCGCGGGTGCTCAATTGCGCTGGACGCTGCCGAAGAGCGAAGACGTAGTGGCACCTCCCCCTCCTCCACCCCCGGCACCTCCTCCGCCTCCCGTGGTGGTGGAAGCTCCACTGCTTCGGAGCTCCGTTGTTGTAGCGTCAACAATGCCAGGAGTGCGTGAAGTGGATGGAGAACTGGTGATTCCGGCAATCGATGTGCGTCAGCAGGATACGCTTCGGCGTGTCTACCCGGCCATCTTTTTCGCCAAACGGAGTACCGAACCGATTGGTCCGTTTGCTATGATTATTGATGCGGTTCGCTCCTACATTGCCGAGCATCCGGATCATCGCGTGACGATTGTAGTGGGCACCTCTGCCGATGAAGATCGCTCCATTGCCAAGGCTAGGGTTGCTGCAGTCCTGAGGGACCTGCCCATCGACCAGAACAAGCTGACTGTCTTGATCCAGCCGTACAGTGTCGTGCCGTATCCGGAACTGGAGACTGAGCAGCGTCGAATCGAATTCCTCGTGAATGGCGTCTTTCAGCCCCTTACCACCATTCGCACTCGCGAAGTGGAGACCATCCTACCAGTGGAGCTGTCGGCAGCTCATGTGCTGACGTGCGAGGCGGGTCCGTGTACGTCACGCATCGAGGCGACGGCTGACGGGCAACCGTTGCAAACGTCGCTGGAGCGCGGCATTGCCCGCATGACTGTGCACCGTAAGGCGCTGGCATCAGGGCGCCCAGTCGAGGTGAACGTCCGCGTGACAACTACGGACTCCACGGGTGCTCAGAACATTGCAGTTGCGAGGAAGAGTCTTCGGATCGTCGAGCGGAGTCGCACGATTGATACCGTGCTCTGTTCTGCCGAAGAGGCCGATCTCATACTGGGCTACTTTGACTTTGGCAGTTCTCAATTCCGCATGATCGACACGGCGGCACTGCAAACAGCACTGAGAGCGCTGGCGCGCGGTGAACGCGTACAGGTGATTGCCGGCACTGATGCTCTCGGTTCCGAGGATGTCAACCAACCACTGCGCCTGCGTCGTGCCCAAGCCGCTCAGGCTCTACTTCGGTCCGATCGTGTAGACGTTCAGGTGCAGAGCGATGCCAATCCGGCCGGCTCGCCGCTAGAGCGCATTGCGCAACGAAGCGTCCGACTTCGTATTCTCGCAGATGCTGACTAAAGCCGACTTCCTTCTCCGCGACGACATTCACTTTCTCAACCATGGGTCCTTCGGGGCCTGCCCGCGCGAGCTGCTGGATGTGCAGCGATCTTGGCAGGAGCGCCTTGAGCACCAGCCCGTGCTGTTTCACCGAGAGCTGGCCGATCTGATGCAGGGGGCTCGCAGCGCCATCGCCGACTATCTCGGCGCACAGCCCACGGATCTGGTCTACGTTACGAACAGTACGTTCGGCGTGTCGATGGCTGCGGCCATGATTGCCCCGATGCTGGCTCCCGGTGAGGAAGTCCTCACCACCGATCACGAGTACGGTGCCTGCCTGCGAGCGTGGAGACACCATCTGCAGGGAACTGGCGCTGAGATTGTTGAGGCATGCCTTCCTCTTCCCGCACCATCAATGGATGAGATCGAAGAGCTGATCTGGTCGTCGGTGACCAGCCGGACGCGGGTACTGTTTCTCAGTCATGTCACCTCACCAACAGCGATACGACTGCCCGTTGAGAACCTGTGTGCCCGTGCTAGGGAGCGTGGCATCCTTACCGTGATCGATGGAGCACATGCTCCAGCACACCTGCCCTTGCATCTTCATACGCTCAACGCTGACGTCTACACGGGGAACTTCCACAAATGGATGTGTACGCCAAAGGGATCTGCCTTTCTGTGGGTACATCCGTCCCTCCACCGTGCCGTACAGCCATTGATCGTGAGTTGGGGCAACCTGATCCCAACGGCGGGCGACGGCTCCTTTGTTGACGACGTCGAGTACCTGGGTACGCGCGACGTGAGTCCGTTCCTCACGGTCCCTGAGGCATTGCAGTGGATGCATCGCAATGAGTGGGATCTGGTGCAGATGGAAGCTCGCGACCTCCGCGACTACGGCATGCACATGCTATTGCGTAAGGGGCTTGCGGCGTGCAGCGATTGGCGAGCCGACGAACTACAAATGGGTGCCGTACTACTCCCTTCGTCCACTGATGTGCAGTGGCTGAAGAATGAGCTGTACAACACCCATCGTATCGAAGTTGTGGTTCACCGCGTTTTCGATCACGCCGTACTGCGATTCAGCACGCATGCCCACACGAGCAAGGGAGATCTCGACGCTCTGTCGATGGCCCTCAACCGCCTGCTGTAAAAGGGCAGGTGTTAGGATTGGGCCGGAATATTCTTGACTTCACGAATGTGAGCCATGAACTGCTCCATGAACGTGAGAGAGTCTGGCAGGTTCAGGCTGAGTTGTGCACCACCATTGATCTCAAGATCAACATAGATCTCGTTATCCTGGTACTTGTAGTCAACGCGGATGTCGTGGATGTCGGCCAGTGGTACACTGTGCTTGCCAAAGTGAAAGATGATCATCGGAATACTCCTGTGAATGAATGTCGATAGAACGTGCAAAGAAAAGACAGAATCGAGAAAAGACAGAATCACGTTGTGCCAAAAAGGCGATCACCGGCGTCACCTAGGCCCGGCACGATAAAGCCCATCTCATTGAGGTGATCGTCCAGAGAGGCAATAAACAACGGAACATCTGGATGTGCAGCCGTCAGGGCTTCCACACCCTCCGGGGCTGCAATCAAGCAGGCTGCCATAATGCTGCGATGGGGGAGGTCCTTCAGCATCGAGAGGGTAGCAATCATGCTACCAGCAGTGGCCAGCATCGGATCGATGATGATGAAGGTGGTGTTCGACGTCGAGTCTGGAAACCGGCGGTAGTACTCGGTGGGTTCGAGAGTTTCCTCATTCCGCCGTAGCCCGGCAAATCCAACGCTGGCGTAGGGCATCACCTGTAGGAAGGCATCCAGCAAGCCAAGGCCTGCCCGAAGGACGGGCAGTAGAATCACGTCGCCATCAACCATCGTGGCTTCAGCTGGAGCCAGCGGCGTCTGCACGGTAGTCGATCTACCTGGTAGGTGCTTGGACGCCTCCACCGCCAGATGGATGCCGATACGATGCACACCCGTCCGGAAGTCCTGCATGGAAGTCGAGGTTTGCCGAATGGCAGCGACCTCTGCGGCCAGCCCCGTACCCGTCAACACAGTAACCATGATACGGCGCCTTAGAACGGTGGATAATAGAGGATGGTCAGGCGTGGAATCGAGTACAGCACGTTCACATCGGCAAGATCAACGGAGATCTTCGTGGGGTCGTCGGTCTTGGTGGCAACGTTTCCGTCGGCGTCAAGGTAGCGCTGTACCAACTTGTTCTGATCCTGCTGCAGCATGGCATTAAACCGCACGTTGAACATCGGATAGAACAAGCCAAACGATGTGGGGATGTTCACGCCGATTCCCAATCCGAAGTTGATCCCGAACTTTGTTTGCTGGGTAGTGCCGTCGTCTACGAAGGCCATCGTGCCGCCAAACTGGGGCCAAAAGTTCACCCTGCTGTACGGGTTCAGGTTGTACAGGCCAGACACCTCAACAATGTTCGTGGTGATTGGATCCAAGCCAAAGTCCTCGGCTGGGCCGGTGTTCTGGCTATAGGTGAACGTACCCTCCAGCATCAGACTGGTAAAGGGGCTATAGGTGATGGTGCCACCAATGGCGGTCAAACCTTCGAAGGAGAAGCTACGGTTCGGACCTTGCTCCGGTGCGAAGAAGGTCCACCGAGTGGGTTCACCACGATCCAGATTGCCGTTTACTTCATAGGAGTTGTCGTAGCGCTGCCGGAAGGTCTGAGATTCCACCTGTGTGTTGGATCCCACTGAGATACCGATACCGACGCTGCTTCTACGGGGCCGTACCCAGCTCTCATAGGCTGCGCTGTCGGCGTAGTAGTTCTCGAGCGCGATTTCCCAGTCGTAATCGTTTTCGTAGTCTTCATCGCGAGGTGGTGTGGGCTGCGCCAACGCAGCCGATGTGAGCAACATCATCACCACTGCCGTCAAGCCAAACAGACGCTTGGCCGTTGTGGTGGTTGCCCGCAGGATATCGTGATAGGTCATGGATTTGATCTCCGCTATTGTCTGCGCAACAAGGGCAACGTGCGCTGGCTCGTTCCGTGTTCCGCGATGAGGTACAGGTGCAATGTAGGGTGAATCCGTTTCAATCATGTAGGCATCATCGGGAACGGACGCGACCACGGGGAGTAAGGTCGAATTCTTAAAGGTGATATTGCCTGTGAACGACACGATCAGACCTAGATCTAGGACTGTGTGAAGAACCTGAGCATCGCTGGAGAAGCAGTGAAGCACACCGCGCAGCGTGCCGTCCTGCTCTTCGGTAAGGATGCGCAGAACATCGTCGTCGGATTCACGATTGTGCACGATAATCGGCAGGTTCATGCGCTTAGCAATCCGAATCTGCTCGCGAAACACGTGCTGCTGAACATCGGGCGGACAGAAGTCGTAGTGGTAGTCTAATCCGATTTCACCGATGGCTACAACGCCAGCCTCACTGGCTCCAGCTTCGATGGCATCGAGTTCAGCCGTGTCAACGGAGCCTGCATGATGAGGATGGACACCTATTCCACGATAGAGGCGAGCGTCACTGTTGACAACCTCGATCAGATGGTCACGCCGCGAGGGCTGAATGTCCGGAACAATGATCGCTTCGACTCCGGCATCCCATGCTCGCTGTAGCATGGCTGATCGGTCCGCGTCGAAGGCTTTAGCATCGATGTGGGCGTGGGAGTCGATCATGCCACTATACGGTGATGCCATGGGTAGCTAGCGTAGCAAGCACGTCGTCTACATGGCCCTTGACGCTCACCTTGTCCCACACGTGGACAATCTTTCCAGCCGGATTGATGAGGTACGTCGTGCGCACGACACCCATGTACTTCCTACCGTACATGGACTTTTCCTTCCACACATCGTAGACTTCGCAGATAGAGGAGTCGGGATCGGACAGTAGGGTGAAGTTCAGATCATGCTTCTGGACGAAGTTGTCGTGACTCTTCACGCTATCCGGACTGACGCCTACAACGGCAACGCCTGCTGAAGCAAGCCGAGGCATGGTGTCGCGGAAGTCGCAGGCTTGAGCCGTGCAACCGGAGGTGTTATCCTTGGGATAGAAGTACAGCACCAGCCAGGAGCCTTTTGCATCCTTCATACTCCACGAGCCCCCTGCCTGCGTTGCTGCTGCAGAGATCGAGGGTGCCTTCGTACCGGAAGAGAGAGCCATGGGGACATCTACGTGTAGGTGGAACAGCGTCGACCTACAAAACTACGACTTGAACACAGGAACCTGCTTAGCGTTGAAGAGTTCAATCACAGCTTCTTCAATGGGCAGCAACCCAGGTGATTCGGATGCCACTGCTGGACGATCAGTAGGGGGCTGACCCATTCCTGGTGGCATGAGCTGCACCCCTACGGATGCGCCATACACCGATTGTAGATGCTGTTTCAGTTCGGCGAGTTTATCGGCTAAGCGCTGATGAATCACTTCTGCCGACGGACGCAGTACGATACCAACCTCAGTCAGATCGGCGGTCAGTAACCCCTGACGGAGCGTCGAGCGCACAAAGGCAAGGTGCTCGGGTAACTCTTGCAGGACGTGCTCCCACCGCTGAGTCAGGTTGCCGGACGATAGTGAGCTGACAGGCTCGCGCTTCATGGGTGCCGGTCGGGCGCCTACCTTGACGGCTGGAGCCTTGAGGGCTGGGGTCTTCAGAGCTACAGTTACACCGCCCACCGGTGCAGCCCCCTTCCCACTCAGTCGCTGGAGTAACTCGCCAAGATCTACCGACGAATCCATCTGCGCCAGTTGCACCAGCGTAAACTCGAATCGCACTCGTGGTTGCGGGGGATGCTGGCGAAGGACGGCTTCGCCGGACACAATGATGTTCATGGCACGCACAACATCGGCCTGATTAAAATCACTGGCGGCTGTCTGGTAGTGTTCACGTTCCTGTGCCGAACCATCGATCAAGTCCGTCGATCCCGTCGTGAGCACCGTCAGGATGTTGCGATAGTGCTCCAACAAGCCAAGGAGGCAGTCCTGAAGGTCATAGCCGCGCTGCACCACCTGTGATGCTAGGCTGAACATCTCACGGACATCTCCGGCACGTGCTGCATCGCTGAGTTGGAAGAAGAACTCGGTATCGATCAAGTGAAGGGCATCGGCGACCGCTGCTCCAGAAATCGTCGTACCGCAATACGAGACTACCTGGTCGAAGATCGACTGTGAGTCTCGCATGGAACCGTCGGCTTTTCGGGCAATGATCGTTAAGGCTGATTCGTCGATGGTGATGCCATCGGCTGCGGCAATGGTGCCAAGGTGATTCACGATCGACTCCACCTCCATACGTCGGAAGTCGAAGCGTTGACACCGACTTAGAATCGTGGCCGGGACCTTATGGATCTCTGTTGTGGCAAACACGAAGATGAGGTGGGGAGGGGGCTCTTCGAGTGTCTTGAGCAGTGCATTGAACGCTGCCGTGGACAGCATGTGCACTTCGTCGATAATGTAGAGCTTGTACTGTCCGGACAGCGGTGCGTATTTCGCGTTGTCCCGTAGTTTCCGAATATCATCTACGCTATTGTTGGAGGCACCGTCGATTTCAATCACGTCTACGCTGCGTCCTTCCAGAACGTCGAGGCACGACGAACACGTGTTACAGGGTTCGTTGTCTACGGGATGTTGGCAGTTTAGCGCTCTGGACAGGATGCGTGCACAGGTTGTTTTACCCACACCCCGTGGTCCAGTGAATAGGTAGGCATGGTGAACACGACCGGAGGCGATGGCATTCTTCAGTGTAGTAGTTACGTGCTCCTGACCCACAACGTCGGCAAAGGTGAGTGGGCGCCATTTTCGAGCGGTAACGATGAAACTTTGTTGGTCGGACATGATCTGTACACTTACCTTCCTTGGGTGAAGTGCGAAAACTGCGAAATGCTATGACCCCTACCAAGTACCAACTCCTCCACATCCTGATTCTGGTGCTGCTCTCGGCCCTGAATATGCCGGCAAGCGCTACGGAATCGTCTGTTCGCCCTGGCTACGTGATTGTACGGTTTCAACCTGGCAACACGGATTTTTCTAGGCCGTCTCCGGGGATGGAGGTCACCGACTGGTTCCTCCAACCATCCCAATGTGTCGCTATTGGCAGGCTGGCCCCGCGAGGCACGTACAACATGTCACTGGCAGGCATCGAAGAACGATTGCTGCGCACTGCCATTGTGCGCTATGCCGGGCCGATCGATCCCATGAAGGCGGCCGCCGTAGCGATGCAGGATCCAGCTGTGGAGCTGGCCGAGCCGTGGTACATCGGTCAACTGCATGCCGTTCCCAACGACCCGCTCGTGTCTTCGCAGGCTGCCCTTACAACCATACGTATGCAGCAGGCGTGGGACGTTCAACAGGGCAATGCTTCGATGGTGATTGCGATCAGCGACAATGGCGTTGATCAGCAGCACGAGGACCTGCAGGGATCGCTTTGGACAAACACCGGCGAGGTTCCCAATAACCTCATCGACGACGACAACAACGGCTATGTGGATGATTACCAAGGCTACAACTTCACATGGCAGGAGGAGGGTACACAGCCAGGCGTCACGGTCAACTACCGTGCGAACGGACATGGCACACGCGTGGCAGGAGTTGCTTGCGCCACCACCAACAATGGCATTGGCATGGCCGGCATTGCATGGAACTGCAAGATGCTTCCGCTGAAAACAGCCCGCACCGACCAGAACGGCATTCTGTATGGCTACCAGTCTCTGATGTATGCTGCCCAGATGGGTGCTCGTGTCGTGAACTGTTCCTGGGGCGTTGTGAAGCCACCGTCGATGATCGACCAGGATGTTGTGGATTACTGCACGGAGCGCGGCACCTTGATTGTGGCCTCGGCTGGTAACCATGGAGATGGTGCCGGCGGTTTAGGATGGCAACTGGTGAACTTCCCATCCAGTTATCGCGGCGTGTTGGGTGTAGGGGAAACAACGTCGGGCGATGTTGTCGTTCAATCATCTGGTCTGGGTATCAATGCTCGGGTGATGGCGCCTGGCAATCGAGCTACCACCACCGAGGCTGGAGGGGGCTATGCAACGCAAGGTATCACGGGAACATCGTTTGCTTCGCCCATCGTGGCTGGTGTGGCAGCCCTCGTGGCTGCAGAATACCCGGATCTTACCCCACGTCAAATCACTGCACTCATCGAAGTAACATCAGCCAATATCGATGCCAATAACCCGGGCTATGCCAATGTGCTTTCCGGTAGGGTGGATGCCGAGGCGGCTCTACGCACCGCACCGCTCGACGTCGCCGCGCTGCGGATCACAGCCGTGGAGCGCCGCCACATAGATGGTCGACGCGGAGATCGGTTCTCCAATGGCGATACGCTGGAGGTGTGGTACACGATTGGCAACGACCTCGGACCAGCTGGTTCGGTGGACTATCGACTGCGCATTGCCGAGGAAAACCGCTGGCAGGTGACCGTCGTTACCAGCCAGGTGCGTGGTGGTGCACTACCGTCCGGAGCCTCCGAGCGCATTGGCCCCTTCCGCATCGTGGTGAATCAGCAATCCCAAGCCCCTTGCATCCTGGATCTTGCGGCAGTATTCGATGACCAGGAGCGCAGCATGTTGGACTACGTCAGTCCCTCCACGACGATGGGCACCTTCGAGAACAACGAACTCCTGTTTTCTGCTGGAGAAGACGGTACCTTCGGCTACAACAACGTGCTGGTGTCTCGTACGGGCCGAGGCTTTGTGTGGAAGGAGCGGTATAACCTGCTCTCGCCAAGTGGTCTCCTGTTTTCAGAAGGAGGCTCGCGTGTAGTAAAGGCGTTCAACAATGTCAGTACACAGAGCGAGTTCACGATACAGAAAGCCTTCGTCGCTCCAGATACCACCACGGCCGTGATGACGGATAGCTTGAGTGGGAAGGACGTGGGTGTGCGCATTAGCACGCGCTGGACCTTCCCCACGGTGTCGTCGAGAACTGCCGTTGTAGAGGTCACAATTGAAAACCGCACCACCAGCCCCCTGCAGGATGTTGCTGCGGGGTACTACTTCGATTGGGATCTTGCAACCGTGGCCAATAACGGCACGCAACTAGCACCAGAGGCTCTACCAACAGGTAGTGCAGGGAGTGCTGTGGCACAGGCGTTCTGGCATGAGGTGCTACCTGTAGCGGTGGTGTGTGCTGCGGCTACGTCCGACCCTCTGGCTGAGGCACAGGCCTCCGGCATGCTGATCTGGGATATCGTCGATGATGCCGATGGTATGACGGACCCCGACGTGCTACGGTTGCTCTCCTCCGGAACGAGCATCCAGACAGCTCAGACGGGCGATGTGTGTGGTGTGCTGGGCATGCGTTTCCCTGGCGCGCTCCTACCGGGTGATATGAAGACGATGATGCTTGTGATCGGTGTAGGCCAGAACATCGAGGAAGCTTCGGCTTCGGTACGCGAAACACTGTTGGACCCCATGACCGTCATAGAAGATTCCCGACGGAAGCTCTATCCCAATCCGGCCTCCAGCGTTGTTACGGTACAGCACGAAGAAGCCGCCACGATCACTGTGGTGAATGCCATGGGAATGGTTGTCCATCAGCAGCCGACACCACGCGGCAGTACATCAACGGTGTTGGACGTGAGTCATCTTGCACCAGGAATGTACGTGGTGCATCCTGATCGGGGTACCTCGCACCACCTTGTCATCCTGCGATGAAGATCCGTACGATTGTTGCGTTCGTTGCGTTCGTGGTCTGTCTTGTGTGTACCGCAGGAGCGCAGCCTGCACGGCCCGCACAGCCAATCATCTGGCCTGTTGAACAGGGTGTGCGCCTAGATGCCGCCCTCGGAGGAAGACTCAAGGTTCGACTCATGCCGGAGATTCCGCGTGAGCTCCATGCGGCAGTGTTAGCAGAAGCCGGCTGCACCATCCTGTACGCCGTGCTACCATGGGAGCAGTCGCTAACGGCTCAGCTGCAGAACAATCAGCCCCGGCGTGCTATGGTGGAACGTCCCTCGGCTGCGGCGCTTGAACTGGAGGAGGAACTCCTGCGTACGTATGTGGTAGCCTACGATGATGCCGTACCGCCCGAAAAAGCTGTGGCATTTCTGCGTACTGGCTGCTCGGCCATCGATGTTGCAGAGCCAGTCTACATCTACCAGGTAGCCGGCGTTCCCAATGATTCTCTCAGCTCGGAACAGACGATGCTCGCCACGATTCGTGTGTTTGATGCATGGGATGTGGAAGGGGGCTCGGCCACGGTGTCTATCGGCATTAGTGATAGTGGCATTCTTCAAGAACACGAGGACCTAGCCCCTCAACTGTACGTACGCGACGGAGAGATTCCCGATAACGGAATCGATGACGACGGCAATGGATACGTTGATGACTGTCGTGGCTATAACTTCTGCACGGACGATGACGGCACACCACCAGGTAACACGTTCAATGCCGTCGAGGGCCATGGCACCGGTGTTGCGGGGATCTGCGCAGCTGCCGTGAACAACAGGATTGGCATTGCCGGAGTTGCGGGAGCCTGCACGATTGTCCCTCTGAAAACGATGCCCGACAACATTCCCGGAATTGTGTACGGGTATGAGTCGATCATGTACTGCGCTCTGAACGATGTGCAGGTCGTGAACTGCAGTTGGGGTGGGTTCTCGTCGTCTTGCATCAACGAGAGCATCATCCGGTATGCAACAGCGCGGAACGTTGCTATCGTTGCCGCAGCGGGCAACCATGGCACCACAACGCCATTCTATCCCGGCTCGTACCCAGATGTGTTGAACGTAGGTGTAACCGATGCTGCCGACAACGTCATCTCTATGACGGGCTACGGTCCCACGGTTGATATCATGGCTCCTGGCCAGGGCACGATAACCACCAGTAACGATGGCACCTACGGTGGCTTCTGTTGTACGTCGGGGTCATCGCCGATTGTTGCTGCTGTGGTGGGGCTGGTCCGGTCGCGTTTTCCGGAGTATTCAGCCCGGCAAGCGCTGGCTACGGTAAAGGCCTCTGCCGCGCGGGCACCATGGGCGAGTGTTCCTTCCACCATCGACGATCGTCTGCTGCCACAGGGCAGGGTTGATGCACTGGCCGCGGTGACACCGGACTCCACACGTGTTGACCTTGAAGTGCTATCAGTTGACGTCCGCGCTCAGGGTGATTCCCGCTGGACGGTTGGCGATACCATCCTCGTTACGCCCGTGGTGACGAATCCCTTGCGCGACCTGATTGTAGGGGGCTATACCGTCACGGATCTCATCTGGCCAACGCCATTGCTACCTCTCCGCTCACTACCGGGAACGACCGACACCAGCTCACAGTTCATCGCCGCGGGGGACTCACTCCCGCTGCCATCACTGAGCTTTGTTGTACAGCAGCAAACGGATGCGTCCGTGTTTGTCCAATCCAGATTGCAGGCGAGATTACATGCCGATAGTACGCCGTTCGACCTTGTATTGCCTGTGACTCCGGCACCAGAGTTTCGAACGATCCAGAACGACGTGCTCACGGTATCGCTGGGCGATCGAGGTCGAATTGGAAACACCGACCTGTCGCGTGGGCAGGGGGCTGGGCTCACGTTTCGGGAGTTCTGTGGCCAGCTGTATGAGTCGGGTCTGATGGTGTCGGTCGGAGATCGGGTGGTAGATGCCGTTCGCGCCGATCGCGGCACGAACGATCACTTCCGTCCCGTAAAGCGCTTTGTGCGACCAGACACCATGGTTGCTGTTGTGAATGATGACGATGCACCTGACTCACTCCGCAGCGGTGTCGAAGTGGAGCAGCGCGTGTGGCTGGCTGGGGCCGACTCGGCAGCGATCGTGATTGATCTGGCCGTGACCAACCGCAGCGACACGGCGTGGCCAACCCTCAGTGTGGCCTACTTCTCAGACTGGGATCTGGGCACCAATGCCGTACGCAACCGTGGCTATGTGGTGGAAACTGAGCCGAATAGTCATCTCCAGGTCGTCACCTCCACAACTCCCAACGAACCGGCCGTGGCCCTGGGAGTGTCGTCGGTGTTTGCCGATGCGCGACCCATTGCAATCACCATGGACAACACCACCACGTATCGAGGCTTTTCGGCGGCGGAGAAGTGGAGGTTGCTCAATGAGCAGGTGGAGCAGTACCCGGACGTCAACGATATTGCCACCGTCACGGGCATGCACTTCGCTGGTCCGATTCCACCGGGAGGCCGTCGAGAGTTTCGGTACGTGATTGCCATGGCCAACTCGTCAGATGACGCTATCCAGCTGGCTCGTGGCGTGACAGGTACGGCACCGCGGCGAACGCGGAACCCACTGCTGATCTACCCGAACCCAGCGCAGGCGGAGGTATGGCTGCATCTGCCACCAAATGGCAACAACCCGCTCGATGTTGTGATCACCAACCTTCAGGGGCAGGAGGTATTGCGCCGTTCAGCGCTACCTGCCGATCGCATCGTGATGATCGACCTTCGAATACTGCCTCCTGGAATCTATGCCGTGCGTGCATCTGGTGCCGACGTTGGTGTGGTTTCCTACATTCCACTTGTGGTGCTCCGATAACCGACTCGTATCTTCGACGGATGGAACCACTGTTGCAAACGCTGAGCGACGGCATCTTTACCCTTACGATGAATCGGCCGGAGAAGCGCAATGCGCTGAATCCTGAGCTGATCGCGGCCTTGCATCGCGCCATGAACGAGGCCGACGCCGATCCACAGGTTCGGGTTGTGGTGCTGAAGGGGGCTGGACCAGCGTTTTGTGCCGGTGCCGACCTAGCCTACCTTCAGCAGATTTCCGAGCAGTCGCCCCAAGAGAATGCCGAGGACTCGGCACGGCTCATGGCCATGTTTCAACGGATCGTGACATGCTCCAAGCCGGTGATCGGTATGGTGCACGGCCCTGCTATCGCTGGTGGGTGCGGGTTGGCCACGGTCTGCGACATCGTGCTTGCGGCTGAAGAAGGTGCGCAGTTTGGATACTCCGAGGTGAAGATTGGCTTTATTCCTGCCATCGTGATGGTGTACCTCCTTAGGAAGATCGGCGACACACGAGCACGTCAGCTAGTGCTTACAGCCAGGAATATCACCGCCACCGAGGCCTGCACCATGGGATTGATCGCCCATGTTGTTCCTGATGCCGACCTAGAGTCGGCCACCTATCGCATGGCTGAACAGCTTACACGAAACAGTGCCTCGGCCATGGATCTTACCAAACAGATGTTGCATGCGCTCCACGGTATGACCCTGGAAACCGGACTGCGCTATGCCGTGTCGATGAATGCCTTGGCCCGCCAGACAGAAGATTGTAAGACCGGAATCGCTCGTTTTCTCTCATCAACTACGTGATCGTATGCTGCGTACTTCTCTCCGCATTGTGTTGCTTCTTGTTGTGTCGCTTTTTGCCATCGTTACAACAGCCACGACAGTCGTCATGGCCCAGCCCCAGGCGGTCACCCGCGTGGAAGGCAAGATTACCGACGCGGTCACCGGGTCGCCGGTAGAATGCAAGCTGTACATTTACGATCCCGCTGGAAAGCGCATCCGGACGGTAAGCTCGAACTCCACGGACGGAAGCTACCTCACGGTACTTAACGAAGCAGGTACGTACAAGTTCAGTCTGGGTGGGCACAACGTGCACCGAAAGGACTACAGCGTTGTGGTACCGAAGAGTGCCGTCTTTCAGGAAGTCAAGCAAGACTTCACCGTGCGGGAGTTCAAGCAAGGCACGCAGCTCTACAGCGGCGTGGCATTCGATCGTGGAAGTGCAACGCTGAATCCCTCGGCCCAACAGGCCTTGACGGCACTCAAGACCGACTTGGAAACCAACCAGCAGCTCCAGGTGGTGGTGCGTGTTTCCTCCGACCCAGGTGCGGACCTTCAGATGAAGACCGCGGCAATTCGTACCTACCTGGCTGACTCACTGGAGTGGGCCAAGAGCATGAAGGTCTACGAAAAGAAGTACAAGAAGACCAAGAAGAACCAACAGAAGCCGGAACCTCCGGTTGCACCTGTTCGCCCAGTTGTCGCGCTATCGGGCATCAGTCCTCAGGCCAACGAACGAAGGGCTGCTCTGCAGGCTTTCTTCACGGATGTTCGCAATGGCGAGCTGCGCATAGTGTACGAATTGGTGTCACCAGCAGCTGGGTCCGCTACAGTGATCAATGAAGCAGCGATCCTAGCCGAACTCACGTCCAAGAAGAAAAAAGCTACATCGCCTGCTCCCGCCCCGGTTTTGGAATCAAATCTGACGGTCGTCATTGGCGAGGTGAAACGTCTATTCGGAAACTGATGTTGTAGCAAGAGTCGGGTGTAGATCCAGGGGTAGATGTTGAAATCTTGGATCCGACCTGCAGGGTGTGAACAGCTATATTTCCCCTGCAGGTAACAGAACGCGACCACGACCGTCTTACTGGCACTGTCTCACTCTCACCGGAACCATGCCATGGAAGGCAACTTTTCAAATCGAGTCCAAGACGTCATCAGACTCAGCCGCGAGGAAGCTCTGCGGTTGGGGCATGACTACATCGGTACCGAGCATCTTCTGCTGGGTATCATCAGGGAAGGTGAGGGCATTGGTATCAAGATCCTCCGAAACCTGGAGGTAGATCTCAGTAAGCTCAAGCGCTCGATCGAGGATACGGTGCGTGCCATGAGTGGCCCGCTGACGATCGGTAACATTCCTCTGACGAAGCAGGCCGAGAAGGTTTTGAAGATCACGTACCTCGAAGCCAAGCTGTACAAGTCGGATGTGATTGGCACCGAGCACTTGCTGCTCTCGCTGCTGCGGGACGAGGATAACATCGCAGCGCAGATTCTGGCCCAGTTTTCCGTGAATTACGACACGGTTCGCAAGGAGCTGGATGCCTACCTGAGTGGAAAGCCAAGTACCAGCGCCCAGAAGGCCGAGCGCGGTGCGCCTACCAAAAGCAAGGCAGTACCGGAACGTGCAAAAACACCGGTACTCGACAACTTCGGTCGCGACCTTACCAAGCTGGCAGCTGAAGGCAAGCTGGACCCCGTCATCGGTCGTGAAAAGGAGATTGAACGCGTCGCCCAGGTGCTCTCACGAAGGAAAAAGAACAATCCCGTCCTCATTGGTGAGCCAGGTGTGGGAAAGACGGCTATCGTCGAGGGCTTAGCACTGAGGATCATTGATCGCAAGGTTTCGCGGGTGCTGTTTGAGAAGCGGATTGTGACGCTCGACCTGGCAGCTCTGGTTGCCGGAACGAAGTATCGCGGTCAGTTCGAAGAGCGCATGAAGGCCGTGATGAACGAACTGGAGAAGGCCAAGGATGTAATCCTGTTCATCGACGAGCTTCACACGATTGTGGGCGCCGGCGGTGCCTCCGGTTCGCTGGACGCCTCGAACATGTTTAAGCCAGCGCTTGCCCGAGGCGACATCCAATGCATCGGTGCTACCACGCTGGATGAGTACCGCCAGTTCATCGAAAAAGATGGGGCACTGGATCGACGTTTCCAGAAGATTCTCGTCGAGCCCCCTTCAACCGAAGAAGCAATTCAGATTCTCACAAACGTGTCGGACCGTTATGAGAAGCACCACGGGGTGCGCTACAGTGACGACGCGATTCGCTCCTGTGTGCATATGGCCGAGCGGTACATCACCGACCGCTTCTTGCCGGACAAAGCCCTAGATGTGATGGACGAGGCCGGTGCACGCGTCCACCTGTCCCACATCAACGTTCCACAAGAAGTCCTGGACCTCGAAGCCAAAATCGAAGACGTGCGCGTCGAGAAGAACCAGGTCGTAAAGGCTCAGAATTTCGAAGAGGCAGCCCGTCTGCGCGACCTTGAGAAGAAGTATCAGGCGGAGCTTGAGTCAGCAAAGGAGAACTGGGAACAGTCGGCGCAGGATATTGTGCACGAGGTTTCCGAGGACGACATTGCCGACGTTATTGCCATGATGACCGGTATCCCGGTGAACCGGATTGCCGAGAGTGAGTCGCATAAGCTGCTCCAGATGGCGGCTGAGCTCAAGAGGCAGGTGATTGGCCAGGAAGAAGCCGTCGAGCACCTTGCAAAGGCCATTCGTCGTGCACGTGCTGGATTGAAGGACCCCAGCAGACCCATCGGTTCGTTCATGTTCCTTGGACCTACTGGCGTGGGAAAGACGGAGTTGGCCAAAGCACTGGCCCGCTACATGTTCGACTCTGAAGACGCTCTGATTCGCATCGACATGAGTGAGTACATGGAGAAGTTTTCCGTGTCGAGACTCGTGGGTGCGCCTCCAGGTTATGTTGGCTACGAAGAGGGTGGACAGCTCACGGAGAAGGTGCGACGCAAGCCGTACTCGATCGTGCTGCTGGATGAGATCGAAAAGGCACATCCGGACGTCTTCAACATCCTGCTGCAAGTGTTTGATGATGGACAGCTCACGGACGGTCTTGGCCGACGCGTCGACTTCAAGAACACGATCATCATCATGACTTCCAACGTTGGCATGCGCGACGTCAAGGCCGGAGGAAAGATCGGTTTCACAACCGATGAATCTGGCGATGCCTACGAGAATATGAAGCAGACGGTGGAAGAAACGATGAAGCGCCTGTTCAATCCAGAGTTTCTCAATCGGATCGATGAGTACGTGATCTTCCGGACGCTCAAAAAGGAGCACATGGTAGAGATCATCGATCTGCAGCTGAAAGACCTGACCAAGCGACTTACCGAGCGCGGCATCAGTCTGGACCTCTCGAAAACAGCCAAGGAGTTTCTGGCAGAGCACGGCTTTGACGAGAAGTACGGTGCACGACCGCTGCGTAGAACCCTCCAGAGATTCGTCGAGGATCCATTAGCCGAGGAGATGCTAAAGGGCGGCTATCCGGAGGGATCCGTGATCAAGGGCAAGTTGGACAAGAAGTCGGCCACGATTGCCTTCGCTCTGAGTAAGGCCAAGGCTGATTCAAACGTAGATCCCGGCGAGGAAGAACCAGAAGAAGCTGAAACACACGAAGAGTGACACTTCATTCCGACATTCTGCGCTATCTGAAACAACAACGGGAGCTGTTCGGCAACGTTACGTATGTCGACCGCTCCCGTGTCATTGAAGATGACGCACATGCCAGTATTCCAGCTCTGGAGGAGCAGGAGGAGATTGTGCCCCAACACGTGAGCGTCGCGTGGTCTGAGTCGACTACGCTGGAGGACTTGCACGCACGCATCTGTAGCTGCATGGACTGTCCCCTCGGGGGCACGCGGACCAACTTTGTGTTTGGCACCGGCAACCCCAATGCCGATCTGATGATCGTAGGCGAGGCACCAGGTGCAGATGAGGATGCCCAAGGTCTGCCGTTTGTGGGACGGGCCGGACAACTCCTCACCAAGATTCTCGAGGCCATCGAGATCCAGCGCGACGACGTCTACATCTGCAACATCCTGAAATGCCGACCGCCGAGTAACCGGAAGCCCCTTGCCTCAGAGACCGACTCCTGCGAGCCATATCTGTGGAAGCAGATCGAGTTGGTAAAGCCCCGCTACATTCTGGCACTCGGTCTTACGGCAGCCAACACGCTCCTGAAAAACAAAGAGTCCATGACATCCCTGCGTGGTTCCATTCACGACTACCAGGGGATTCCCATGGTTGTTACCTATCACCCCGCAGCGCTGTTGCGCAATCCTGAGTGGAAGAAGGCCACATGGGAGGATGTGCAGCAGTTAGCTCGTTTACTGCACACCCCATGAACATCGCCGTACTGATGGGCGGAATTAGTTCCGAACGGAACATCTCTCTGTTGAGCGGCCGAGCCGTTACTCGTGCCCTCCGAGAACGTGGGCATACCGTGCAGGCCTTCGACCCCGCCCGTGGTGCACATGCTGCACTATCGGATGCCGATCTGGATGCCGCAACGAACGCAGCCGTGACTCCGGAGGAGCTGGCAGGTTTCCGGAAGGAAGCTCTGATGGAATGCGTGGCCTCTGGTCAGTTGGATGGCGTCGACATCGTGTTCAACCTCCTCCATGGCCAGTATGGTGAGGATGGCTACATGCAGGCTCTCCTCCACATGCGTGGCTTGCGGTTCACCGGAAGCGGTATGACGGCCAGTGCTATTGCGATGGATAAGGGGCTAGCGAAGATGTTGTTTCAGGTGAGCTCCATTCCCACGGCGCATTGGGTGACGCTCCAAGGTTCCGACGCCGACAACCTCGAACTGCTTGAAGAGGTCCGGCAGGAGCTCAAGGGCCCGGTGGTCGTCAAGCCGAATGACGGCGGTTCCACCGTTGGCATGACCATCGTCGAAACCGGCGATCTGCACGATCTTCAGGCAGCAGTGAAGGAGGCAGCGCGGTTCACGAACTCCATCATCGTGGAGCGCTACGTACGGGGTCGGGAGTTTACGGTTGCTGTGCTGGGCGACGAGGCTCTGCCGGTGATCGAGATTGTGCCGCACGAGGGTACGTACGACTACCAGAACAAGTACACAAAGGGTCGTACGGAGTACCATTGCCCGGCTGATCTCGAAGACCATGTGCGTGAGCACATGATGAGCCTTGCGGTAACGGCACACCGTGTTTTGGGCTGTACGACCTATAGTCGCGTTGACTTTCTGCTGACCGAAGATCAGTTACCCGTCTGCTTGGAGGTAAACACAGTTCCCGGTTTTACGGAGCTGAGTCTTGTCCCGATGGCTGCCAAGGCCGTAGGCATTGGGTTTGCCGATCTCTGTGAAGACATCATCCATCGTTCTCTCGACCAACAACCGCACTAATCTGTGAAACAACTTCAATTGATGGGCATCGGAAATGCCCTTGTTGATCTAGAATACCGCGTTACTGAGCAGGAGTTGACGTCCTTTGGTGTAACCAAGGGAGCAATGACCCTTACCGATCCTGCTCGTCAGCACGAACTCCTCACCGCTCTTGCCGACCGCGATGGCCATCGCAGTTCTGGCGGATCGGCGGCAAACTCTGTGATTGCCTTCGCACAGTTTGGGGGGAAGGGGGCATTTAGTTCCCTCCTCGGGAATGATGCTTACGGCACCTTCTATGCCGATGAGTTTCATGAGTTGGGCATCCACCTCCAGGCGTCGTCCATTCCAGGGGAGTCCACCGGAACGTGTGTGGTGATGATCACGCCAGATAGCGAACGTACGCTCAATACCACGTTGGCAGTCAACCAGAACTACGGTCCAGGGCACGTAGACGAAGAAGTGATTCGTGCCTCCGAGTGGCTGTATATCGAGGGCTACAAGCTTACCGACGACGCTGGTGCCGAGGCCGTAGACCGTGCCGCCTTCTATGCGCGCAAGCATGGCACGTACATCGCCGTCAGCTGCTCAGATCGCTTCGTGGTGGACGTGTTCGGCCATCACCTCAACAGTATTCTGAAGCATACCGATTTGGTATTCTGTAACGAGGTGGAGGGACAGGCGCTTGCGCAGGAGGAGTCGTTGGATGACGCTCACGCGGCTCTCCGCTCCCGGTTTCGCAATGTGGTCCTCACCATGGGCGACCGTGGTTCCCACATCGCCTGGAACGGGCATGAGGTTGAGGTTCCTGCCTATCCCATTGTTCCTGTGGATGCTACAGGCGCCGGCGACATGTTTGCCGGGGCCTTCCTGTACGGTGTGATCCATCGCCACCATCCCGAGCATGCCGGCCGGCTGGCCTCCTACGCTGCTGCCCAGGTGGTAGCCCAGTACGGTGCGCGGCTCAAGACGAATCACATCAGTGTGCGTGACTCCGTCCTGCCGTAGATTCGCAGTTCTATGCGACTGTTGCTTCTCGCCGGTGTTGTAC
Source organism: Candidatus Kapaibacterium sp. (assembly GCA_030833725.1). Classification (GTDB taxonomy): domain Bacteria; phylum Bacteroidota; class Ignavibacteria; order Kapaibacteriales; family Kapaibacteriaceae; genus OLB6. The sequence goes on along the minus strand of JAURGP010000001.1, from coordinate 12,805 downwards.
TCGCTGTTGCCTCTGCTTCTGCAGTGGCACAGTCAGGCGTGCCGTTCTCCGAACTTCGGGCGCGGTTAGCCCCCTACTTTGCCGACGAGTTGATTGATGATCTTCAGGAGGCCATGCCCAAGGGGTCAGAGTATCGGATCTGGGGCTGGGATGCGGGAGATTTTACCGGTGATGGTAATCTTGATGTAGCCTTTTCCATCAACGTGCTCGGGACCCGCCGCAAGGAGTGCGTGGTGTACCTGTTTGCCGATGTTGATGGCTTTCTGGAAAACGTTGCGACGTATCGTGTTCCGTACGTATCCCTACCTCTGGAAGTGGGCGTGGTGATCAAGAACACCATCTGTTACGTGGCCCAGAAGCGGAAGGAAGAGGACTGGATCATGACGGGCTATCGCTATGTAGGTGGTAGTGTGGTGATGGTTGATCGCTTCGTGAGCAATACCGTGCAGGGCTTCGCCCATGAATCATACCGGAACTACCAGACCCTCGAAACGAGCGACCGATACCTGCTCCAAGCGAAACCGTCCTTCCAGACATCGTTCATCACCATCCCATGTTACGAGCGTGGCAGGCAGGTGTTTGCAGGTATTGTTTCCGAAGCCACCGTGGGTACTATCGACCATGTGCGTCGTGGAACCTTCTGGTGGTCGGGTGCAGGGGATGCCTCGTTTCGCGCCCGCCTCGTGTACGATGAGCAGTATCTGTACGTACGTGTGGCTGTGCAGGACTCCCACGTGGTGACCGGGTGGTGCGATACCTGCCCATCAGATCGCCTCGAGCTATGGCTGGACGTGGCGCCTCCGGGTACGGAGTCGTCCAGTCGCTACCTATCCAAGGTCACGGGGCGTACACTGAACGTGCGGTCCGAGGCTGATTCGGGCCTGTACGCCTTCGCGGTGAAAATCGGCGACTTTCAGGACATACGCCCCACGGTGAAGGTGCGCACAACAGACGAACTGACCCCAGAGCAGGACGAGACCGCCTCCCAGGTGCGCGTGGTGACGTCGCAACGCTCGGACGGCTACATCGTAAAGCTGCGGATCCCCTTTGCCTTGCTTGGCTATAACCGTCCGCCGGTGCGCGACGAACAGCTCTCGGAGATTGGCTGCACGATTGCTCTGTACGACGTCGACAATGATTTTCGGGCTGATGAGGTGACGATGGTGGCCTCGAGTGCAATTGAACCACTCAATCCGTCAACCTACGGTTCGCTGTGTTTTGTGCCTGCGGCCATGTGGTATGGTCAAACCACAAACATTTTTGCCGATGACGTTCTGACCAGTCTTCGTGAATTGGGTTTTTAGCCAGTTCACGGCTAATTTTGCGCGCGAAATTGTATTGGCCTTGCCATGCCTCCACCATCGACGGTAATGCAGAGCCTAGCCCCCTACCTTGTGCTGGGGACGCAGCTGGCAGCATCGGTTGTTGTGATGGGAGCTCTTGGGTGGTTTGTTGATCGCTACGCGGGTTCCGACCCGTGGGGGCTGATCGGGGGACTCACCCTTGGGAGTGTGGCAGGCTTTTATCAGTTCCTGAAGAACGTGCAGCGTTTGCTGGCGCGGGATCAGGAAACAGGACGGCGGGAACAGGCAGTAGGAACAGGCAGTAGGAACAACAACGCCGAGTAGGCACGAGGGAAGAAGCTGAGATGGACGTTGCAAGTCCATGGGTTGGTGCGGTAACAGCCATAGCCATTTGCGCCGTGAATACAGCGCTGGGCTACGTGGTTACCAAAAGGGCATTCGGTAAGGAGCTGAACGCGTTCCTTGCCGTTGTTTTTGGAAGCATGGCCGTTCGGGGTATCGCCGTGGTAACAGCAGCTTGGTACTGTTTGAGTATTGCCAGGATGCACCAGGTGGTGTTTAGCCTTACGTTTGCCGTGGTGTGTTTTGTGATGTTGATGGGAGAGATCCTTTTTTTTCATCGCTCGTACGAGCTCAGCAAGCGACAGGTGCGCCGTCCAGTGTCGGACCTCCTAAAAAAAAACGCTCGACTGACATCTGATCGAATCGCAGGAACAGTAGCCTCGGCATGAACAACGAACAACAACAACTTGTAGAGTCGCCAGTAGCAGCGGAGGAGAAATCCGTCTTCACCGAGCTGATGGGCGAGCTGGGCGACCATCACGAACTGAACATGTTCTTCCAGCATCTGCCGGTTCTTCCGGTGATCCTGGTCGACAATGGCTTCCATGTGTACGCCAACGAACATGCCATGGAGGAAGCCGGCGTGTTTACGATGCATGAAGGACACCCCGTCCGCACGGAAACCGGCGAGCATCCTGCTTGGGATCTCTCCGTGACCAACTTCGTGGTGTACGAGTGGATTGCCATGGCCGTGGTGATTCTGTTATTCTCGGTAGCAGGCCGTCGGTACAAGAAGCAGCCATTGGCAGCACCGCGCGGAATCCAGAACGTTCTGGAGAGTGTGGTCCTCTACATCCGCGACGAGATCGTTGGACCCAACGTAGGCACACCGGCCCGAACGAACCGCCTGATGCCCTACATCATGTCGCTCTTCTTCTTCATTCTGTTTCTGAACCTGTTTGGCTTGCTTCCGGGCAATCACGCCGCCACGGGAGCGTTGGGCGTAACGATGGCACTGGCCATCACGGCCTTTGGCGTGGTGAACTACATCGCCATCAAGGATGCCGGTATTGGTGCGTGGCTCCATCACCTCCTCGGTGGTGCTCCAGTCTACCTTGCTCCCATCATGATTCCGATTGAATTGGTGTCGCTGATTACGAAGCCGTTTGCCTTGATGATTCGTTTGTTCGCCAACATGACGGCCGGCCACATCGTACTGCTGTCGCTTGTTGGTTTGATCTTCTTCTTCTCGCAGGACATGGGTGCGCTCGTGGGCTCGTTTGTTGCCCCGGTGAGCGTGCTGTTCTCGGTATTCATCTACCTGCTTGAGTTGCTGGTTGCCTTCCTGCAGGCCTACATCTTCTCCATGCTGACTTCGGTGTTCGTCGGTCTGGCACTGGGCGATCATGCCACCGACGACCATCACTCCCACGCTCATTGATTGGCACGATTCATTGGCACGTACACGTAACGATACAACAGATCACTAATCCATCATCACAACAGGAGTTTCCAATGGAAACCGCAGCACTCTCAACCGCATTTGCCTACCTGTCAGCCGGCCTTGGTGTAGGTATCACTGTATTCGGCGTAGGTACCGGTATCGGTCGCCTTGCCGCTGCTGCTCTTGAAGCAAGCAGCCGTCAGCCAGAAAATGCTGGCGATATCCGTACCACGATGATTATCGGCGCCGCTCTGATCGAGGGTGTTGCCCTTCTGGCCGGTGTAATCTGTATTCTCCTGGCTGTGAAGTAATCTGAAGCACTGCTTCTTCGCTGTCCCCGCATGTCGGGGTCAGTGCAGGCCGGTTGGACGTTGCCAACATGCCTGCACTGAAGTACACGTGAACGATCGTCCGTTTTACCGAGAGCATTATGGGTAACCTACCAGCGTTTCTGCAATTGAGTCCGGGACTTGTGTTCTGGACGCTTATCAACTTCACGATCTTCGCCCTCATCATTGCCAAGTTCGCGTGGAAGCCGATGATGTCGGCCTTAGCGTCTCGCACGCACACCATCGACGAAGCTCTGCGAAATGCTGAAACGGCAAATGCAGAAGCCAAGGCGATCCTCACGGAGAGCAAGGAGAAGATTGCCAATGCGCAGAACGAGATGATGTCTATCGTGCGCGAAGGAAAGCTTCAAGCCGAAGCCATCGTGCGCAAGGCAGCCGAAGAGGCAGAGGTGGTCAAGAAGCAGAAGGTTTATGACGCAACGCGTGAAATCGAGCGTCAACGTGACCTTGCCTTGCAGCAGCTTCGCTCCGAGGTCTCCACGATGGTAGTGGATGCCACATCCAAGATGCTGGGTCGGTCCATCAACGATGCCGACCACAAGCGCATCGCAGAGGACTACGTGAACGAACTGTCGAAGAACTGATTCTCCTGAACCGAACCCATACAGATTTGCACCATGTCCATTAAAGCCATTGCCGATCGCTATGCCTCTGCCCTGCTCAGCGAAGCTGTCTCTCAGGGTATTGAAGATGCCGTGCAAGCCGATCTGGTTCGGGTAAAAGAAACAGCCGAAGCCTCGGCCGATCTGCGGATGCTCCTGCGTAGCCCCATCATTGAGTGGTGGCGCAAGAAAGCGATCGTGAAGGAGGCATTTGCCGAGTCGGTAAGCCCCCTAACACTGACCTTCCTGCAGCTGGTCATCGAGAAAGGTCGTGAGCGGTTCTACCGAGAGATCATCCAGTCGTACGCAGACCTGCTCGACCAGCGAAACAACGTGCTGCGCATCTCGGTAGCATCGGCTGCTGAGCTTGATGCAGCAACCAGAGATCGCGTTCAAAAGGCTGTAGCAACGCGAACAGGAAAAACTATCGAAGCTGTGTACTCCGTAGATGCGTCGTTGATTGGGGGCATGCGCATTGCCATCGGCGACAACGTCTACGACGGAACGCTACAGCACCAGCTGGAGGATCTGCGCACCAGGTTGTCCGCTGAGATTCTGAACTAAGAACACAATTGATCAACACCGACCGAATACTGAAGAAGGATCACAACCATGGCTGATGTTCGCCCCGAAGAGATTTCAGCAATTCTCCGACGACAGCTCGCAGGATTCGAAAAAGAAACCGATGTGTATGAAGTTGGCACCGTGCTCCAAGTGGGCGACGGTGTTGCTCGCGTATACGGCCTGAGCAACGTGATGGCCTCCGAGCTGGTGGAGTTCCCCAACGGTGTTGTGGGAATGGTACTCAACCTCGAGGAGGACAGCGTAGGTGTGGTTCTCTTTGGCGATGACTCGCTGGTGAAGGAAGGCGACCAAGCTCGTCGCACCGGTCGTATTGCATCGGTGCCTGTTGGCGAAGGTCTTTTGGGCCGCGTCGTGAACCCACTCGGTCAGCCCCTGGATGGTAAGGGTCCGATTAAGGAATCGGCAATCTATCCGATCGAGCGTAAGGCGTTGGGTGTGATCGATCGTCAGCCGGTAACACAGCCGCTGCAAACTGGTATCAAGGCCGTAGACTCGCTGATTCCAATCGGCCGCGGTCAGCGCGAGCTGATTATCGGCGACCGCCAAACGGGTAAGACCGTGATCGCCGTGGACACGATCATCAACCAGAAGTACACGCACACCGAAGAAGCGAAAGCCAATGGCATTGAGCCGGTGTACTGTATCTACGTTGCCATCGGTCAGAAGGGATCCACCGTTGCCAACGTGCTAGCCACACTGCAGAAGTACGGGGCGATGGAGTACACCACGATCGTGACAGCCTCGGCTTCCGATCCTGCTCCTCTGCAGTTTGTTGCACCGTATTGCGGATGCTCGATGGGTGAGTACTTCCGTGATAGCGGACGTCACGCACTGGTGATCTACGATGACCTAACCAAGCAGGCTGCTGCCTACCGTCAGGTGTCGCTCCTGCTGCGCCGTCCACCAGGACGCGAGGCCTATCCGGGCGACGTCTTCTACCTCCACAGCCGCTTGCTGGAACGTGCTGCCAAGTTGAACGACAAGTTGGGAGGGGGCTCACTTACTGCTCTTCCTGTGATTGAAACGCAGGCTGGTGACGTATCTGCCTACATTCCTACCAACGTGATCTCCATTACGGACGGTCAGATCTACCTCGAGCCAAGCCTGTTCAACGCCGGTGTGCGTCCTGCTCTCAACGTGGGTATTTCGGTATCCCGTGTAGGTGGCAACGCGCAAATCAAGGCCATGAAGAAGGTCGCCGGCCCACTCAAGCTGGAGTTGGCACAGTTCCGCGCATTGGAGGCATTTGCCAAGTTCGGTTCCGACCTGGACAAGTCCACGCAGCAGCAGCTCCGCCGTGGCGCACGTCTGATGGAAGTGATGAAGCAGCAGCAGTACTCACCGGTACCGGTTGAGGAGCAGATCGTGACGATCTACGCTGCTACTAACGGCTTCATGGACGAACTGCCTGTAACGGAAGTGAAGCGTTTCGAGCAGGAACTGTTGGAAACGGTGAAGGTGTCGCAGCCGGAGTTGATCCAGAAATTGCAACGCGACAAGGCTCTCACCGATGAGATTGTCCAGATGCTGAACTCGCTACTCACGTCCTTTACGGAGCGCTTTGCTGCTACGGTAGCGGCGTAACGAACACTTAGGGCACGCTATGATCATCCTTACCGGAGGCGCCGGATTTATTGGCAGTTGTGTGCTGGACGCACTCAACCGTGCCGGCCATACGGATGTGCTGATCGTGGACTCCCTGCGCAGTGGTGAGAAGTGGAAGAATCTGGTTGGTAGGTCATACATCGACCTTGTCAGCAAGGAAGAGTTTCGTGCGATCATGGCGTCCGGAGATCAGCTTGATCTTGGAACGGTAGATACCGTGATCCACCTTGGAGCGTGCTCGGCCACGACGGAACGTGATGCCGACTACCTCTACGACAACAACTTTCAGTTTTCGTGCGACGTAGCCGAGTTTGCTGCCGACCATCAGGCTCGGTTCATCTATGCCAGTTCCGCTGCCACCTATGGCGACGGTAGCATGGGCTACAACGAGTCGGAACGCCACCTGCGGCCGTTGAACATGTACGGGTACTCGAAACACCTGTTTGACCTGTGGATGGACGACCAAGGACTGCGTGACAGTGCCGTGGGCCTGAAACTGTTCAACGTGTTCGGTCCGCACGAGTACCATAAGGGTGATCAGGCCAGCATGGTGTTCAAAGCCTATCACCAGATGATGACATCAGGAACTGTGCGACTGTTTGCCTCACGTCATCCGGACTACGTTGATGGTGGTCAGCTACGCGACTTCATCTACGTGAAGGACGTGGTGCGCGTGATCATGCAGTTTGTTCATCGTCCGGACATTAATGGACTGTTCAATCTGGGCACGGGTACGGCGCGAAGTTGGAACGATCTTGCCACGGCTGTTTGTACTGCACTCGGCAAGCCCCCTTCCATTACCTACATCCCTATGCCGGACCATTTGGCCGGACAGTATCAGAACTTCACGCAAGCCGACATGACGCTCCTGCGTAGCGAGCTTCCGGATCTTGAACTAACGCCGCTGGAAGACGCCGTAGCTGATTATGTGAACGGCTACCTTCATACCCCCTGGCCCTACCTCGAAACAACAACGTAAGCCCTGAACTATGGCAACGCTCAAAGAAACACGTACCCGTATTGTATCGATTCGCAACACGTCGAAGATCACCCAGGCCATGCGCATGGTGGCTGCGGCAAAGCTTCGTCGCGCGCAGGATGCCATCACGGCAGCCCGTCCGTATGCCAACCAGTTACAGAAGATTCTGAGCAATCTGGCTATGGCGGAAACGGACTTTGTTCACCCATACTTCGAGTCACGTGAGCAGTTGCGCACGGTGATGCTGATTGTTGTTACTTCGGACCGCGGCCTGTGTGGTGGCTTCAACACCAACATTCTGCGTGCAGCACGTGAGCGTATGGAGCAGCTGCGGCGCGACGTACCAGGGATTACGATTCAGCTTGTACCGGTTGGCCGCCGCGCCGCAGGTGCGTTCAAGCAGTCGGCCGATGTGGTACGTAGCTTTCCTGATGTGTTCACCGGATTGAACTTCTCGACGGCTCTGCAGATCTCCACGATGGCATCGGATGCCTTCTTGGCTGGCACCGTAGATCGCGTAGAGGTACTCCACTCGGAGTTCGTCTCCGTGATCCGACAGGATGTGAACGCTATGCAGCTCTTACCGATCGCACCCTCGGCAGAGACGTCGTCGAGTAGGGCGTCGGCTACGGATTACATCTTTGAGCCAACGCGAGCCGAGATCTTGGATGCCTTGCTGCCGCAGTACCTGAACATGCAGGTGTGGCGCTCGTTGCTGGATAGCAATGCCGCCGAGCAAGCCGCACGGATGATGGCCATGGAGAACGCTACCAACAACGCTCGTGATCTGATTTCGTCGCTGCAGTTGATTTACAACCGCGAACGTCAGGCTGCCATCACTAAGGAAATGCTCGAGATCGTGGGTGGTGCCGAAGCGTTGAGCGGTAAGTAAGGCACCGCCAATGACCGAGCTGCCCAAACTTCCTTTGATCTTTGGAACCGTACTGGCAACGCTGCTGGTACTGTGGGCAGCGAGCGCCTTGCTCTCGCGATTGTTTGTGCGTCGCTGGATCAAGCGGCTCTTGCGGTCGATCGGCAAGAACGAGCTGCCTGCCTACTCATCCCAGCGGACAGCATCGCTGCCGGAGCCTGTTCAGCGCTACCTCGACTACGCTCTCCGGGACGGTCAGCAGAACATCCGCTATGCTATCCTGAAGATTCGCGCCCGGTTTCGGCACGGAGCCGACCGCCCGTGGTTTACGGTTTCGGCTACGGAGTACCTATCAGGCATGGAACCGGGATTCGTGTGGGATGCCTTCCTGAAACACCACACGTTTTGGTGGCGCACGGCAAAGCTGAGCTTTCTTCATGGCGAAGGTCACGGACATCTCAAGCTCTTTGGTGCGATCACACTGCGTGAGCTGGAGGGGGCTGAAACAAATCACTCTATGCTGTTTCGCTTCTTGAGTGATCTGGTATGGCTACCCACAGGACTGTTGCCTACTAAGGCGCTACGATGGGAAGCGATCGACGGCAACACAGCCAAGGCCATTCTTGCCGACGGTCCAACGCGCGTTGAAGCTCTGTTCCACGTGAATGACGATGGACAGGTGGAGCGCATCACCACGAACAGCAAGTACCGCGATCATCGCAGTGGCTTCGAGCAGACACAATTCACGATGCGATGCTCGAACTATCAACGCATCGATGGTGTACACGTACCTACACAGGTTACGTTCGTCTGGAATCTTCCCGATGGGGATTTTGAGTACGGTCACTTCACGCTGAAGGACCTGCAGTACTACTTCCGGTAGTTCGGAAGCTGTCGCACCTTCCACCACGCCGTGGGAATGGTTGATACCTTTTGCCAGAGTGATGTGCTGGCCCTACCCTGAAACACGTTGAAGTCTGCGCGCTCCACCACCGTGAGAATGTTCCGGTAGTTGGTGCTCATCAGCTGCACGGTAAGCCTGCTATCGGGCTCTAGGTAGGCAATGCCACAATCGGCGCTATCGTAGTAGGCGTGCGCTCGCTCTACTTGGAACTGCATCAGGCGATGCATGTTCTCCGACCAGCGCGAGGCAAGGACGTCGGCTTCTGATACACCGTAGGCAGCCAGTTCGTCCTGGGGAAGGTAGATGCGTCCGCGCACGGCGTCTTCCTTTACATCACGGATGATGTTCGTAAGCTGCATGGCAATGCCAAGGTCAATGGCATGTGGAATCGCCTCGGCAGAAGAGTACTGGAAAATCTCGGAGGTCATCAGTCCAACCACCGATGCCACCTTGTAGCAGTACTCGCGGAGGTCGTCGAAGGTGGCGAAGCGCGACACCTCGGTGTCCATCAGCACACCCTCGATCAGTTCCTCAGGGAGGTGCCGTGGGATATGGTACTGCTGAAGGGTGTGCTCCCAGGCGCGCAGAACGTGGTGGGATACCTCGCTGCTGCTGGACGTTGTGGCCCCGTCGTAGAGTTGTCCCACGGCTGTCCGCCACTGCTCGACCAGTCGGCAAGCATCATCACGCGTCACATGGCCCTGTTCCATTGCCACGTCTACAATGTCGTCCACATATCGGCAGAACGCGTACACGGCGTAGCACGCTGCTCGCTTCTTTCTGGGAATGAAGTGGGAGGCAAAGTAGAACGTTTTTGCATGCGTGAAGGTGACCTGGCGGCACACTTCGTAGTCATGCTCAACATCCTGTTGGACGATAGATGATGGCGAGGCAGTAGTCATAGACACGACTACGAATGTACTACCTTTGCAGCCACGTATTACCATGAAGACTCGCACCCTGTATCGCTGCACATCGTGTGGCCAGTCCTCGCCAAAGTGGATGGGCCGCTGCCCAGCTTGTGGTGAGTGGGAAACATTTGTTGAGGAGGTCCAAGAACGTGGGACACCGTCTCGCACGGTGTCTGCGGCTGGAATACAAGCCGTAGCTCTACCAGACGTGAATGCAGATCAAGCGCCACGCAAGCGCACGGGTATCAACGAACTGGATCGCGTGCTCGGCGGCGGACTGGTTCCGGGAAGCATTGTCCTGTTAGGGGGCGATCCCGGCATGGGAAAGAGTACCCTCACACTACAGCTAGCCGCAAACCTCGGCACCACTGCTGGAACAGCACTGTATGTTACCGGTGAAGAAAGTTTGCATCAGATCAAGCAGCGCGCTGATCGGTTGGGACTATCTGCCTCCGGTGTGGCGGTGGCTTCGGAAACGTCGATCGAGCGCATCGGAGCGTTAATCGCACAAACGTCGCCGGCTCTTGTGATCGTCGACTCGATTCAAACGATGGTGACCGAGCAACTGGAATCATCGGCAGGTAGTGTGGCACAGGTGCGTGAGTGTACGGCCTTACTCACCAAGATTGCCAAGTCCTCGGGTATACCGACGATTCTGATCGGTCACGTGACGAAGGATGGCCTCCTTGCTGGGCCGAAGGTCCTGGAGCACATGGTAGACGCCGTCCTGCAGTTCGAAGGCGATGGGATGTACTCCTATCGTGTGCTTCGAGCGTTGAAGAACCGCTATGGCTCAACTAACGAGATCGGTGTGTTCGACATGCTGTCAACTGGCCTGGCTGAGGTGGCAAATCCATCGGAAGTGTTGTTGTCGAATCGTCGAGCGGGCGAACCGGGCACAGCCGTGGTAGCCGTCACCGAAGGTACGCGACCACTCTTGGTAGAGGTGCAGGCCTTGGTCTCGCCCAGCGGATACGCTACGCCACAACGGGTGAGCACCGGGTACGATAGTAAGCGCCTGCAGTTGATCCTGGCTGTGTTGGAAAAACGTGGAGGCATTTCCACGCGTCAGTCCGACGTGTTCGTGAACGTTGCCGGTGGCATTTCGATTCAGGATCCGGCCTTGGACTTGGGAATGGCTGTTGCCATTGCCTCGAGCGTACGTGATAGCCCCATTCCACCAACGATGGCCTTTGTGGGCGAGCTGGGTTTGACCGGAGAGATCCGCCGTGTGGCCCATTTGGAGCAACGCGTTCAGGAGGCGATCCGTCTCGGTCTGACCACGATCTTTGCACCCTCAACCAACAAGTCTGTTACGCATCATGTTCAGCCGGCCGAGCGCTTGATTGATGTGCTCCGTTCGCTGTACTGAGGTTGAACGCTGAATTGGTGCGTATCTTCGCCCCATGTTCGAACGTGAACTCGAACGGGCTCGAAAAGGCCTGCGCGATCAACTGGCTACCAGAGCCCCCTACGTTACCCTGAAGGATCTCCAAGCACTTCCGGATCTTCATCCGGCCTATCGTGCCTTTTTTGGCGCCGAGGTGCAGTGGTGGATCCATGAGGAGCGTGCTCTGCGTACGTCAAATCCCCGGTTCGACACTTCGGAGCCGGCCTTTCGTGAGCTTTTTGCTAGGCTCGACGAGGCCTACGTGCGTCATGCACGTTTTGACCACGAGGAACTGACGGCCGCAACGGATGCAGCCGTGAAAGTGCGACTGAACATGCTTTGTCGGCCCCGCACTACGCTGAAATGGTTCGTATTCCGAGGGGAACCCACCAAACCACTACACGAAGTCCTGCTACGCCTAGATTATGTGTACGATCACGGCTACCTTACAGATGGTCTGCGCCAGTGGATCGAAACCCGTCGTGCCGACGCCCTCACGTCGCTGGACATCCTGTCGATCGTCGAGTTCGAGAGAGTCGTAGAGAAGATCGACAACGATGCGATCCTGGATCTATCCCAGGACGACTTCGTTGCCTTGCTGGATCCGATGTACGAGTGGTTTGCCGCCTATCACACCGACCTTCCAGCGGATACCGTCCCAACAGAGGCCGTGATCATCTTTCTGGATGATAAGGGGGCTATCCCACTTTCACAGACGCTCGAGCGCAAGCTGTACCGTGAAAACCTGAAGTTTCTGAGCCGCTCGGCCTTCTTCGACGTGATCGACCTGGTGATCTCCGAGATCGAGACGGGAGTGCAGCGGCCGGCATTTACGGCACAGCCGGAGCCAACACCGGAGCCCGAACCGAAGCCTGCACCAGAGCTGACGCCGGAGCCCGAACCGGAGCCTGCTCAGCCCCCGGTGGCGACCAATGCCTACGACGTCCGCTACGAGCGCTACATCGCCCACATCGGCTCTGGAGGTCGGGAGCGATTCCTCAAACGCCTGTTTAGCGCTGACGATGTAGAGATGGAGATGGTCGTAGGTGACGTGCTGGGCAGCGAAACTTGGAAGATAGCAGCGGCGAAACTCGACCGCTGGCTCGTAAAGCGAGGCATCGCCGCAACGAATGCGATTGCCATGGAGTTTACCCACGCCTTGAATCGAGCATTCCGATGAATTTCATAGATACTGCTACCATCGAGGTGAAGTCCGGCGATGGTGGAAAGGGGCATATCTCCTTTCGCCGCGAAAAGTACGTCCCAAAGGGCGGCCCAGATGGAGGTAATGGTGGTAACGGCGGAAACGTTATTGCCGAGGCCCATCACCAGCTGGGAACACTTCTGGACTTTACCTACAAGCGACACTACAAAGCCATGGCCGGAGCGCCAGGTGGCAAAAGCCGATGTACCGGCAAGAGTGGCGATGACATCATCATCAAGGTCCCGTGCGGTACAGTGATTCGCGATAAGGTTACCGGTGAGCAGTTGGCCGATCTCGACAGAGATGGCCAACGCGTGGTTCTGGCCAAGGGTGGATACGGTGGCCGGGGGAACTCCGAGTTTGCTACGTCGGTC
>JAURGP010000018.1 GCA_030833725.1 Candidatus Kapaibacterium sp. | reverse complement strand
ACTGCGCGGTGTGATCGACTTCTTCGAAGAGAACGGCGGCACGGTAGTCCCTGTCGAGCTGGTGAGCTTCGATGCTCAGGCTCGCAATACGGACGTAGACGTGTTCTGGTCGACGGCCTCGGAGCAGGATGCCGATCACTTCTTGGTAGAGCGTGGCACGGAGACGGGGTACGTAGCTATTGCTACGGTCCCAGCCGCCGGCACGACGACAGAGCGCACGGACTACAGCACGACGGATCGGAACCTGGCCCCTGGCCGGTACCTGTACCGCCTTGCAAGTGTAGATCGTGATGGTAGCACCAGCCGTACGGGAGCGGTAGAAGTGGTCATCGGTGGCCAGGGCACGAGCCTGAGCATCGAGAGCATCATGCCGAACCCCGTGGTAAGCCAGTCGCTGGTAACGGTCACGCTTGCCGAGGCAGGCGTAGCCACCGTCCAGCTGATCGACCTGAGTGGTCGTGTGGTAGCTACGCTGCACAACGGAGAGTTGGCAGCCGGTAGCACGCAGCTAGAGCTGAGTGCCGCTGAGCTGGCCACGGGCACCTACACGCTGGTAGCCAGCAGCAACGGCCAGACGGCCAGCATGCCGGTGACCATCCGTAGGTAGATCTCCATAGCACGTAACAGCAGCAACCCCGTAGTCTCATCTGAGACTGCGGGGTTTGTTGTTTTCACTCCCGCCGTTCAGCTTCCATGCACGACGGAGAACAAGAGCGGTCTGTGCGTTCCTCGCACAGTTCACAACTTAAATGCTGTTTGTGGCAGTCGAGGTTGGCGCAGTTCACATATCGCTCAGTCGGGGCGTCACAATGGAAGCATCGTCCAACGACACGCCGATCATCAGTGTGATTGATGTCTACAGAAATGCGTTCATCAAAAACATAACAGGTTCCATCCCAGAGAGCCCCTTTCACATCAGGATCTTTTCCGTACGACACAATCCCACCATCTAGCTGGTACACGTCGGAGTAACCTTGTTCCAACAGGTAGGCAGTGAGAAGTTCACATCGAATTCCGCCGGTGCAGTACGTAAGAATGGGGCGATCACGCACAGTGGTGAGGTGTTCATCAATCCATGCAGGGAACTCGCGAAACGATGCGATATCAGGACGAAGAGCCCCGCGGAAATGACCGAGGTCGTACTCGTAATCAGTCCGTCCATCCACCACCACAACGTCGTCGCGTTGCAGCATTTCATAGAATTCACGTGGTGAGAGGTGCGTGCCAGTTCGGTGTGCCGGATTCAGTGGCGTGGCTGTGCGGAACGTAACCAACTCCGGTTTGACCCGCACGCTGAGTCGCTGGAAGACGTGGGAAGGCACCTCATCCACCTTGAACACCATCGTCGCGAAACGCTCATCGGCGAGCATCAATTGCCGGTAGTGATCACAGCTCTCACGAGGCCCCGACACCGTACCGTTGATGCCCGTAGGTGCCACAAGGATACGGCCACGCAAGCCCAGTGTCTCACATTGCTCCCGTTGTTCGGAAGCGAGTAGTTCTGGGTCGTCAATGGCCACAAAGTGGTAGTAAAGCAGTACGTGATACACGGTGATCCTTTCTTAGGCGTCAGAGCAAAAGTACGATCAAGACCTTCAAGGGGCTTTTGTAGATTTGTGAGCAGCAATGATCAGGAAGTACGTGTGGTAAGGGCTCCCATCCTCCGGTGCCTCCGGTGCAACAGTGGCCGTGTCCAGTGCATGGTCGCGGCAGTTTTCGTGTGTGTCATGGCACTCAGCAGTGGTGCTACGGCGCAGCTCCTCGCACAAGTGACTGACCACCCGTACCATGCAGTCGTGCATGAGGAGCGGCGTCTGCTGAGCGACATGCTTCAGGGGTTAGTGCGCAAGGCACTCCTTCAACTGCAGCAGAACGATCAACGACAGCACACGTCCGCCGGTGATGCCCTTCGGCTCGAGCACAGTGCCATGTATCGCGTTTCCGGCTATCCTACAATGGCAGATGACGTGCTCAAAAGGATGATCACCGAGCGACCATCGTCGCCCCACGTTTCGAAGGCGATGATCGAGAGGGGATTGTTGGCTCTGCAGGAACAACAGTTTCCACAGGCTCACGCCTCACTAGCGATAGGTGCACAGCAGTCCCGCACAGATCGACTTCGTCGTGGTGATAGGGCGTACCAACCACTTGAGCACCTCGCTACCTTCTGGGACGGTGTTTCGCTAGCCAACATGGGTACCTACCGAGAAGCGATTGAGGCATTTCAGGCCTGCGTTCGCGCCGATTCTGTGGGCATCTATGCCGACGTTGCATTGCTCATGATTGGCGTCGTCCATGAGCGTAACGGAGCTATTGCCGAAGCTCAACGCGCCTATCGCGACGTACGAACGGCATACGGATGGTCTGTGGCCGCTGTGCGTGCCCGAATTCGTGAAGCACAGCTACTCTTGCGACTTGGTCAGCCAGAGAGGTGCCTTGATGTCCTTACCGGTGTAGAAGATCAGTTGCCACATCATGATACTACCACGCTGCGCTTGGCTGAGGAGTTATCGGTCGTGCGCATCACGGCACTGTTAGGACGGGGAATGGTGGAACGCGCGTCCGACTCCTGTTCGGCGTTCCTCGAGCGTTATGGAAGTTCACCGTATCGCATGCTCGTGTACTTGCAGAGATCGTTCGCTGACTTGTCAGTGCAACGAACGGAACGAGCCGTGGAGGGATGTTCTATCATTCTGGATTCCGTTCCGGATGAAGTATCCCCAGTGCGGCAACAGGCGCAGTTGTATCGTGCGATCGGCCTAGTTCGCTTGGGTCGTGGTGCCGAGGCGCGCCAAATCCTCCTGGATTTGGGAGCTCGGTCTGATTATGCGTACCGAGCCCAAGCGTTGTTGGAGGTAGGGCAGTTAGCGTACGCTGACGGGAGATTCGCCGATGCAGCACAGGCCCTCGAGAGATCTATTCGAGCTTCCGAGGAAGCGTCTACGACGATTCGTGCAGAGTTGTTGCTCGGAGCAACACGCATTGAACAACAGCGATGGGTAGACGCAGCAGGGGCCTATGCCCGTGCAGGAAGTTTGGCCGAACGTGCCAACATCGCCTTCCTCCCTCACCGTGACCGGTATCTGGCTGAATCGCGGTTGAAGCGAGGAATTTGTCTGGTTCAGGCTGGTGAAGCACGTCAGTCGATCAATGCACTCACCACGTATCTCGGCAACCACCCAACCGATGCGCAGAGAGATGAGGCAACGTTTTGGCTTGCCGAGGCAATGTACCGCGAGAACCTGCTGTCGAATGCGGAACAACTGTACAACGAATTGGTGCTTGATCAGACGGCTAGCACGCGCCGCGAAGAGGCGATGTATGGTCTGGCCTGGACGCAGTTCCGAAGAAAGCGGCTTCGTGAGGCTGTGCGAAGCTTTGAGCGGTTTGTGGAGACGTATCCAACGTCCTTGTACATCACGGATGCCTTGGTCCGTTTAGGTGATGCACTCTACATCCTCCGGGATTATGCAGCGGCGGCGAAACGCTATCAGGAAGCCTCTGCACGCGGCAGCCGCAGCGAGGCTGGTCAGTACGCCGGTTATCAGGCCGGAAAAGCACTGTACCTCGCCGGCACATTCGAGTCAGCTGTGACGATCCTCCGCCAGTTTGTTGGCACACATCCCAAGAGCCGATTGGCCGACGATGCCCTGTTTCTGATCGGATGGATTGCCTTCCAGCAACAACGAGATGCCGAGGCAATTGTAGAGTTTCAACGCTTGCTCCAAGCGTATCCAGATGGCGACCATGCAGAGCGCGCCCTATACACGATTGCTGATGCGCAGTATAATCTCGGCAACGTCGAGGAGAGCATTTCTACGTACCGTCGGCTCTTGGCGTCGTATCCAGCCCACCCATTAGCTGCTGAGGCAGCTCGAAGTATGCAGATGGCTTTGGTCGGGATGGGGCGAACCGAAGAGGCAGTGAAAGTAGCCGATGACCTGATCTTAGCAAATCCCAACTCTCGTGTTGCTGAGGAGTTTGCTTTCAAGAAAGCAGAGATCTTCTACACCGGGGCTCAGTATGGCACAGCCGCCGCCGAGTTACGGGCCTATGTTTCAGCGTTTCCATCGTCCCAACGAACCGACGAGGCACTGTTCCTTCTTGCGCAGACCTACATGTCGATGGATGAGTTGGATCCAGCCCGAAGCGCCGTGTCTGAATTGCGGAAGAAGTTTCCAACGAGTGGTTACGTACCACGTGCTCTGATGGAACTGGCTCGATACCACGAGGACCATGCCCAGGCAGAGATGGCCGACTCGCTGTACGCAACAGTGATGACCTCATTTGTGGACGACTCTGCACAAGCCTCGCGGGCGGGATTTCAACGTGCAACGCTGTTTCGCATGCGCGGCGATACGTCTCGAGCGCTTGCTACATACGTTGATGTCGCAGATCGATATCCGGGGTCGGAGTATGGCGACCAGTCGCGCTATCAGGTGGCTACGGCGTTTCGCAGAGCTGGAAAAGTCGAACAGGCACAGGTGCAGTTAGGAACGCTTGTGCGCACCACCGTCAACCCATTGGTAGCAGCCAACGCGCTGTACGACATTGGCGACATGTTCGCTCGCCAGCGACGGTGGGAAGAAGCGGCAGACATCTTCACGAAGGTACGTGAGGAGTATGCTGGCCAGGAAGATTGGTATACCTTGGCCCTGATTGGTCTTGGAGCGTGCTACGAACAACTCGACGACCGCTCCGCGGCAATGGACGTATACCGAATCGTCCAGCAGTTGCATCCCGAGGATGACTACGGTAAGACTGCTGGTGCACGGATCGAGCGCTTGGAACGACTGGAGCGTAAACGATGAGAGTTCAACGCACCGTCATCATCATCGTCACGATGTTCGTGTTCGTCGCTGAGTATGGTCACGCTCAGCAGCCAACACAGCCTTCATCGGCTCCGAATCAGCCAGTCGAATTGCCACAGATCATCATTGAAGGTGCAGCCGCAGTGGATGTGCCTGGTGGATCGAAGGAGGCCCCGTCGCGACCACCCCGTTTGACAGCAGCAATGTTGGATACCATTAATCCGCTTCAGAAATCTCCATTGCCACCACTTACTAGCCAGGCATGGCCACAGTATCAGTACCAGGACGCCTGGGTTCCTGGTTGGCTCGAGGCGCGGATCGGAAACTACATCACACCTATCGTGCATGGAGGCTATTCGCTGCACGCCGATCGGTACCTCATCGATCTGGTAGGGGGCTTCGAAGCAAGTACCGGCTGGCAGCCCGGTGCGGAGTACACGAAGGCGCATGTTGGGTTGATGAGCACGTACCTTGCACCGGAAAAGTTCATTCTCTTCGGCGGAAGTGTGACAACGGCATCTGTGACGGCTGATCATCGCAACTACGGTCTGTATGCCCTGACCAATTCCCCGCGGCGATCGACACAGCTGATTTCAGCGACGGTGCATAATCAGGGCATGGTTGATTCCGTCGCCTTTGAGGGCACGCTGAATTGGTCGACGCGAGCACTTGCCACGGCGGATCAACATCGTACGGCGAGTATCTTGCACGGACAGGCTCGCGTATGGACCCCGTGGTCAGATGGAAGAGTATCGGCAGAAGCGGACCTCTCCGTGCGATCCTTCGGTGACAGATCGTATCCGTGGATCTCGGTCATGGCTTCCTACGACATGCCGTGGATTGGTGGTACCGCATCAGTCAGGATCGGCCCGCAATGGTTTGAGTCCACATCCGGAGATTCACGATTCGGTCTGGGAATCGATGGTGAACTCCGTCTGCCGGTGTCACCGGAATTCTCGGTGTATGGTTCAATTCGTTCTGGCCTGCAAAACCGTCAGCATGAGGAACTCCTTGCAGAGAATCCTTACCTGTCTGATACCGCAAGGATCGATGCTTCGTACGACCTCGCTCGCATCCGTGCAGGTGTCGAGTGGCATCCTACGATGACTGTGGGTGCTACACTCTCGATAGAAGCCGGACGGACTGAACGTACCCCCGTATGGGTGAATGCCGGGGGCGGATTGTTTGACCTTTCCTACCTTCAGGCTACCACGATTCGTCTCGCAGGGGACGCCCGTTGGGTGTTCTCTTCTACCGATGCACTCACCATCGATGGTAGGTTCACGATGGCTACGATCGATGACTACGCACAACAGCCCTATGTGCCTTTGGCCGAGGTGTCGGTGGGGTACGATCATCAATGGACTACTGCGTTCAAGACCAACCTTGCTCTTGTGTATGTTGGAGATCGGTGGGCTGACCTAGAACACACGCGTCAGCTCGCTGGCTTCATCGACGTCAAGCTGGACGCCTCATACACACTGTCGTCGATACTCGATGTGACGTTACAGGGTAGGAACCTGGTTGGTAGTACGATGTTCCTGTGGGAAGGCTATCGAGAGCGAAGCTTCTTCTTGTCGGCTGGTATACTTTGGAGGATGTAGATATGTCTGCAAACGGACCCTCATGGGACGACACTGAATTCTCCGACGGCTCATCGTCGGGAGGCTTCAAATCACCAGACGCCTCACAGCCAGAAGCAGGTGGGCGTAGGCGCATCCATACAGAGCCCCCAATAGCGCCATTATCAGAGCAGGGCACTGGACATCGCACGGATAGGCGACGATCTCCAACGCTTATGATCGGAGCTATGGCCTTGGCACTGATCGTGCTGATCATTGCTATCGGTGGTAGTCTGATCTACTTCCAGAGTAAGCCGTCGATCGAGGACATTGCCTTCCGACCGATTGACACATATACGTCGTCGTCAACAACGCCTTCGACAAATAGCACCCGTGGTGATACCACCTCTCCGGCTGTAGCACCGCCAGACTCAGTCCTTACAACGGATGACGTGGTGGCTTCTGCCGAGCATCAACCAGCAGCAGTGTCGGCACTCTATGGTGAGACGCCTCCCGCGGAGAAGGTTTCGGACCCAGCTCCACGTGCTACTCCGAAACCAACTACAACACCAGTCACCAAACCGGACACCAAACCGGCACCAGCCCCAGCATCCAAGCCCACGCGCGTTCAAGCACCAACAACAACCAGCAGCGATGCAGCTGCAGTATACGTTGTACAGGTCTTCAGCAGTCCATCGCGGCAAGATGCCGACGAGTGGCTGAAGCGATTGGAGCAGCAACAGGTGAATGATGCCTATCTCACCGAGCAAGAGCTCAAGGGAGAAACGTGGTATCGCGTGCGGTTTGGTCGGTTTTCGTCGAGAGTTGAGGCCGAGGCCGAGGCGCTGCGTCGTGGATTTCGTCAGCCATGGATCGCCCGCGTACGATGAACATCGATCGTGATCACTCCACCTTACAAGTACAGCTTGTCTGGAGTCCGAATGCACTGAAGGGCTATGCTGCTGCAGTGCTCGTGCTCGTTGTGATCATGTTGGTGTCGAAGTGTACACGCGTCGAGCCCCCTACATCGAGGCCACTCCCTCCAACAACGCCCTTGACGGTCTTGATCCTAGGTGACGGCGACGGCACTGGCCAGCGCAAAGGGAACCTTGCCGCGGAGGGTGCCGCTCAGCGTGGAGCAGTCCCAAAGGACCCTCTCACTGACGCATCGAAGGCTGCTGCATCGTCTCGATCATCTCCTGCGAACGACCTTTCTCAATCAACCAACCTTCAGGCAGTACCAGATGTCGGTGCACCCAAAGGGGATACCGCCTCGAAGGACGGAGCTGTTACTGTTGGTGGTGGCTCCGGGGACCAGAATGGAACAGGCCTCGGTTTAGTGGGAGCTGGAAAAGGGAAGGGGCTAGGGTACGGGGATATCGACTGGGGTGGAGGTGGTAATCGCATTGTCCTACACAAGGTCAAACCCATGTTCCCCCCAGGAACGATGAACACGGAAGTACGCCTGCGTTTTCGTGTACGTCCCGACGGGTCGGTGAGTATGGTTGTTCCTGTGCGGAAAGGCGG
The DNA here is from genome assembly GCA_030833725.1 of Candidatus Kapaibacterium sp. GTDB lineage: Bacteria > Bacteroidota > Ignavibacteria > Kapaibacteriales > Kapaibacteriaceae > OLB6. Next base: position 33,094 of record JAURGP010000018.1, on the reverse strand, counting down.
CAACCCCGCCGCTGACCAGGCAGCAAGCCATGCACTGCGGCAGTGGCGGTTCAATCCGCTGAACTCCCGCGACGATATGGAAGGTACCATCACATTTGTGTTCAGGGGGTCGTAAATGCAGGACATTCTCGAGATATACCACAGTCTCCCTCGACTTACACAAGTGGTAATCTGGATAGCATTGGTACTCCTTGCTTTCGCCTTGGTGAAACGTATTGTGAAGCTTGCACTGTTTGTCACTGTGGTGATTGTCCTGATTTTTGTAGCCGTCGTGTTATCCTCCGGCTTGCAGTAATTGTCTCTCATCGCATTTCGAAAGAGTCTATGTCGTATACCATTGGCGTCATCGGAACCGGATATGTCGGTCTCGTGACGGGTACGTGCCTCGCAGAGGTTGGAAACACAGTTGTGTGTGTCGACGTCGACCCAGCTAAGGTAGAGATGCTTTCGGCTGGAATCCCAACGATCTACGAGAGAGGACTGGATCAGGTTCTCGAGCGAAATGTGCGAGAGCAGCGTATCCGTTTCACGCTTGATCTGCATGAAGCCGTTACAACATGTTCCATCATCATGCTCTGTCTGCCTACTCCTCCAGGTAAGGATGGTCAGGCCGACCTTGCTGCCGTAGAGCACGTAGCTGCCGAATTGGCACGTATCGTGGAACAGTATAACATTACTGAACCACGGATCATTGTCAACAAGAGCACGGTTCCGGTGGGAACCACGCAACGTGTGCGGGATATCATGCAGGCCATTGCTCCGGAGCGTGATCTCTACGTGGTGAGTAACCCGGAGTTCCTGCGCGAGGGTTTTGCTGTTGAGGATTTCATGAAGCCGGGTAGGGTGATCGTAGGAACTCAGGATCCGTATGCGCGTGAAATCATGAGGGACCTGTATCAACCCTTCGTGCGCGGAGGTTCCCCGATCTATGTCTTCGACGAGAGGAGTGCCGAAGTTGCCAAGTATGCAGCTAATGCGTTTCTGGCCGTGAAGATCTCATTCATGAACGATCTGTCCGAGTACTGCGAACGTGTGGGTGCTGATATCGAGAATGTCCGTCTGGGCATCGGATCAGATGATCGTATCGGACGCCGGTTCCTGTTTGCTGGCTTGGGGTATGGTGGCTCGTGTTTCCCCAAGGATGTGCAGGCCATTATCCACTCGGCACGTGCCATGGATACGCCCCTAGAGATCGTCGAAGCAACCCAAGTGGTGAATCGCCACCAGGCCGACCGATTCATCGAGCGCCTGCGTCACCGATTCGATCACAAGTTAGAAGGGCGCGATGTGGCGATATGGGGGTTGGCCTTTAAGCCAAACACCGACGATGTGCGCGAAGCACCATCATTTACGGTGATCAATGCTCTCCTGGCGGACGGCGCACGGATTCATGCCTACGACCCAGAGGCACGCGAGAATGTGGAACGGATCTATGGCGATCGTATCCGTTATGCTGATACGATGTACGATGCCGTCGTCGACGCCGATGTGCTCGTGATTGCGACGGAGTGGAATGAGTTCCGGAATCCAAACTTTGGAAAGCTTCGTTCGACGATGACGCGACCGCTCATCTTTGATGGTCGTAATCTGTACACCCTCGACGAGATGCAGGCTGAGGGCTTCGAGTATCATTCCATTGGCCGATCAACGGTACACCCGCCTGATGTGAACGTCGACTAGCGCCCAACCGGACGTTTATTGATGCGCCTATGGAGCATCTTGAAGAACAATCGATCTTGCCGTTTCGTGGCGAGCCAGCGCTGGAAGCGTATCCAGAACATGTGGAGGAGTCGAGCAAGCGACATGCCACCGGAGGAGACGCTCCCTTCCAGCATGTGACGCACCTGCATGCGTTCCATTTCTGAGATCGAGAGGGATGCTGCATCGTTAGCCGGACGGTTGAGAATCTGATCAAGCATGGATTCGAGTTCACGGGCAACGTGTTCCAGTCGTGGCGCATCTACGGTGTTGTACTCCATCAAGAGGTAGAGGTGGTCGTAGAGGATGGCAGCACGCTTGATGTCCTCAATCAGATGCTCCGTGCGTAACTCATGGAGTAGTGCCTCTGCCAGCTGCTCCAACTCTGCCACCTGTTCCTCCGGCAACGAGAACATTTCACGAGCCGAGATATCATCGATTTCGACATACACCGAGCTGAGCTGTTGTATCTCGAGTCCGTAGCTGGTTTCTACGTGTGCACTGAGGCGATCCATGAGCGAGGAGATCTGCCGTTCAACAAGTCCAAGTTGACTCTTGATGCTCTCAGAACGCATGTTACCAGAGGCCACTCGAAGGGATGATTCCAACTGGTGTCGCTGGTCGAGAAGGGCACGAAGGCGCATCGCGTCTTCCGACGATGAATGGTAGACCTGATCTTCGATGATCTTGGCATCGACATGCATCCGTGAATGGCCAATCTTGACAGTATTGACCGTGATGGATGACCCCATCCTTGCTCGCAAGGCATCGACGTCTACGTGTGCAACACCATCGGTGATCACCAAGATCTGCGTGTCTGAAAGCATCGACTCGTGGGAGATGTCGTCGATGGCCTGTTCGAGAGCCCTCTGCAATGCTGTGCCGTTGCCGAGAGCACGCACGTGCATGACGTCGCTGATGAGTTGATCATAGCCCGGTACATCCCGTGCGGAGCGCAGTTCTCCGACCGTCAAATCGAACGTTCGAAAAAAGATCGTACCCAACTCTCGCTGATTACGTTGCAGAAAAAGGTACGTGATGGCTCGTGCGAGGTGGATCCGATAGTGCTGCCGCATCGAGCTGGAGGTGTCGAATAGGACATACACCTTCTGCTTTCGATCGTCTGGGGCGAACCGGTCCGAGTCGGATTGATAGCGATAGTTCTTCGGCACCCTTGGCCGAGGCATCCATAGTGATCGCTCGGCAACCCGTTGCAAAAACACTGGCTCAGGAAGAAGGTGCTGATAGGGATAGATCCGCTGTAGCTCTGTCACGCTGCGAATGAGGTCTGCCTCGTACTCTTCAGCATCGGCCACTTGAGGAATTGGATGAAGATCGAGTGAGTGGTCACGGTCGTTGGAGCCAGAGAGTACCATCACAGGAGCTAGAGCTTGTGCGATGCCGTGCTCAGTACTATCGAGAATGCGCGCAATCTCGTAGATCATGGTGAATTCGTCTGGCAAGTGTTCTTCAACAGTGTCGAAGAAGCCAAACTCCTCCATCTGCTTGAAAAAGGCCGACGATTCGATGAGGGCGCGCGACATGATGATCTCGCTACTGCTGACGTTGCAACTCACGCTCGATGGTGATGAGTGCCTGCTGTAGCATCATCTCCACCGAGTGTTTGAGCTCACGGACTTCATCACACACGGGTACAAAGTCTGTCAGGAATTGCTCCAGAACCATGCGATTGTGATCCTGAGGTTGCTCGGAGCCAAACTTCTCTTTGATCCACTCAAAGAACGAGCGACGAACGTGGTCCGTTGAGAACTGCGACAAGGGTTGCTTCACACGATGTGGCTCTTGACGTAGGCGCTCGACAACGTCCGCGAAATCAAGTAGCATAGTAATCTGATCGAACCCTCGAGAGGCCGTAAGTGAATTCAACACCGTGGTGTAGGCCTTTTTGAACAGTGCCACTTCTTCTGGAAGTCCGACGGTTGCAAAGATGAAGTAGAGTCGACTGGCATCGTCATGAACAACCTCGGAACGACCTTTGAGGAGTGCCAAGGCACGGAGGAGGTCAAGGGACTTAGCCTGGGTACGAGGTGAGATGTAGAAATCAGCACCGGCTCCGGCCGACCGCTTGTCGGCAGCCTGCCGATTGCGCAGAAACTCAAACTGACGAATGGTAATATTCGTGAAGTAGAGCAGCTCATTACTCACACGGATACTAAACTCGTCGGACCTGCCACGAATGATATCGTGGAGACTCTGCAGTCGGGCATAGGAAATACGAGCTGGTGGTTCGATGGTTTTACCACCGTGCTGTAAATACTGTTGCGAAATCTTGTACTGAATGAACGGATCCTTATCAGGTAGGATCACTGCCTTGAACATGAAGCGGTCCAGAAGGGCTTCTGTGACCTCCGATACGCGTAGGTAGTTCGTTGCCGCAATCACGGTGTGTAGCGGCGAAGGTACATCTTGAACTCCACGAAGCAGACGTCGCTCATTCAACAGAGAAAGCAGTGCTCGAAGGGTGAAATCGTTCGCATCGAAGATCTCATCGATGAAGCCGAACTCGCTTTCAACCAGTGATCCCATGGTGTTGTGGATGATCCGGCCTCTCTTGAGTTCGTCGAGATCCAGACCACCAAAGTAGGTGTCGGGCTGTTGCTCCTTGCTGGCTTGGACCCGAAATGTCCGAGCTCCCTCAAACATGTTGAAGATCTGTTCAGCCAATAACGACTTGCCGGCTCCGGTCCGACTCTGCAACAGGACGTGCTCAGCGGTTAGGAGGGCGCAGAACGCCTGCTCGATGACTTCCTCTCGGTTGACCACACGCGAACCGATGAAGGCAGCAGCTTCCTTGAGCTCGGCTGCAACCTGTTCAATGGATGCGATTCGTTCGGTAGAAGGGGCGCTCATACAATCTCCTGTGTGCCTGTCAATATACGTGTCGGCACGATCAACAGAGTCCATATTTTGGATCATGGATCGGGAAGAGTTACTCCAAAAAGTATCACGGCTGCCGACGTCGCCCGGCGTGTACCTGCATCGAAACAGTGCCGGAGTGATCCTGTATGTGGGAAAGGCGAAAAACCTGAGAGCACGCGTAAAGAGTTACTTTCAGGAGGGTAGACCCGCAGACGCAAAGACACGAGCCTTGCAGAAGCACATTGCCGACGTTGACGTCATCCTGACGGATACGGAACCTGAGGCGCTGCTGCTTGAGAACACCTTGATCAAGGAGCACCGGCCGAAGTACAACATTCTGCTTCGCGATGACAAAACCTATCCCTACATCTGCGTCACAGCGGAACCATTCCCCCGAATCTTCAAGACACGGCGTCTGTTGCGTGACGGGAGTACGTACTATGGCCCGTACTCGGATGGAACCTACGTGCACTACGTACTGAAGACGCTTCGCTCGTTGTTTCCCCTGCGGTCGTGCGACCTTGCATTGACAACAGATGCGATTGCTGCCGGTCGATTTAAGGTATGCCTCGATTATCACATCAAGAAGTGTGAGGGACCTTGTGAGGGATATGTATCCCAGGCGGCCTACAATGTGCACATCAAACACGCAATGAGTATTCTCTCTGGTAGAACGCGCGTCGTGGAGCAGCAACTTGAGCAGCACATGCATGCGTTGGCCACGCAACTCCGTTTTGAAGATGCTGAGGTGATTCGTCGACGCCTAGAGAAACTCAGAGAATACTCAGCAAAACAGAAGGTGGTATCGTCCGATGACATCGATCGTGATGTGTTTGCCATTGCACGCATCGGCCCTACCGCATGTGCTACGGTACTAGAGGTCCGTGAAGGGAGGTTGGTCGGGAAGCGTCAGTTCATGATCCCACGATGTGAGGACATCTCGGATGCCGACCTTCTTGAATCGACGCTGGAACAATGGTACCTTGAACGGACTGAGATACCACGGGAGATTTTACTGCCGTGGGAGTTGCCAGATCCAGACATCATGCAGTCGTTCTTTGCTCATCGCGGAATCAAGGTAGATCTTGGTGTTCCGCGCATCGGTGATAAACGCAAGCTGGTTCAACTCGCTCTCACGAATGCGGATCTTGAACTGCGTGAATACTTGCTCCGTGCTGCCCAAAAGGACCAATCGTTGCCGCGCGCCGTGCTCTCCTTGCAGCGTGATCTTCGTTTGCAGAAGATGCCACGTCGGATTGAGTGCTACGATAACAGCCACATGCAGGGCTCGGAGTATGTGTCCTCCCGGGTGGTGTTTATCGATGGAAAGCCGCGGAAATCCGAGTACCGACGTTACAAGATGCAGAGTGTTGAGTACAACAACGACTTCGAAGCCATGAAGGAAGTCCTTAAGCGTCGTTTTGCCCATACTGACGACAGCGATACGCCTGATCTGCTGGTCATCGACGGAGGCAAGGGGCAACTCTCTGCAGCCATGTCTGTGCTTCGCGAATTGGGACGCGATGGCGGTTTGGCTGTTGTCGCTTTAGCAAAACGTCTCGAGGAGGTGTTTGTACCAGATCAGTCCGATCCAATCATCCTACCGAGGACATCGTCCAGTTTACGCTTGTTGCAGCAGGCGCGAGATGAGGCACATCGTTTTGCCGTTCAGTATCATCGAACGCTACGGAGCAAGCGCACGCTACAGACGGAACTCACACAGATTCCTGGTATCGGTACGAAGACAGCCGAACACTTGTTGATCCACTTTGGATCTGTAGAGCGGGTACGGGAAGCAACACTGGGTGACCTCGAACAGTGTGTCGGTCTGAGCCGCGCTGAATCTGTTTATCACTATTTCCATGACGACACCACTCCAGCGAACAGTCATCCAGCTTCTTGAGGATCTCGTTCCTAGTGACGATCATCCGTATACCGTACCCGGTGCATGGGTGGGCACAACGCATCCGGTCGTGTTTCGATCAGGTGCAGAGTACCTACTTCATCAGTTAACACACATTCGAACAATGGCCATGAACGGCGGATCACGATTGTATGATCATGCGTCGATGGAAGGGCTCGTCGTGTATTCTGCCTCGGTGCGTCATGTAACGTCGTATGATCATGGAGCCGCCTGCGGTCATGGTGGCTGGCGTTCAACCGGAACGTTTATGAAGCTGGTCGCCCTGCTACCATATCTCCTGGAACAGGGGGTGACGACGATCTCCCTCCTTCCCATCACGGAGATCGGTGTGATTGGCAGAAAGGGAACGCTTGGTTCTCCCTATGCTGTGAAACATCCGTTGCATCTTGATCCGATGTTGGCAGAGCCAAAGATTGCACTTTCCATAGAAGACCAGGCTCGGTTGTGTGTTGAGATGTGCCATCACGTAGGTATCAGGGTTCTCGTAGAGGGAGTGCTACGCACGGCGAGTCTCGATTCCGATCTCGTAGCACAGCATCCTGAATGGTTCTACTGGATTGATGAGGAACGCGTAGCCGCCGATGGTGGCTTCCGTGCTCCCGAGTTTCACGCGGAGGATATCACTCGTCTCCATGACATGGTAGAGCACAAGATCTTCCGCCAGTTACCATCACCTCCTCCAACGTACACCAACCAGTTTGCGCCACCACCGTGGCGTCTGGAGCGCGATGGTCATGGGTGGAAGGGATTCGGAGCGTACGAACGTATCGTTCGGATTCCACCGGCATTTGCCGATTGGCCGGTCGATGATCCACAACCGGCATGGTCGGATGTCACATACCTCAAGCTGCACGATCATCCGCGCTTTAACTACATGGCCTACAACACTATCCGCATGTACGATGCTGAACTGGATCAGGAGGACTACCGGCGCACATCGCTGTGGAACACCATCGCCGCCATCATCCCAACCATGATGCGCATGCTCAACCTGGACGGAACCACCATCGACATGGGACATGCGTTGCCAAAGGATCTCGCCCGCGAAGTGATTGGATCGCTTCGTCGCATTCGTCCGGACGCTCTGGTGATTTCTGAGAGTTTCGTCCCGGATGCGTCAGAAGACGCCAAGATGTACGATGCCGTCGTGGGATTTCTTCCGCTACTGGAACCTTCTGTTGAGGCAGTCTGGCAAATGATCCGTGACTATGCCGTCGCGGCACCTGCACAGTACGTGTTTGCAACGCCGGAAACCCATAACACTCCGCGCGCATGTTCAGCGTGGGGAAGCGTCGCACATGGGCAAGGTTTGTGGCTGTTTCTCCAGGGTCTACCACGTACGGTATGTGTTCTCCATGCCGGGATGGAGCTTGGTGAAACGACTCCCGTCAACACAGGTCTGGGGTTTAGCGAAGAAGAACGTCTGCAGTGGGAACCACATGATTTGCCGTTGTTTTCGGATGCACCACTGCGATGGGATCATGCCACTCCTGCCGAGTTCATACATCGATTCCGAGCGTTCCGTGCTTTAGATGTAGTGAGTCGATTCTCCACCTTCGATACTATTGATGCACTTGAAGATAACGCTGCCGTTCCGGCGTACATCAGATGGGTCGAGAAGTGTTCACGGGGTGTCTTGTTCTGCTGGAATGCCACACTGCAACCTGTCACGTGGACATGTGTCTTGCCCGCGCGCGTGCAGGCGGTTGCGGTCCATAAGGATGTGCACTGGACCCCTCCTACACTTACCGTCACACTGCAACCGGGTGAGACGATGGTGTTGGCGATCCTTGGCGTGCGGCAGCAAACACTCTTCGCAACTGCAGAGCACAGCTAAGCAAGAGAAGGGGAAGCGCGACGTTGCGATGGATGTCTGCGGCAGCCTCTTCAAGTACAGACAGTGCCTGATCAAAGTCAGCCTGGCCAAAACCTTGAGAGAACCGGAGTAGTGCATCGTACTGATCGGAGTTCACCAGCGTGGCGTGATGCTCGGACACGGCCACACAACGAGCGTCGCGAAGCCACACACTCAACAGCGACAACACGTTGTCCACGCGATCACGTTGTTTGCCTTCGCAGATGTGATCGACCAGTGTCACAAGGTCTATGCGGTAGTCTTTTCCTCGTAGTGCCGTACGCAGCAACTCCAAGGCCAGCCGGCGCTCATCGCTTACCTGCTCCTGTGCCATGCGGCGAGCCCGGTACAGCGAACCTTGAGCAAATGCCGTAACAAGCCGTGCCTCTTGTTCAGCAAGGGACTCCGACTTGATGAGGTAGCGTGTGAGATCTTCATCCGCAATAGGAGGAATGATCAACTCCTGACACCGCGAACGTATCGTGGGCAGGAGGACTTCAGGCCGTTCGCAGGTGAGGAGTAGTGTTACATCAGTATGGGGCTCTTCGAGTGTTTTGAGGAAGGCGTTCGCCGCCTCAGTATTCATGTCATCGGCATGATGCAAGATCACAACCCGCCGGCCTCCAGCAGCCGACGACATGGCCAACATGCGTTTTAACTCGCGTATCTGCCCAATGCGTATGGCAGAAGCCTGTTGAAGACGAAGTGGGACGTACGGATCGATCGAAACTTCGGACACCACATCCCGCCATTCCTCAACCAATGCCGTCGTGAGTTCGCCTTCCGACGCGGCCTTGCCCGCTGGAAGCGGGAGCACGAACTGGAGATTAGGATGCTGCAACTGTGCCGACTGACGGCATGAGTGACAATCTCCACACCTGTCGTATGTTCGCTCCGTGATGTGTGGAGCTTCACACAAAAGCGTACGCGCCAGTTCAAGGGCAAGGGCCACGGTACCAGCCCCATCATCACCGATGAGTAACAGCGCTTGAGGTATCCGTCTCTGGACGAGGGATAGCTGTAACATCGCACTAGCGCGATGTTGTCCGGTGATGTGTGACCAAGGCATAAGCAAATATCGGAGGTTCTTCAGACTATGAGAATTCTTGTGATCGAAGATGAGCGGAAAGTTGCATCCTTCATCAAGCGCGGTCTTGAAGAAGAACGGTATCTGGTAGATACGGCAGCTGACGGTGAGCTAGGACTCAGCATGGCTACCGCTGGAGGGTATGATGCCATCGTACTCGACGTGATGCTACCAAAGATGGATGGATTCGAGGTCCTGTCTCGATTGCGCACTGCTGGTCATGCAACGCCAGTACTGATGCTCACCGCTCGTGGTACCACGGAAGACCGGGTGCAAGGATTGGACTTGGGAGCTGATGACTACCTTGCCAAACCATTTCACTTTGAGGAGTTGGCAGCCAGACTGCGGTCGATCCTCCGTCGAACGACGACAGAGAAAACGACGAAACTTTCTTGCGGCCCCCTCACACTTGATCTGGTGTCTCATTTTGCCTACCGTGACGACCAGGAGATCGAGCTGACGACAAAAGAGTATGCCTTGCTCGAGTATCTGATGCGGAACAAGGAGCGGGTCCTGAGTCGCTCACTCATCATGCAACATGTCTGGAAACACAACTTCGACCCAGAGTCGAACATCATCGACGTCTACATCAAACGGTTGAGGCAGAAGATTGAACATCCAGACCGACCTCAGCTCGTACAGAGCATTCGGGGCGTTGGTTACCGAATGCGAGAACCCGACGCTGATTCAGCGTTGAGTAATGGTGTCGATGATCCTAACAACGGAGATGTTCGATGACGATTCCGATGACGATCCCGGAGCTGCGTCAGCAACTACAACAGCACGTCAGCGAGTGCCTCGCCGTCGTGCAGGCAGACTTTGATGCATATCAACGCAGGGCCTTCATCGAGCGGCCTTCAGAGTTCTTTGCTCTTGAGCTGTGTGGAGAGGCAGGGGAGTTGGCCAATATCGAGAAGAAACGATGGAGAGGGTCGGACATCGACTACGACCACCGGGCAGATGAAGCAGCTGACGTCCTCATCTCGCTGATGAACTTCTGCAACGCAGCAGGTATCGACCTTGCAACAGCTGTGGCTCGCAAGATCGATCGTATCAGACCGTCAGCGGTTGCCGACGAGTAGGGAAAACGGCGCAGAGAATCAACGAATCTCTTTGTGCACCGTGTGACGGCGCAGGAACGGATTGTACTTCTTCAGTTCCAATCGCTCCGTGGTATTCATCTTGTTTTTCATGGTCGTGTACCGGGAGGCTGGCTTGCCTTCCTTCTTTGCTTCGGTACACTCAAGCGTGATGATCACGCGACTGCCTTTTTTAGCCATGGTATCCTCTACTGCGCAAAAGTCTTGTTGGAGAGTCTTGATGAAGTCGAACGGGTGATGTTCAAGCACAGCTGTGCATAAACTTGCCACGAATCAGCAAAGATACGTCAAACTGGGAAACGTGCAAGGAGCGGAGGTCCTTCTACTACTTGGATGTTGCACGACTGCGCGGAGTCTTACGATGCACGGCAATCGGCAGTGCTTCTTCGATGCTGGAGACAAACACGATGGTCAGTCCATCAGTCACACCTGCATCCAGTTCCTGAACGTCCGTCCGATTACCCTCTGGGATGAGTACCGTTGTTGTGCCGGCACGCTTTGCAGCGAGTAACTTCTCGTTGAGGCCACCGATTGGGAGGATTGTTCCTCGCAGTGTCACTTCGCCTGTCATAGCTACGTCGCCACGCAATGACGTTCCCGATGCAGCGGAATACAGGGCGAGCGTCATGGTGATCCCGGCCGACGGGCCATCCTTCGGTATCGCACCTTCAGGAACGTGGATGTGAATCTCTTTACCCTTGGCAAAGTCTTCTGCTAGGCCTAGGGTAGCCGCATGACTTCGCAAGTAGGAAAGGGCGGCCATTGCAGACTCCTTCATCACGTCCCCAAGTTGACCCGTTAGCGTGAGTTTCTCCGGTCCGGTCATGAATGTTACTTCAACGGGCAGCGTATCGCCCCCTACCGAGGTCCATGCCAATCCAGTGGCAACGCCCACCTTGTTCGATAGTTCAGTCGGCTTCTCTTTAAAACGGGGAGCCTTGAGATAGGTTTCAATGTTCTGGTCGGTGATTTTTACGGCTCTGCGACGCACGCTCTTGAAGGCCGACGTGGACCGCAGCTCGGCCGACGACCCAATACTGCCGGCTTGCTCCGAGACGCGATCGACAACACTTGCAGCCACCTTTCTCAGGACTGATGCCATTTCTCGCTCGAGGTTTCGTACGCCAGATTCTCGAGTGTAGCCACGAATAATGCGGAGGATTGCCTTATCGGTAAAAGTGATTTTGAAGTCCGACAGTCCATGCCGCTCCAGCAATTTCGGCAGGATGTGGTGCTGAGCAATCTGCACCTTGTCGTTCTCAAGGTAGCTCGATAGTTGAATCACTTCCAGACGATCCAACAGGGGAGCTGGAATGTCGTAGAGCACGTTGGCCGTGGCAATAAACAGCACGTTGGACAGATCGTAGTCAACTTCCAAGTAGTGGTCATTGAAGGAGGTGTTTTGTTCTGGATCGAGAACTTCGAGGAGGGCCGATGAAGGATCGCCACGGAAGTCCATCGACATTTTGTCGACTTCATCGAGCAAGATCACGGGATTTACCGTTCCAGCTCGTTTCATTGCTTGAATGATCTTGCCGGGCATTGCCCCGATATAGGTGCGACGATGTCCTCGAATCTCGGCTTCATCGCGTACACCACCCAGAGAGATTCGCACGAACTGTCGGCCCAGTGCTCGTGCGATCGACGTGGCAAGGGACGTCTTGCCCACACCCGGAGGGCCAACAAAACAGAGGATCTGCCCTTTCATTGAACCCACGAGATTGAGCACACTGATGTACTCAACGATACGATCCTTGGGCTTGGACAAATCGTAGTGATCCTGATCGAGGATGGTTCGCACGTGGCGCACATCAAGAGAGTCCGGGCTGCGCTGGGACCACGGTGTAGCAGCTACTGTCTCGAGCCATGTACGATTGACGGAAAACTCTGGCGACATGGACGGCGTTTTCTTGAGCCGCTCAAACTCCTCCATGACCTTCGTATGTACGGCCTCCGGCAAACCGGCTGTCTCGAGGTTCTCGCGGAGAGCCGCTAACTCAGGCCCACCGTCGTCCTCTTCGCCAAGCTCGTGTTGCAGGGCGCGGATCTGTTCCTGAATAAAGTACTTGCGTTGCGACTTTGCAATCTGATCCTGAACCTTGGAGTCGATCTCACTTTCAAGTTTCAGCATCTCCAACTCACTTGTAAGCAGTTGCACCAGCTCTAGATACTGATCGTGGAGCGTCTCCGCTGACAGGATGCGCTGCTTCACCTCCACCTTTTGCTGGACATTCGCCGCGGCGTAGTACAGTTTTCGAATGGGGTCATCAAGGTTCTCGTATGCGGCCAATACCTCTGGCGGGAGCTGACGATGATGCTTGACGTAGTCCGTGAACAGGTCGTCGGCATGGCGCATCAAAGCCTTGAGCTGTTGTTCCTGCCCATCGGTTCCGGTGGCAGACACAGAGATCGGATGAACTTCAGCCTCCAGGTATGGATCAGTCTTCAAACTCGTGCCGATACGAGCCGGAAGCATTCCCTCCACTAGTACCTTTAGCAGGTTGTTCGGAAGACGCAATACCTGGAGAATCTTGGCAACCGTTCCATGCTGGTAGAGATCGTTGAAGGTAGGCTCGTCGACCTGCGACTGGTGCTGTGATACCAGTAGCACGTACTTGTCACCTTCCAAGGCATTGGCAACGGCCTTCAGCGATGACGGACGTCCGATCAACACCGGAAAGATCATGTGAGGGAAAATGACAATGTCTCGCAATGGCAGAACTGGCATGGATGCCGGTACTGTGTGGTTGCGTTTTCCTGCCTGCTCGATCGAGTGGAGGACGTCGTCGGTTGTATTGCTCATAAGGGGACTGGTGACGAAACAAGAGGCGCAAAATTACATTGCCAGGTGATTGGCAAGGGGCCTTGGTAGGCGGGGTATTTTCCCGTATGTTTGTTGTTTGTCTGGGTTTCCGCTCCGGAGGCCTGGTCGTTTGTGCCACTTCATAGGTAATCATTTGCGTCGTCCCTACTTCCGTGGTCCCATGCCGCGTCCCGAGCTACAACGAAAACACAAGATCAACGAGGAGATTACAGCCTCAGAGCTTCGAGTTGTTGATGAAGAGGGCGGCCAAATGGGCGTTTTGAGTCGACGTGATGCGCTGCAGGCGGCTCGGGATCGCGAGATGGATCTCGTCCTGATTGCCCCCCAAGCTGTTCCTCCGGTGTGCAAAATCATCGATTACGGCAAGTTCTCGTATGAACAGCAGAAACGAGAAAAGGCGCAGAAGAAGGCACAGCATCAAAAGGAGCTGAAGGAGATTCGATTACGGGCCGGTACCGATACGCATGACCTAGACTTCAAGACGCGCCATGCGAAAGAGTTTCTCGAGCAAGGTCATAAGGTAAAAGCGACCGTCTTCTTCCGCGGTCGGGAGATCGTGCACCAAGATTTGGGACGCGAGCTCCTGCAAAAGTTCATTGACGGACTGGTGGAGGTATCGAAGGTCGACCAGGATATGCGTACCGAGGGTCGTGTGCTGAGTGTGACACTTGCGCCCGACGTGAAGAAGGAGAAGAAGAAGGATAAACCACAACGACCAGTGGAACCCACTGGTGATTCTCAATAATGTTTTTCGAGTGAAGGATCTACCATGCCTAAAATGCGCACGGTATCTGCTGCGAAGAAGCGGTTCAAGCTCACGGGAAATGGTTCGATCAAGCGCCAAAAGGCCAATCGTAGCCATATCCTCACGAGCAAGACGCGGAAGCGTAAGCGTCAGCTGCGGAGCGACACGTTAGTTCATCCGCACAATGAGCAAGGCGTCATGCGTGCACTAGCACTGCGGTAACGCATTTTTTATCACACCACACGGGGAAGCCGTTCTCCCGGTGGTTCATACAGGAGGTTTGTCATGCCACGTGCAGTCAACAAAGCAACGGCGCTTCAGAAGAAGAAGAAATACTACAAGCTTGCAAAAGGCTACTGGGGCGCCAGATCGAAGGTATGGACGATTGTCAAAACCCACGTTGAGAAGGGTCTACAGTACGCCTACCGTGACCGTCGCAACAAAAAGCGCACATTCCGCCAGCTGTGGATTGTCCGCATCAATGCCGGTGCCCGTTTAAATGGTACCACATACTCGCGCTTGATGCACGGTCTGAAGCAACACAACATTCAAATCAACCGCAAGGTCCTCGCCGACCTGGCGATGAACCAGCCTGAGGTGTTTGCTACGATTGTCAAGCAGGTGTCGTAGCCAAGGTTCGTAGGAAGAACACGCACCGTCAGAAAGACATGAGGCGACTCAAGGGGCGACGAACGCAGTTCAGTCGCCCTTTTCTATGTGCCATATTTGTAACGGACCCATTTTTCGGAGATCATGATGCTGGAGCAGATAGATTCTCTGCGATCACTCCTTGACGATGAGTTTCGCGCCGTACAGAGTGCCGACGATCTCGAGGCATTACGTCTGCGTCACTTGGTCAAGAAAGGTACACTTCAAGGCCTTGTGGATCAACTGCGTTCGGTACCGAAAGAGGACAAACCAACTGTTGGTAAGGCCCTCAATGAGCTCCGTACGTGGGTAGAAAACAGATTCGACCAGCTGGAATCCTCGTTCGCTCATCAGCAGAAGGTTCAGCGTGTTGACGTCACGCTACCGTCACGCAGACCAAGTTCTGGTTCAATACACCCGATCACCCAGACGGTGAATGACATCATTGGTATTTTCAGTTCCATGGGTTTCGAGGTGGCGGAAGGGGGCGAAGTGGAGGATGACGCCCACAATTTCGGGTTACTCAACTTTCCGCCTGACCACCCTGCACGAGACATGCAAGATACGTTTTTCGTTGAAGCAGCAGATCGCGGAGACATCCTGCTGCGGACGCATACGTCCAGCGTCCAAGTGCGCGTAATGCAGTCCACACCGCCCCCAATTCGGTGTATCATGCCGGGACGTGTGTACAGGAACGAAGCTGTGAGTGCTCGTTCCCTGGCCGAGTTCCACCAAGTGGAAGGGCTGTACATCGACAAACACGTAACGATGGCCGATCTTAAGGGAACGATCATGTCGTTTGCACGTCGGTTCTATAACGAATCGGCAGAGTTTCGCTTCCGCACATCGTACTTCCCATTTACCGAACCCAGTGCGGAAGTAGACATGACGTGCTTCTTGTGTTCTGGTCAAGGATGTCGGGTGTGCAAGCATAGTGGCTGGTTGGAGATCTGTGGGTGTGGCATGGTGCATCCGTCTGTTCTTCGTGCATGTGGCATTGATCCAGAGGTGTACTCGGGATTTGCGTTTGGTTTTGGAGTTGAGCGTGTCGTGATGATGCGTACAGGCATCGATGATATTCGTTTGCTGTATGAAAACGATGTACGCATCCTTGAGCAGTTCCGATGAAGGATCACCAGCCATACGTTTTGGTTGCCACCGGGATAGGCAAGTCCTATCGCATGCCAGGGCACGGATTGGTGCGCGTCCTGCACCAGGCAAACATCCAGGTACAGTCAGGTGAGTTTGTCGCGGTGGTCGGTCCTAGCGGCTCAGGGAAGAGTACGCTCCTCCACATTCTGGCTACGCTCGATCAACCCGACGAGGGGACTGTTGTTTACACCGTTGATAACGCATCCTTTATCGTGGAAGATCTATCGGTGGATGTTGTTGCTCGTCTACGTAACAGCGAAATCGGTATGGTGTTTCAAGCGCATCATCTTCTTCCAGAGTTTACGGTTCTAGAGAATGTGATGATGCCAGCATTGATCGCCGGCTCGTCTCACGCGGATGCATACGCAAGAGCGGTAGCGTTGGTTGAGCGCGTTGGTATGGCACATCGCACTGAACACAGTCCGCAGGAACTCAGTGGGGGCGAGCAACAACGTACCGCCATTGCACGTGCCCTCATCAATCGCCCACGCTTCCTGTTTGCTGACGAACCTACAGGCAATCTCGATCATCTCACAGCCGAAGCGATCATGGAGATGATGACAGATCTTCAGCGTGATCATCATCTCACCTGTGTGATCGCAACTCATAGTCGACATGTTGCAGAGAGAGCTGATCGTGTGGTTCATCTCCGCGACGGTCACGTTCTAGAAGGTGACAGCGAGTGAAGCGCCTGGGCATGTTGGTGATGGTCTACGGTGTCGCGCTGGCCTTCGCGGGGTTGGTCGGCTGGTGGATGTCCGAGCGCAATAGCACGTCAGCACTCTTGAATGGCATGGTTGTAGGTGTTGCTGTTGTTGGGATCGGTTTTCAGATGCGCTTGGGCAGAGCGTGGACCGTTCCGGCTTCATTGATGGCCACAGTCGTGTTTCTTGTGACCTTCCTCTGGCGAACAATGCACCACGTATCACTCTTGGATGACCCGACGCAGCATCACGGGCGTCTAGCCATACTCATGGGGACTTTGGCGCTGGCAACAGCACCGGTGAGCCTGAAACTTCTCAAGATGCTGCGGTACCAAGAGTACCGTCGTTAGGACGGTTATTCCTTGGTGGTTGCCACCGTCCCAAACAGATCAAATTCAGCGGCATCGTCGATCTGAACATGAACAATCGACCCAATCTGTAGCGGTAGCTCACTACGCACGTAAACGTCGTTATCCACTTCCGGAGCATCGGCTGATGATCGGCCTCGCCATTCTACTGCAGCACCGTCGTGGTGCAGAACATCTTCCTCGATGAGGACCTCTACCGTAGAGCCAATCTTTGCCAGATTCTTCGATTCCGAGATGCTCCGTTGGAGTTCCATCACACGCTCAATGCGTCCCTGCTTCACTGAGTCGGGAATCGGATCGCCAAGGATATAGGCGTACGTATCATCCTCTTGCGAATACGGGAACACACCGACTCGATCAAGCTGAACGGTGTCCAGAAAACTCAGAAGCTCGTCGACGTCGTGTTCCGTCTCATTCGGATACCCGATGATGAAGGTACTGCGTAGCGTGATATCGGGAATTCGGTCTCGAATCGTAGCCAGTAACGCTTCTGTCCTTTCTCTGGTGATCCCGCGACGCATGCTCTTGAGTACTGCGTCAGAAGCATGTTGGAGCGGCATGTCGAGATAGGAGACGATGTTCGATCGCTCGGATATCACGTCCAGGACATCAAGTGGAAACCCGGACGGAAAGGCATACATGCAACGAATCCAGTCAGCACCCGATTCATCACTCAATCGCCTCAAGAGATCGGCCAGCGTGCGCTTACCGTGAATGTCCAATCCGTAGTACGTCAGATCCTGGGCCACCAGAACCAGTTCCCGCGCCCCTTGAGCAACCAATGTCTGTGCCTGACGCACCACCTCATCAGCTGCAACAGATCTATGTTTGCCACGCATCAGTGGAATGGCACAGAATGAGCACGGTCGATCGCACCCCTCGGATATCTTGAGATAGGCATATCCCGTGGGGGTCGAGACGATGCGCTCACCCATGAGGGAGTACTTGAGATTCGGGGAGATTGCCTTGATGATACCCTCGTATGCCTCCGTGCCAAAGTAGTGGTCAACCTCGGGAATCTCGATGCGAAGCTCATCACCATAGCGTTCGGAGAGGCAACCGGCAACGACTACCTGGCGGAGAGCCCCTTGCCGCTTCAACTCCACCGCTTCGAGGATGGTATTGATGCTCTCTTCCTTCGCTGCGTCAATGAACCCACAGGTATTGATGACGAGGCTGTCGGCATCTTCAATTGTGTGTGCAACATCGAGGTGGTGAGCTCTGAGTTGCCCAGCCAACACCTCGCTGTCGACGGTGTTCTTGCTACATCCAAGCGTAACAATGTGAACCTTGGGAGCTGCGTTACGATCCATGTCGTTCCTTCATGCGGCGGGATACACCGGCTGGCACAAATGCACTGATGTCTTGCTGGTACCTTCCGAGTTCTCGAATAATGGATGAGTTCAGATACGTGTACTGCTCATGTGGCATCATGAAGATTGTCGATACATGCGGCTGAAGCTTCCGGTTCATGAGGGCGATCTGAAACTCATACTCGAAGTCACTGACGGCACGCAGACCTCTGATGATGACGTCCACCTGGTTCTCTTCGGCAAAATCAACAATGAGTCCGCTGTGGACGGCAACCTGAACATTGGGCAAGTGCTGCAGGGCTTCCGTGGCCATGTCCTTGCGTTCATCCTCGGTGAACATGGGCGTCTTTTTACTGTTGACGGCAATCACAACCGTTACGCGATCAAAGAGCTGTGCCGCACGTTTAATCACATCCACGTGACCGTTCGTGATTGGATCAAACGATCCAGGATACATCGCATGTCGTGCCATGAGGTACTCCGTTCAACACTGAGACACTAAACTACGGCGCCGGCTGCTGGTAACGGAACATATCCACGGCAGTGTCTCCCTTACACTTGGACCACACGCGTAGCCATCCCTGCGGAGTCTCCACATATTCATCGGGGCTGTGCTCCAACACCACTAGGGCGTTGTTCGTAACAATGTGTTGTTGACCAATGAGGGTGAGGAGCCTAGAGCCGATGCGGAGATCGTACGGGGGGTCGGCCAGGACAAGATCCCAGGCAGGGGAGGGTGGCAAAGCATGGAGCCACCGACGTACATCGTCATGAATAATCGAGCAGCGTGTGGCGACCTCTAACTGGTGTGCCGTGTACTGAATCTGCTGAGCTTGCTGTCGAGACGACTCTACACTAGTGAGGGATAACGCACCCCTGCTGAGAGCTTCGAAACCGAGTGCACCAGTGCCTGCGAACACATCAAGTACACGAGCCCCTTGCAGTGACTGGATGTGTTCAAGCGCGTCGAAGATTGTGGATCGCCACATGTCGGTTGTTGGCCGGGTGAGATCGCTACAAGGCGAGGGCAGCTGTCTGCCCCGGAGTGTACCACCTGTCACACGCATGGTCTAGGGACGAATCGTATAGGCGTTGGGAAGCTCGCAGACGTCCATCATGGGAGCTACCATGCAGCCGAGTAGGTGAGATCGTTGAAGAACTGACTTCTCCTGTTCAGGCGACAGTGCCGAGCGTACATGCCGAAACGGCTCAAGGCGACGCACACGCGTAAGCTGGAGATCGGTTGAAGAAGCAAACTGCGCGAGAACATCAGGTTGCACACGATCACCAAACACGACGAGGTCGGAGAAGTTGTCCACGTGGCGACGGATGTCTGCTAGATGCGTACTGATCGACGAGACAACGTCCTCTTCCTGCGGCTGATGGCGATCGAGGATGAGTACCTCATTGTGTATTGCCCCACACCACCAGGTACTTCCTCGATGTCCCGCAAACAACACAGGCCCCTCGTGGCTCAGGACGACAAGGTCTGCTTCGACATCCGTCATTACTGCACTCTCAGCGGGTCGTTGAGGATCATAGAGGTCCGTGGACCACGCAAGAAGGGTCGTCCACGCTGCATCGTACAACGTTGCCGACGACGATATCACACGAATCGTCGTATCAGAAACGGTATCAGAAATATTGATTTCGGGGAGAAAAGCCGCTACCTCTGCCAGACACCGCTCCGTGTTTCGGTCGGGGTCGGGGTAGTGGTGACTGTGTACGACTTCGCTATGCAGAATCAGGACGTCATGATCAGGGATCTGAGCTTCCGGTGCCTGATCACCATAGGCGGTGACCACGGCAACGCCATCATCTTGCCGATGCCATTCCATCCAGATCGTGCGCAAGGGATGTGTGTAGACTACTACGCTCATGTGCGAAGTTACGGTACGGTGAGGTACGGGCGAAGGCGCTCCAGCTTTTTCGGTCCGATACCCCGCACGCGTTGGAGGTCGTCGATGCTTTGGAAGGGGCGAACCCGCTGTTCAGCGAGAATGGCTCGAGCTGTTGACGGACCGATTCCAGGAAGTTGTTCCCACGCGCGGAGGGAAGAGGAGTTCACGCTGATACGGTGGATGACCGTTGTATGCTTTTGTTCCCTGACATCCGTGCTCGTAGGTTTCAGTGTGTGGGCCGAAGCTATTGCGACGTCAACCGTTGTGTCCACAGGCAGCTGTTGGGCAAGACTGTCTAGCATGGCAATCACTCGCTCAGCCGCCTCTTGTTGATGCAACGTCTGCGGTTGGAGGAGCGAGCGTCCGATCCATCCGGCAACAAACACCACAGCAATCGTAAGAACAACGGCCGATTCCGCTGTCGTGAGTCCAGTAGCGCGACGAAACGGGTCCAATATGCTCATACGGCACTGTAGTAATGCGTGCGACTATAGACGCTGTTACGAGAAGACCTCCTTGACTTTCGAGAAGAATCCGGATGCCTTCTCCTTTGGATGAAAATTCTTGCTACCAGCCAGCTCCTTCATCGTGGCTTTTTCGGCTGATGTGAGGGTGGAAGGTACGTATACGTTGAAGCGAACAAGTTGATCACCTCGGCCCCTTGACTGCAGGTGGGGGATTCCCTTCCCCTTCATGCGCAGCATTGTTCCGGGCTGAGTTCCGGCTTCGATCTTGATCTCGGAAGAACCCTCAAGCGTACGAACGGTCACGGTACCACCAAGTGCCGCAGTCGGGAAGTCAACCGTCAAATCGATGAAGACATCGTCGTCCTCTCGCGTGAACACCTCATGCTCGAGCTCGTCAATGACAACGATGACATCTCCAGCTGAGCCTCCGCGGCGTCCCGCATGGCCTTGGCCAGACACGGACACATAGTTCCCCGTGCTTACACCAGCAGGAATTGTGACCTTAATCGTTGATTCTCCACGAACTCGGCCTTCTCCGCTGCACTCAGTACACGGACTGGTCAAGACTTCTCCGGTTCCGCTGCAATTGGCGCACGGTCCAACCTGGACAAACTGGCCGAACACAGATCGCGAAACCTGACGTACCTCGCCACTTCCCTGACATGCCGTGCACGTCAGAAAGGCATCAGGTTTCGATGCCCCACTACCTGAGCAGGTGGTGCACGTAATCTGATGCTTGACGGTGATTGTCTTCGTCACTTCGGTGGCGATCTCCTCCAGCGTAAGGGGCATCCGTACACGCAAATCCGTTCCGCGCTCCCCACGCTGGCGGCGGCCTCGTGAGCGCCCACCGCCTCCGCCAAACACGTCACCGAACACGCCATTGCCAAAGATGTCGCCAAAGGCACTGAAGATATCGTTGAGATCGTTGAACGGCTGGCCTCCGCCCTGTTGGCCACCTTGACCGTGAACACCGGCGTGTCCGAACTGATCGTATCGAGCTCGCTTCTGCGGATCAGATAGCACCGCATAGGCAGCTGAGGCTTCCTTAAAACGTTCTTCGGCCTCAGGGTTGTCAGGATTCTTGTCGGGATGGTAGGTGAGGGCCAGTTTTCGATACGCCGACTTAATCGTCGCCGCATCGGCTGAGCGCTCAACACCTAGGATTTCATAGTAATCTTTGTTCATGATTGATGGTTGGGGTAAGGTTCAGGTGGGATTGGAGTTTACACGGTACTGCCGGAGGACGTAATCACCTTGGCGTGGCGTAACACCTTATCGTGGAGTGAATAACCACGTTGAACTACCTGTACGATCTCTCCTTCGTTAAAGTCTGGCGATGGTATCTGCATGAGTGCTTCGTGGAGGTCAACATTGAACGGTTCACCACGAGGGGTGTCAATAGCTTGAACGCCGCGATCAGCTAAAACCTTCATCGCCTTGGCGTAGATCATTTCCAGGCCTTGAATGAGCGAGTCAACATCGCGGGACGACTTTGCCGAGTCGACGGCCGCGTGAAGGTCGTCGATGATCGGCAGCAGATGCACAATGACGTGTTCGGCGGCATACTGCGCCATGCGATCAATTTCCAGCTGTGAACGCCGGCGGACGTTGTCAACTTCTGCCGCTTTTCGTAGAGCAAGATCCTTCCAGTGCTCTAATGATTCAGTGGGGTCTTCTTCGACAGGGTTTGCAGGTTCGTCTGGAATCGTTTCTGGGTCGATCGGTGTATCTGACATGGGGCTTTCGCAGTGTGGTAATGGTCTGTATGAAGTGAGACGGGCTACGACGTGCTACGGCCGATCTTATGATGACGAAGCATTCTGATGGAGGGAGGTGTGCAGTGTATCCGACACCAGTTGTACTAGCGACATCATGCGCGAGTACTGCATGCGTTTTGGACCAATGAGACTTACCGACCCTCGCGCCTCTCCCACGCAGTAGGTTGTGGAGACAACGCTGTAATCCTGCAGCCGTTCGTGTCCCAGTTCTTGGCCGATGCGCACTGCCACGGATGAGTTATCTGCCACCTGGTCGAGCACATGGACGATCACTTCCTCATTGTCGATGAGCTCAATCACACTCCGCACCTTTTCCGGGTGCTCGAACTCCGGGTGGCGCAGCAGTTGTGGAGTCCCGGAGATGTGGATGAGGTCACCCGACGAGGGTTGATCAAGCTCCTGTAAGCGTTCAACGAATAATCGGATGAAGGCGGGCCCAGCATCACGTATCGCATCAGAACCACCTGACAGTGCCTGATCGATATGGGAAAGGGGCCTACCAGAGACTCTCTCGTTGATAAATGAAGCAAGCTCGTGCAGCTGCGCATCAGGAATAGCACCGGCACTTTCTATCGTGATGGTGCGGAGGATGTCTGATTGTAAGGCAAGCACAACAAGGATGCGCTCCGACGAGAGGGGAACGAGCTCAACACGGCGCACGAGCACATCGCGTACCTTGGGGATCTGTATAACAGCCAGATGGTAGCTTAGCGATCCAAGGATCCGCGAGGCCTCTCGAAACAGTTGCTCCTTCGGTCTCTGGGCGAGCACGTCTACTTGCTGAGTATCTGCTGCCGTGAGTAGCTCTCGTTCCATCAACGAATCAACGTACAGACGGTACCCCCTATCGGTGGGAACGCGGCCCGCCGACGTATGTGGATGCGCAATGTATCCCATATCCTCAAGATCAGCCATCACGTTCCGAATCGTAGCAGCGCTCAGATGTAGCTCTCGCTGGAGCTGTTTCGACAGGGCACGCGATCCTACAGGACTTGCCTGACGCACGAAGGTGTGAACGATCGCGCGCAGGATGGTTTGCTCACGATCATTCAGCAAACGTTCAGCAACATGTTCCATGGACAGATGTGACTCTTACAGCGACACAACAGCAAAGTAGTACTGGAGGAAACTGAATCCCTCGGCATTGAGATTCCATAATGCCATGAAGGCAGCCAGTCCTACGACAACAACACCAAAACCTAGACCGTACACAATTACCGCTGGCACGTCAAACACGACGCTAGTTGCCCGGAGTGTTCGCAAGAATGTCCAGAGCATGGAAGCAGCGATAATGAGAGGAATCCAGAATGAAGCTGCGTCGGTACTTAAGACCTGATACAAGGCTATGCCTACCGGTAACAACGCTAGAAGTGGCACAGCCGACCACACGACAATCGTAAACGTATCCCGGTACAGAATTCTTCCACGCACGAACAGCGAGCCCAGTCGCAAGAGCGCAGCTAGAATCAAAAACGCCGCAAAAATGGTAGTACCAACAGTAAGAACAGCCAGAGAAGGATGCCAAGCGATGTACCGAATAATCTCGGCAAGCCCGGTGCTCGGTAGTAGGATATGAACGAGGTACTCAAACGTCGGTTCGGACCGCAGGTAGTATCCTACTGCAGCAAGGACAAGTCCTACGCTTGCTGCCACCACAATGCCGAGGATCACCGTTTGAACGAGAGACAAGATCCGCTGGTCGCGAATATCTGCGTAAAAGTTAAAAGGGCGAATAATCGACCGAATGAGATACTCCCGGAATCGTCGTGATCGGTTGATCACAAGAGTCAAGATAAGTGCTAGCACGATTCCCGTGGCAATGAAAACCAGTGGCGTGGCATCGCTGAAATCGCGCGCCTGCAGCAGTGGTTCTTTCTCTTCGTTGATCAACGCCTTATACATGGAGTAGGCTACACGCGGTTGGCGCTGCTCGTCGACGATCCCACTAGTATGCACATACGGATCCGAATGCTCTACGAGCATGGTTGGAAACTCTAAACGGTAGTCGTTGAAGGACGAGACGACCACTCCGGATAGCGCCCGTTGCTTTGCCAACCGATATCCATCGCGAATGATCACCGCCTGCGACTCCATCGATAGCGGATCGGAAAATCCATTTTCGTTCTCTGGTGAGCCGACCGACCCTATCAACACCATCGTTGCTGCGTGCCGCACGACCCGTGCTGCTGCATCCAGGATCTCAGGAAGTTGATCTCGACTTCTTCTGGTGTTGACGCGGATCACAATCAGGTCGAAGCCTCCCTCACTGGTCTGATCCAAACCCAGGCCAGAGACCGTCTTGTACACCAGAGCGGTACTCCGCGATCGCACGAGTTCGGCAATCTTGCGATGAAAGGTATTCGTCTGATCCGTGCCTTCTTCGAGCATGTCGCTCAAGCCGATCCCCAGGATTGACGGGTGCGGCCCCACGTAATTCAGTAGTAGGTCCAGCCGGTTTGACAGTTGGGCACTGATTTCCTTCTCTAGCAGCAGATGTTTCGGAATCCCCCGAGCCTCGATCTCTGTGAGAACAAAGATCCCGTCGCGATCGCAGAGGTACAGCAAATACGGGTGCGGCGCCCCGGAACAGAACCGTATGGCATTGATGCCAAGCGTTTTCATCACCTTGACGTCGTGCTCCATCTGACGCCACGATAACGTTGAACCAGTGCTGGGATACTCCTCGTAGTAGTCAATGGCATTGACGAAGAACGAAGAATCATTGAGAAGAAGCCGTAAGCCCCCTTCAGCACTGTGTAGTTGTATCGAAGAGAATCCCACGACCTGGTTGTATTGGTCGAGCAGCCGACCACCATAGGAGAGGTTGATCGCGAGATCGTACAAATGTGGCTGGGATGGCGACCATAGATCCGGTGAACTAAGGGTGAGATCGAAGGTATGTTTGATGGATCGTGCACGACCTACCTCGATCGATGCAACTCCGGAGCGGGCAACCACCGCCCCAGTGCGACGTGAGATGAGTACAGCTTCGGCCCCGATGGTCGCGGATCGCTGCTGGACGAGTTGACTATCGGCCGAGACTCCTTGGAGCCGTTCTACGTTCGCTCCTTTGACGGTAACGTCCGCCGAAAGGGACGCCATGTTGCGTCGGAGTTGAACCTGTGTGCCAACGTGCATGTCCGATGTCCACACAAGGGGCGTGCCGATCAAAAAGATCTCGCGGAGGATCCCTCGACGCGTAGCGGGCGCAGAGGGGGCAAACGACGACACGAGGGACACAAGGTCTCCACGTTGCCGTACCGTGATTTCGATGATGTTGGAACCTGCTCGGAGTGCATCGTCAGGGATGCGGATCATGAAGGGGGCAGGGCCACCAGGATTAGGCAGCAGTACTTTCTGGGAATTGACACTCAAGTCAATATCATCCGACACGCCCAGAAACCATAGGTGCCACGCACGCGACCGCAATGTGACTTGATCCATCTTGATGGATCGTCGGATCGTAAACTCCGGCCCTGGTTCCAAGGTGGACGGTACCCGCATGGAACCATGTTGATCACCGTCCTCGATAACGTCCCATGTACCGGACAGGTTAATCACCGTGCGTGTAGCCGTGGAGGTGATCGCATTGACGTGTACTGCCGCAAGTGGTTGATAGGATTGAAGTTGAGCCACTGCTGCAACCGGAGTACCACTCAACACGGCAACAACAGCAACCGCCAGGCCTACCATGACGTACGCTTGGTGTGGGGCAGAACGCAGCCAAGAAATGCAACTGCGTACACTAATTGTGCAACTGGATTCGTTCGATGACCTCGTGGCGCGCATAGTTGCCATGTGATTGAGAAGATGATGAAGGGGGGAAGCCAACGGCAAAAGTACGGCACCTCCTATCTTTGTGCATCATGTTGAGGATGTATTCATTGGACGATCGGGGGAAAACTATTCACGACGATTGATACGACGTTCACCTTCGGTCTATCCGAAGTTTCCATCCGTCCACCGATTCACCATATGTCGTGTTTGTCTGAATAGTTGATCGTACACGTGCGATCATATCTGTCGGCGGCCACCAGCATTGTTTTGCTGGTGTGTTGGTTTTGTACCCCCACCCCTTCACAGGGTGTGGTCCGCAGGCTGTTGTCTGGTTCGTACCGGGGAGACTCGGTGCGACTCGATTTTGGAGACCCGACGAATACGGATCTCCCTCCGTTGAGATCCTCATCCAGCACGTCCCAAAAGAGTATCATTCCCGGCTACCAGCGTGTTGGAAGCATCGACTCTCTGCTCCAGTCCGTGCGGTTGTCGGATCAAATCGATGGCTTTGCACTCGGTATACCTACGATCCTTGATTTTGACCTGTATCTACAAACGCGATCGAGCGACCAGTTTGCTCAACTCCGGGATTCTGCGCTGTCGGCCTACGAGCTTAAGAAGCCACTGTCAGAAGGGGAGATTCTCAAGCTGCTGGATGCCGTGACAAACTTGAAGATTCCACTACCTCAAAACCCTCTGTTTGGGATCTTCGGAAAGCCTGAGATTTCGATTAATGTGAATGGCGAAGTCAACGTTCGAGGCGGATGGCGCTGGGACACGCAGAACCTCGGAACGGCCTCCGTACTCGGCCAAACGCAGTCGTCTCCCATCTTCAATCAAAACATCCAGGTGAATGTGTCGGCACGGATTGGAGATAAGTTCCGATTCAACGTTGATTGGAATACGTTGAACCAGTTTGAGTTCGACAACCGATTCAAGGTAGGATATGAGGGATACGATGACGACATCGTCAAGAAGGTCGAATTCGGTAACGTCAATTTGGAGTCGAACAGTGCTTTGATCGGTGGTGGACAAACACTTTTCGGCGTTCGGGCTGACTTCCAGTTTGGCCCACTCTACCTGAAGACGATTGCCTCCCAGCGCCGGAGCGAACGCCAGTTTCTGAACGCTCAGGGCGGATCCAACCGTCAGACGTTCAAGATTCGAGCCTACGACTACACCCGGAACAGCTTTTTTGTTGACGAAGCGTACTTCGCAGTGTGGGACGACTACTATCGCTCCAACACCCCAGCTCTCTCGAACGCCTTCGATTCGCTTGTCATCAAGGAGATCCAGGTATGGGAGTCCACAGTCGACCTGCGCGAAGTGCAGGCCAGCGAAGCTGTTGCACACGCCGTACTCCCTGGCATCCAATTCGAAGCTGGCCAACGCTACGATCCAGCGCTCAAGTCCACGGAGATTCGAGCCGGCGAGGTCGAACGCGGACGATTCACACTGTTGGATGAGCGCCGCTATGAAGTTGATCTCAACCTTGGCACCGTCACAATCCTTAATCTCCGCGCCGACCGTTACTACGCCGTATCCTATCGAACAGAGGGAGCCTCCTCCTCAACGTCTCTCGATGACGTCTACTACGGCACACTGGCACGTGATGCCAATCAGCAGGATACGCTGGTTCTGAAGCTCATTGCTCGGCCACAAATGCAACCAGGCTTCCGCGCTATCTGGGCGCGCCTGATGAAGAATCGCTACACTACCGGTTTGACGAATGTGAGTCTAGATGATGCCGATGTTGGCATGTGGTACTACCGCGAAACAAACGACTCGACTGACGTTCTGGAGGGGGCTCCCGACAAGATCGTCACCATCTTTCGTGTTGACCAGGTCAACAACGGAACCGGTGCGGCGCCCCCAGATGGCAAATTCGACGCTCGCCCGCCTGTGTTCAACGCTCGGACCGGGGAGATTACCTTTCCAAGTCGTGAGCCATTTCGTCTGGGACTGCGAGACTACTTCCGTAGCAAGGGGAATGAGCAGTTAGCCGATGCCTATGTCTTCAATGAGGTGTACGATACAACGTATCAGGCTGCGCAGTTGAACACGGCGCGCGACCGATTCCTCATCGTGGGACAGGCAAGCGGTGCTACGGCGAACAACCGCATTCCGCTTGCTTACAACCTTGCCCCGGGGTCCGTAAATGTGCGTCTAGATGGTCAGCAGTTGCGCGAGGGGGTAGACTATACTGTTGACTACTACACGGGAACCATGACGCTGCTCAATCCTCGAGCGACGTTACCGAATGCAAATCTGAGTGTGGAGTACGAGCGGAATGACGTGTTCAACCTCACAACTAGAACGTTGGTAGGACTTCGAGCCGACTACGAGCTCTTCCGTGGACGAACGCTGAGCAGCAGCATCGGCATGACGGTGCTCAACTACGATCAGGCCGCCGTCATCGACCGAGTACAGCCAGGACAGGAACCGAATGCCAATCTCATGCTGGGCTTCGATGCAAAGTTGAATGCCGACCTGCCGTGGCTCACACGCGCCTTGGACGATCTTCCGTTCCTGGACACGAAGGCGAAGTCATCGTTCACCTTCGCTGGTGAGTATGCCATGACGTCGCCGGAACCGAACAAACGGTACTCTACCGTGGCGTCGGATAACGGAAAGGCCGTAGCCTACGTCGACGACTTTGAAAACGCTCGACGCTACGTGAATTTCGGTCTCACGCCAGCCGTATGGCACCACTCAGCCCCTTTCCCGGATCAGACTCTCTGGGAGCACGACACAGTTGCGCAATTCTACCGTGGTCGGACCTTTTGGTTTCAAAAGTTTGTCCCTGATGTTCCGCAGGCAGATGTGTATCCGAATCGGGCTCGCGTCCAGGGTCGGCAGAACATTAATCCATTGCGTCTGGTGTTTGATCCGGATCAGCGAGGCATTTACAACCCCAATCCAGAGTTCATCGATGCTGCCACTCCACGATGGAATGACCCCGACTCTCTTGACGTACGTGAGGAGTCCTACCAGTTCCAACGTGATCACCGGCACCAGATCTGGGGTGGATTCACGCGGCTGTTGTCCTCGTTTACGACCAACTTCGATAACGAAAACATTGATTTCATCGAAATCATGATGCGCGTGGAGGACTATGAGCCAGGCTCGAAGATGTACATTGATCTTGGTATGATCAATGAAGACATCATCCCGAATCAGCAACTCAATACGGAGGATCGCTTTCCGCCGAACAACCTTATTGATCCCGGCGAGGATATCGGTCTCGACACGTTGGATAACACACAGGAACAGAGCTTCTATCCGCCACCCTTGAACCGGGAGGAAGATCCGGCACGAGATGACTACTTCTTCAACTTTGCTGGAGATCGACAGAATCAGCAGGAAGCGGACTTCATTCAGTACAATAACTATGAGGGGAACGCCGCTCAGTCCGAACTCGGACAGTTTCCTGACACGGAGATTCTCAACCGGAACAACGGTCAAACAATCATGCTGGACAACTCATACTTCCGGTATGAGATCAACCTCACGCCCGATCCGGCTACGAACCCACAGATCGTGGGTGGTAACCCTGACAAGGGCTGGTATCAGTACCGCATCCCGATACGTCGTCCTGATACGGTGGTGGGTAATCCACTGTTTACAAACATTCAGTATGCCCGGATCGCGATGCGTGGTGGCCGCGTAAAAGCCTCCATTGCCGATTGGGGCGTGGTGGGCTCGTATTGGCTGCGTCGGCATAACTTTCAGCCCGGTATTACCGAAACCGATTCCGTCCTCTCGATTGCCTACGTCAACATCGAGGAGAACGCTGATGCACCGGACTTCTACACCATGCCTCCAGGTGTACAACGACCCCAACAGCTCCAGAATCCAGATCCATACCAACAGCTCTTCCTCAATGAGCAATCGCTCGTGGTGAAGGTGAACAACATGCGATACGGCGAAGAACGGATGACGGCGCGGAACTACGTACCGTGGGATTTGTTCTTCTACCGCCAGATCGCCTTCTTCATTCACGGTGATAACACCATGCCGGATGCCGTGGCTCCAGGTGCTACACCTCCGGCCTACTGTTTCATTCGCTTTGGGGTAGACTCCGCAAACTACTACGAGTACAAGCGACCACTCCTGCGCGGATGGCAGGACCTCCGCATCATCGCCGATGAAATCACGGCAATCAAGCAGATACGCGATAACACACGTCAGCGTGATCGTCAGGAGTTTCCGGCTCCACGTGATCCACAGGGGATTTTCGCCATCAAAGGGAATCCAATCCTGACGCGCGTGTCATTCTTCGCCTTTGGCATTGCCAATCCGGCTGAGCGGTACCCGAATGATCTTACTACCACTATGTGGGTAGATGAGCTGCGTGTTGTCGAGCCCGTCGACGATAACGATTGGGCCGCCATTGCCAACGCGGAAATGAAACTTGCTGATGTTGCTACCGTTACTGCCAACGTCAACCACTCCACGCCAAACTTCCACCGACTCGAAGAACGCTTTGGCAACCGGAACTTGGCTACAACCTGGAACGTGACGGTCAATGCTTCCATCGACAAGCTGTTGCCGGAGGCATTGAAAAACACCAAGATTCCTATCACCTACACGCACTACGAACAGGTCGAACGCCCCCTCTATCAGGCACAGAACGACGTGCAACTTCTAGCTGCAGCAGAGGCAGCACGCGTAGATACGTTGCGCAAAGGCGCGACTCCACAGCAGGCATCACAAGTAGCCGACAGCGTTGTTCGTAGATCGGAGCGAGTGATTGTTCGCGATCAGTGGGCGATCACCGATGTGCAGTTGGGAATCCCCGTGAAGCATTGGCTGATCGACGATACGTTCAATAAGCTACGGTTCAACTTCTCGTACGCGCAGCAGTTTGAACGCAGTCAGGTTGTCGAGCAGCGGTTCGACTGGCAGTGGCGCCTGAAAGTGGATTATGCCGTGACCATCCCTACAAAGTACGACCTGAAGTTCTTGCCGTTTTTGTCCGATGTACCCGGACTGAGCAGCTACAAGGATGCCAAGATCAATTTCCTACCTCAAAACATCACGGCGAACGTGGGCTTTGTGCGTGGCCGCACCACCGAACAAAACCGCTTCCTGAGTTTTCCAAGTCCTATCGTGCGAGAGTTCACATCAGAACAGTCGTTGGGGTTCAATTGGCGCCTTGTTGAAAACGGCTTCTTGAGTCCGGTTCTGGACTATCGCGTACAGTCTCGCTCAACGCTCGTCCCATTTGAGCTAGACCAAGACGGCCGACAGCGCGGCGCGGAAGAACTCTTCAATCAAATGTTCTTCCGCAATGGAACGCTGGTGGATCTGGGTGCTACGAACAACATGGTTCAGACTGTCACGCTCTCCTTCCGACCGCGGTTGCCGAACATCATAGGTCTAGATCGACTGCTGGAAACAACGGGATCCTATTCATCGACATACACACTCAACGATCCGCTTCAAGAAGATCCACTGCAACGTGATATTGTGCGCACCGCATCGTGGAATTCCTCGTTGCGATTCAGTCCGATCCTACGGTGGAAACAGTTCGGTGCCAACCTCTTTGGGCCGATGCCTACCGGCGCAACATCGGTGGGGCGGAGTATCACTTCGGTGATCCAGAATGTGGTGTTTGGCTTCGACAACTTCACCTTCCTGTTTAACCAGACCAACTCCTCAAACAATGGCGGAGTGATGGGGGGAACGGGCTTTACGAATCTGTGGGCACGATCTCTCACGTTCCGCGAGAACGATCCCATGTGGGGACCGTCGACACCGTACCAACTGGGCTTCATTGGCGATCCTCACGGTGAGCTCAATCTTGCGTCCAGTCCGGTCTTCCCGTTCATACGGTTTGAAACGCGCCCAGGACTACGGCCGCCTAACGGGGTGATGCAAGATGATTACACGGCCAGAACAACATTCCAGTTCCAGACGAACCGTCCACTCTGGCCGGGAGCGACCCTGGACTTGACGATGCGTTCCGATGTTGCGTATAACATGAATCGGCGTGTTGTGACTGATGCCGTGGGGGTTCCAACGTTCAGCAATGTCAATCGACGGCAAACCATTGAGCGCACCTTCATCAGTATTCCAGACTTCCTGGGATTCGGGTTGTTCAACGACAATATCGAAAACGTTGTGCGGCTCTACACGGAACGCAAAGCAGAGATTGAAGCACAGGGCGGTGACCCCAATACAACGAATACGCGCCTGCTCGATGCAATGACACGCTCGTTCCGCGAGGGATTCGAGTCCCTCCAGTTCTTTGGTGGTGATGCAGCCAGTGCGATACCGGCACTGAACTGGACGTTGCGTTGGGATGGCATCGACAAGATCTGGCCGTTCTCTGGTGTAGCCCAACGCGTGTTTCTGGAGCATTCGTACCAGTCGACGTATCGCGAGAATGCCCGCATGAACGATAACGGTCGAATCATTGACGTCCAAGAGGTTCGGAGAGGCTTCCAGCCGCTGATCGGATTGAACATGTCCTTTGATGAGCAGAAGGTGAAGGGGGTACTTACGGCAAACCTGCGCTACAGTGTAACGTCGGCATACTCGATTTCTGCCGCTGCTCGGAACACAGTGCAACTTGAGGATACGCATGAGTTTCAGTTGCAGGCCAGCTACCTGCGTCGCGGAATGTCGTTAAAGTTCCTCGGTATGGACCTCAACAACGATATGGAGTTCACGTTCTTGGCACAGGTGCGTCAGAACAAACAGTCGCGCTATGAGATTGACGAGTTTCCAGCGCTCCAAGGAAGAGTCGTAAACGGTACAACACAAATCACCATCGAACCACGTGCCCGGTACACAATCAGCACACGTGTAACTGCCTCTGCATTCGTACGGTACGAGGGGAACTTCTCTGAAGGCGCTACGAAT
>JAURGP010000017.1 GCA_030833725.1 Candidatus Kapaibacterium sp. | reverse complement strand
TTCGAGGCAACGCGAGCACTGGCGAAAGGCCGTGTATGGACCGGCACAGCCGCGAAGACGAACGGGCTGATCGACATGGAAGGCGACCTGGGTGATGCCATCGCAGCCATGAAGCGACGCATCGGCGTTGATCCGTCGAAGAAAACCAACGTGGTGATCTATCCTGAAAAGGTCGACAACCTCGCAGCACTGCTCAAGATGTTTGGCCTGGATTCCCGTTCCTCCAACGATGACGACGACGAAGCGTCAGCGGCACGTAGTCGCGTAACAGCCACCGACATCGTGCGACAACTGGTAGGTCCTACGACACCAGCAGAGATCTTCTTGGCATCCCTGCCGGCTCCGGCGCGTGCCAACGTTGCCTATGCTGCTTCGATGCTGAGCATTAGCAAGACCGATCGAACATTGCTGATGTTGCCAGAACCCGTGCCGAGCTTCTAACAACCACGCACGTTTCACGCCTTCAGCCCCCTGCCAGCTACAGCTAGGTAGGGGGCTTTGCGTATTTTTGTGGTCTATGGAACTTGAAACCTTTCCGAATCCGCGCCCAGGGCGCACGTTTTCGATCACCCACGTCAATCCAGAGTTTACGTCGGTGTGCCCGAAAACTGGCCTGCCTGATTTTGCAACCATCACGCTAGAGTACGTGCCCGATGCTACGTGTATCGAGCTCAAGTCGCTGAAGTACTACTACCTGGAGTTCCGCAACAAGGGCATCTTCTACGAAGCCGTCACGAATCAGATCCTGGATGACCTGGTGGCAGCGTGCAATCCAAACTGGATGAAGATTACCGCTGAGTTTAGTGCTCGTGGAGGCATCCACTCGGTGATTGAAGCCGAGTACGTCAAAGAGTAACAGGAGCAAGCCGATGCGTACGTCCATTGCCAAGCAGTTCCGCTGGGAGATGGGGCACCGACTGCCCGATCATCCTGGCCTCTGCAAGAATATTCATGGCCATTCGTACGAAGCACAGGTGATCCTCGTAGGAGAACCTGATCATACTGGCATGGTGATGGACTACTTCGACGTAAAAGCCTTGGTGCAGCCGTTGATCGACGAACTCGACCATTGCTTTCTGCTGGATACCCACGATACACTCATGCGTGAGTTCTTTGCCTCCCATCCCATGAAGGTGGTGGAGATCAACGTACCAACCACGGCAGAGAACATTGCCGCCTACCTGTTGCAGCACATCATTCATCAGTTGGACCAGCTCCCAACAGGCCATCGCATCTTCGACGTCAAGGTGCGGATTTATGAAACCGAGAAGACCTATGCTGAAGTCAGCAGGGATCTCCAGACACTGTGATGGTAACACCTGCTATGGTACGCGTTCGATTTGCCCCCTCCCCCACTGGTTTCCTTCACATTGGTAGCCTGCGTACAGCGCTGTACAACTACCTGTTCGCCCGCCGTCATCATGGTGTGTGCATCCTGCGCATCGAAGACACCGATCGTACCCGCTTTGTGGAAGGGGCTATCGAGGAGCAGATTGCGTCGTTGAAGTGGGCTGGCGTCACCTTCGATGAAGGCCCACACGTGGGAGGACAACACGGTCCCTACACGCAGAGTGAGCGCTTCGACCTCTACCGACAGTATGGCATGCAGCTCGTGGAGAACGGTACGGCCTACTATGCCTTCGACTCGGCCCAGGAGCTCGACGACATGCGTGCGCGCCAGCAGAACGCCGGTATTGCTCCGAAGTACGACCGCTCCACCATGCGCAACCAGTACACGCTGGGAGAAGCCGAAACACGCCGACTACTCGACGAGGGAGCCGACCACGTTATTCGTTTGAAAGTTCCACTGGACGAAGAGATCCGATTTCACGATGACGTTCGCGGAGACGTGGTGGTCCACGGCCGTGAGATCGACGATCAGGTTCTGCTGAAATCCGATGGCTTCCCAACGTACCATCTGGCGAACGTCGTGGACGATCACCTCATGGAGATCACCCACGTGATTCGTGGAGAGGAGTGGCTGCCCTCTACGCCCAAGCACATTCTCCTGTACCGCGCTTTTGGCTGGGAGCCCCCTACCTTCGCCCACCTGCCGCTCTTGCTGAATCCGGATCGGTCAAAGATGAGCAAGCGGCACGGCGACGTCATGGTGACCGATTTCATCAAGAAGGGATACTTCCCAGAATCGCTGGTCAACTATGTGTCGCTCTGTGGCTGGAACCCCGGCACGGAACAGGAACTCTTTTCGCACGACGAACTCATCGCCGCGTTCTCGCTGGAGCGCGTCAGCAAAGCCGGCGCCATCTTCGACTACCGAAAACTCGACTGGATGAATGCCGAGTACCTGAAGGCCGGAAACCCAGAGACCTATGCCGATCAGATCTTGCCCGACCTTGCACAGATGGGCTATACCTACATTGATCGCGACTTCGTAGCCAAGGTGATTACGCTCCTGCGGGAGCGCGTGACCTTCCTCAAGGATATCGGCACCTTTGGCGATTACCTGTTTGGCGATACCCTCGCCAACGTTGATCCCACGGTGTGGTCGGATCTAACATCCAACGATGCCCTGCGCACGGCACTCACGCACTTCCGAGCGGGGCTGTCAGCGGATGTGCTCCGCGATGCCGATGCCTTCAAGCAGTTCGCTAGCTCCTGTGCTGCAGAAGCCGGCATGAAGGTAGGCGCCATGATGAAACCGTTGCGCATCGTCTTGACGCATCGCGACGTTGGAGCGGAGTTGTACGATACGGTTGCCCTGCTAGGCGTGGAGCGGTGTCTGCCGCGACTGGATGCGTTCCTCGAGGTGCAGGCATGATGGCACGGATCATGATGCTGTTGCTCGCGGTTCCCATGCTCCAGGGTTGCCTCGGGACTGCCCAATCGGCACGTGAACCAGCCCCCTGTCTCAAACCAACACAGGTGACGCAGATCATCGAGTGGGGAACCGTCAGCGAGGAAGCCTATACGCTCGATGCACGTGGAGAACTCTCACAACTACAGATCAACCCCGATACAACCATCACGAACCTTGGATGGATCAACCACAAGGTGTACTGTGAAACCGCACTCTCCGTGACCGATGCCTTCCTAAAGGTTCAGGCGTTACACTCTCCCGGAGAGCGAGCTCGGTACATTCGGTATAGCAATCCCACCACCGGTGTATATTTACAGGCGGTGTGGAATCCAGATCTACAAACGTTTCAAAGTCGGGACATGCGGCGTTTGTTCGACAGCCTCATGCAGCTTGTAACCTCTACCACCGACGAACTCCGTCCATGAAGATTCTGATTGTAGACGACAACCGTGACTTCTGCGGTACCCTAGCCGACGTCGTGCGCGACCAAGGCTGGCAGGCGGACGTCTGTCACAGCCCGGAAGCTGCCTTAAAGATCCTGGATGATCGCGCCAGCGAAATCGGCCTGATGCTGCTAGACATCGAGTTTGGCTCGGAGTCGAAGTTGACTGGATTGGACATGTTGGGGCATTCCATTCGACACTTCCCCCGCATTCCGGTGGTGATGATTTCCGGCAAGGGAACCATCGACACCGCTGTACGAGCCACGAAGCTGGGTGCGCTGAACTTCATCGACAAGTCCACGCTGAACAACGAAACGCTTGTTGGCGTGCTCACCACGGCAATGGAGCGCATCAGCTCCGATCGCGACAATGCTGAACTGCGCAAGGTGATCGAGCATCAGGGAATCATCGGCAGAAGTCCTGCGATGATGGACGTTGCCGATAACATCATGCGCTTTGGCCGCACCGGCCTGAACGTACTGATTACCGGCGAGACGGGAACCGGCAAGAAACTGGTGGCACAAGCGATCCACGCCGTAAGTCGCCGCGCTAAGCATCCGTTTATCACGGTGGACATTCCCAATATTCCGCGCGACCTGTTTCAGTCCGAATTGTTTGGTCACGTGCGAGGAGCCTTTTCTGGCGCCATGGAGAACAAACGCGGACTATTCCACCAAGCGCATAAGGGGACGCTCTTCCTAGATGAGATTGGTGATATGCCTCTGCCGCTGCAAGCCAACCTCCTGCTGCCGCTGGAGCAGAAGGCTGTACGGCGCGTTGGTTCGGTGGAAACGGAAGAGGTCGACATTCGTTTCATCTCGGCCACCGACCGAGACCTGGTCACAGCCATGGCTGACGGCAGGTTCCGCGATCAGCTCTACCACCGACTGCGTGAGTGCGAGATCTACATTCCCGCCCTGAGAGAACGTGCCGATGACGTACCTCACATTGTTGAGCACTACCTTCAGGTGCACAACAATGAAATGGGTGATCACAAGTCGATTGCACCCGCAACCATGGACTACCTGCAACAGTATCCGTGGCCGGGAAATGTTCGCGAGCTCACCAGTGTGCTACGCGTGGCTCTGCAGACACTGTCGAGTCATCAGCTGGAAGTGGCTGATGTGGATCGGCTGCTCAAGCGCTCGCCGTCGGCACCGGGATCGAAGTCTGTTACGGTGGGCTCTGAAGGGTCGTCGCCAAAGATCAAGTCGCCTACGGAAACCGGGAGTACGAACGGGCTGGACCAGATAGACCTCTCCAGTGAACGCTCACTCAAGGATGACCTGGCTCGCGTGGACCAACTCAAGGTGGAGCAGACGCTCGAAAAAACGAAGGGCAATGTGTCGAAAGCTGCTGCCATGTTGGGAGTGAGTCGCGAGACGCTCCACAACAAGATCCGGAAGTACGAGATCGACGTTAATACGTACCGCGGCCGGTAAAGGCCTCCCACAGCGTCCTGAGTTGACGCAGGATCTGCACGTGGTGAACGCGGATCATGGTGACCGGCTGATGTAGGAGAAGGGCGTGCATGAGGGCCGTAGGTACATCCCGCTGACCGGCACTGTCGATGCCCGTAAGCGCACCCAGAAACCGCTTTCGTGAAATCCCCAGCACCACGGGTGCGCTGCGAGCGAACACGTCCAGATTGCGTAGGAGCTCGAGGTTGTGCTCGAGTGTCTTACCAAAGCCAATACCAGGATCCACAAATGTGTCCCGCACGCCTGCCTGCGCTGCTGCTACAACGCGCTCCTCGAGAAACGTAGCAACATCCTGCACCACATCGGTGTACGTGGGGCTTTGCTGCATCGTACGAGGTTCGCCCTGCATGTGCATCAGAATCATCGGTACACGGGCAGCAGCAACCACACCAAACATCTGGGCATCGTGCATTCCCGCACTGACGTCGTTCACGATTGTTGCGCCGGCAGCCACAGCTTCCCGTGCAACGTCGGCCTTCATCGTATCAATGCTGATGGGGATGTTCGCATCCACACTGCGGATACCCTCAATCACGGGAATCACGCGTTCCAACTCGGTAGCCACGTCAACCGGTTGCGCTCCGGGCCGCGTGCTCTCGCCCCCTACATCCAGGAGATCAGCACCATAACCCACGAGCTGCATGGCATAGGTCACGGCCTGGCGCGTGGTGGTCAGTTTCCCCCCATCACTGAAGGAATCTGGCGTAACATTTACCACACCCATAATGAGTGGAAACGCCTGCATGACTACTCCTCCCCCACTACCGTAAGGCTGGCACCGTCCGGAAGTGATGTGCGAAATGTGCGCAGTGCTGCGGCGATGTGTTCAACGGCCGCAGGCTGCGTAGCGTACACGGAGATGAAGTCCCGTGTGGACGTCACCCGAGGCCGATGCATATGCAGCGTACCTACCAGCGTCCATTGCTTGGGGACACCGCCAAACCAATCTTCGTACAACATCACTAGGCGAATGTTCCGCTCCTGCACCAGCTGATCCATCCACTGCAACGTGGAATCCGTGCTCTGCGAGCGCATCTGCAGCGCTTTGCGCGACGACAGTCCCCACAGATCCAACACATGATGCTCGTTTCGGTAGGACACCCAGCCGATGTCATTCACCGCAACATCATCATTCCACCAGCCGGTCACAAACCGATGCATCTGATACTGCTGCAGATAGATGTTTGCACTTGCTCCGGGTACTGCTATCAATCCCTGAATGTAGGGGGCTCCGGTAGCCAGTACCAGTAGTGCGGCAGCCATCGTTGTCATCCATCCGTTCAAGGACCCCACTACCTCGCTCAACGTGCGATGGTGCATCAACAACAGGAGTGATGCTACCCATGCGAGCATGTAGGCTTCATAGCGGTAGAACCAGCCGAACTGCCCCACCAGCAGGTGCAGCAGTACAGCACCAACTACTGCCAACCAGAGTCCGTTCCGCGGACGCAGACAAGCCAGTACCGCTGCGAACAACAGCACAACGGCCTGGCGCTGTTTCAGATTCTCACGGAAGGTGAGGAACAGCTGATGCAGTGCTCCGCTCGATTCTACCACTGCGGACTTCACATGAATCGACGTTGGCAGTGCTCCCATACCGATGCTTACAAGGAAGGCGGAGAAGCCCCCTACTCCCACGATCGTTCCCACCACTGCGATCAATGTAGTACGGCGTTGTCCCCACCACCAGAGCAGCATCAAGCTGGGTACGGTGATCGCCATCAGCTCGTACCGAACAAGAGGGGCAATGATCAACAGCAACGGCAACCATCGCAAGTGTTCACCGCGTGATGCTTGCCAGATACCGTAGGCCAGTGCCACCGTTATCAGCACCTGCACCGAATGTTCCATTCCTGTCATCACTAGGCCGATCACGTTGGTGCACACCACTAGGATCAGCACCACGGCCACCTGGATGACAGCAGACAACTCCAGCTGTTGGGCAATCCGCCCGTAGAGCCACGTTGTACCGAGTGCCGCAATGACGTTCACTACCAGCGGTGCGTACTCCCACGCTCCGAAGGCAGCCATGAGAAACGGCCAGAGAATACTTGACGATGGTGCCGCCATTTCACCCGGATTCACGCCGTACACTCCGTGCAGGAGCTGTTCTGCCAGCGCCAAATGGATGTAGGGATCGTCCAGGGTGTAGATTAGCTGACCGTTTGCCGCGACGAACATTCGAAGAAGTTCTACCAGGATCAGCGCCGCAACTGCACCTACCGCTACGAGAGCCGGAGTACTACGCAAGCTGGGAACCCTCCAGCATGGTTCGAAGCGTTGCCTGCGTGGCATCAGTCGGTGTGGTAAGGGGCAGCCGGTAGCGCAGCTCGATGCCATGCAGGACGTGCATGATGTACTTCACCGGTAACGGATTCGTTTCGATGAAGTTGGCCTGGTACCACGGCCCGAGGATCTCCTGCACCCGTTGGGCCTCGGAGATATTGCCCTGCAGCGCCGCATGCACCAATCGCCCGTAGAGTACCGGAGCGTAGTTGCTCATCACCGCAATCACCCCAGTACCTCCAAGGGCGATCACAGGTAGGGCCAGCACGTCGTCACCTGCCAACAGAGAGAACGTATCCGGCGCATTTCGGATGATCTCCCCCATCTGCTCCAGATTTGCCGAGGCTTCCTTTGTAGCTACGACGGTTGGGACGGCCTCGGCCAGCGCCAGCTGTGTCTCGGCCGACATGTTCAGGCCACTCCGACCGGGGATGTTATAGAGAATCTGTGGCAGTGGCGTTGCATCAGCAATCGCACTGTGGTGTGCCATCAAGCCGCTACGGGTGGGTTTGTTGTAGTACGGCGTTACCACCAGCAATGCATCAGCACCACAACGCTGCGCCATCACCGATGCTTCCACCGTTGTGGATGTAGCATTCGTGCCTGTCCCGGCCACTACCAGCATCCTGCCCGCCACATGATCCACAGCCGTGCGCCAGAGCACTTCCTTCTCCATCAGTGTTAGCGTGGCGGCCTCACCCGTTGAGCCCCCTACAACAACCCCTTGTACACCAGCATGGAGTTGTTGATCTAACAACTGTTTCACCGCGGCAAGATCCAGCGATCCGTCGGCCTGAAAGGGAGTAATCAGTGCAGTGTGTAGCCCAGAGATGACCATGGCAGTAGTACTGTAGATGAGTTAGCGAATGCGACGCCGCTTGACCAGATACTCACGCAGAGCCACATCAAAGGGCGTATCCGTAGTGATACGAACATAGTCGATGTTCTGTGCGTAACAGCCGCGCTTGATGGTGGTGCAGAAGTCCTCCACCGTGGCGGCGTAGGCTGCTCGTATCTGTTGCGGCTGCGTGGTGATCTCTAGGCCGGTTTCCAGGTCGCGAAACACGGCGGGGCTACCGAGGTTGAAGTCTACTTCACGGGGATCCATCACGTGCATCACCAGCACATCGTGCCGCTGATGCCGGAAGTGGCGCAGAGCTTGCAGGATCTGCTGTGGATCATCGAAGAGGTCGCTGATCAGAACCACTAACCCCCGACGAGTGAAGCGCTCTGCTAGGTGATGCAGCGCAGTAGCCGTACCCGTGCTGTCCGACGGTTGGCCCTGTTCCAGCGCACCCATCAGCTGATGCAGGTACGACAGAGCCGATCTCGGCGGAAGGTACTGTGCCACGTCCGTACTAAATGTGGCAAGGCCTGCAGCATCGCGCTGCTGTAAGATCAGATATGACAAGGCTGCAGCAAGGTAGCTGGCATAGGCAAACTTGGTGACCATCCCTGGTGAGGCATAGCCCATCGAAGCACTCTGATCAACGGCAATGAGGCATCGGAGATTGGTTTCATCCTCGTACTGCTTCACGTAGAAGCGGTCGGACCTGCCGTAAATCTTCCAGTCGATATGTTTGAGATCGTCCCCAGCTCGGTACTGGCGATGCTCCGAGAACTCGGCGCTGAATCCATGAAACGGACTCTTGTGCAACCCCGTAATAAAACCCTCCACCACGAGCCGAGCACGTAGCTCCATGGAGCCCAACTTGGCAACTACATCCGGTTGAAGGTAGGGCGATGAGGGTTTCTTCTGCGCGGGCTTGTTGTTGCTCATACCGCTGAATCGGCTATCTCGAACAATGCAGGATGATCCAACGCAAACCGAACCATCCCGGCCGTTTTCTTGACACCGATCTTATCCATGATCCGAGCGCGATGTGTCTCCACCGTACGCGCCGAAATGAACAACTCCTTGCCAATCTGCTGGCTGGTGAGTCCCTGTACCACCATGCGTACGATCTCCCGCTCACGATTCGTGAAGTCGTGACGGATGTTTTCGGCAACTGGTGCCGTACCGGCCTTCGATAACACAGCAAGAGCCGAGGCACTCATGGCTGGTTCCTTGCGCGATGCTGCTTCGATGAGGTGCACGAGTTCACTTGCCGAGACGTCGGGCGTGATTACGCCATGAAATCCCGCCCGCATCGCCTGGCGGATCGAATCAGCAGCAAGATGATCAGCCCACAGAAGGAGTCGGGATCGCGGTACCTCGCTGACAAGAATCCGAGCTATCTCGGTACTACTGATATGAGGTACGAGTTCGTCGATCACGACCACATCCGGCTCTAGTGTGCGACTGTAATCGATCGTTTGGGGACCGGTGGCCACGTCCGCAACAAGTTCCATACTTGGTGAAAGCGACACAATGCGCCGAACGCCCGCCCGAACAACGTCGAAGCGGTGCGCAAACACCACCGAACACAGGATCTGCATGCTCATGAATGTCCTCCTACGTCTGTGCGTAGACGGGACAGCTCGTGAAGCCACGCCGACGGTGATGCGTCGCTGGGCATCCGCCAATCAGCACGGGGTGAGAGCACCACCGAGCCGATCTTCACGCCATCGGGCATCGCCGATCGCTTGAACTGTTGTGAGAAGAATCGTCGCACAAACACCTCGCACCACTCGAGGATCTGCTCAGCGGAGTATCGACCGGCGAACGCCAACATGGCCTCGATCGCCACCGTCCGGATCGGCTGTTCCAACCGTATCACGTGATACAAGAAGAAATCGTGAACCTCGTAGGGTCCAAGGTGATCTTCCGTGCGCTGCTGAATCTCACCCGACGTACTGGGTGGCAGAAGCTCCGGTGAGATTGGCGTCTCAAGAATATCTGCCAATACTTTTCGAATGGCCACATCCTCTGTATAAGAGGCGTACCACTCAATCAGATGGCGCACCAGCGTTTTGGGTACGCCGGCGTTGACGCCGTACATGGACATCTGATCGGCGTTGTAGGTGCACCACCCCAGAGCCAATTCACTCATGTCTCCGGTACCAACCACAATGCCCGACATACTGTTTGCCACGTCCATCAGAATCTGCGTGCGCTCCCGTGCCTGAGCATTCTCGAAGACTACTGAGTGATCGCTAGGGTCATGTCCGATGTCCAAGAAATGCTGCTGGACGGCATCGTGAATCGGAATCTGGCGGAACTCACATCCAACGGATCGGGCGAATTCTTCGGCATTGCGGCGCGTGCGCTCTGTGGTCCCTGGGCCAGGCATCGATACGGCCAGAATCCGAGAAGCCGGTCGCCCAAGGATTTCGCAGGCCTGCATACAGGCAAGTAGTGCCAGAGTAGAATCCAAGCCTCCCGACAGCCCCAGCACGAGCCGTTCCGACCCAGTGTGTCGCCAACGCATGGCGAGTGCCGTCCCCTGTAGCTGGAGAATCTCACGGCACCGTTCCTCGCGCTGTGCGGTATCGGAGGGAATGAATGGCAAGGGACTGATCGTGCGCAACAGTGATGCCTTCGGTGAAGGCGCCAAGCGAACCGGTATGCGACGGACGGAACCCATCCTTGCAGACGTAAAACTGCCATTGGCGCGACGATCGCGCACGCACTGCCGAAGGTCAACATCGGTCACTACGGCAGTACCGTCAATCACCAATCGTTCAGATTCAACTAGCATGGTTCCCCGCTCGGCAATCATGCAGTGGCCGCTGAACACCGTGTCGGTAACGCTTTCGGTTGGCCCGCTCGACGCATACGCATAGGCCGTGAGGGTCCGTGCCGACTGCCCTTGCACGAGTTGCCGACGATACGCTGCCTTCCCAACCAACTCGTTACTAGCGGAGAGATTGAGAATCAATGTGGCTCCTGCAGCAGCCAACGCACCGCTTGGTGGCTCGGCGGCCCAGAGATCCTCACAGATCTCGATACCGAGCACACAGTCTGGATGATCTTCGTCACTCAGGAGAAGGTCGCTCCCGAATGGGACGTCCATGCCATCGAGGTGTA
The DNA here is from genome assembly GCA_030833725.1 of Candidatus Kapaibacterium sp. Classification (GTDB taxonomy): domain Bacteria; phylum Bacteroidota; class Ignavibacteria; order Kapaibacteriales; family Kapaibacteriaceae; genus OLB6. The sequence continues at coordinate 30,343 of JAURGP010000017.1, read as the reverse complement.
CACTGCGAATGCCGTGGAGAAGCGCATCGCTCCCCGAGGCATACCAGCGATGTTCATAGAACTCATGCGACGACGGAAGGTAGGTTTTCGGCACTAGAGCACGTACCGCTCCTCCCTGCACCACCGCAGCTACGTTATAGATCTGGGCCCCTACGGTCATGGGCAACCCTACCACCACAAGACAGCCGTGGGAGGCAGTCCATTCCGCAATGGTGCGAAGCGCATGACGGGCGGAACGCAGGAGATCTTCGTTGCGCACGAGGTCGCCAATGGTGTACCCCGTAATACTGAGTTCCGGCGTGAGAATCACATCGGCGTTGTTGGCAACGAGTCCGTCGGCCACTGCAATGAGTGCAGCTGCGTTAGCTCCGGGATCGGCTACGCGTACAGGAGTACTAGCCGCAGCGATGCGGCACAGACCCAAGGATGATATGAGGGCAGACGTCATTCTTTCCAACCAACGACCTTTGTCAGGAGCATCCTGACTCGGTCGGCATGTTCGGGATCCCCGAACATACGAGCATCTACGCGAACTACCGCGCGCGCTGCTCTACCCAGCCATACCACACCGTGGGGCGTCAACTCTAGCGCACGCGCCCGTGTATCCGTCGGATGACGGCGTCGGAGCACGAGGCCCTTTTGTTCCAGGGCACGCAGGTGTTTGGATGCAAGCATCACGTCGGTGCCACAATGCGAGGCCACCTCAACCTGCGATACTGGATTGTCTCCCTGTAATGCGGCCACACCGTGGAGGAGCAGGTACTGCACGTAGGTCAGTTCCAACGTTCCCAAGGCTTCCGTTACGGCTTTTTGCCACCGTAATGCCGCAGTCGTTACAAGAAGACCCGGTCCCGCTGTAACGAAACCGGCAGCTTCTGTCTTCTTATGTTCCATCATTCCATGAATGGTGGCGACTAACGGCGGTAATCTACACAAAAACTTGTGTAGATGACGAGGTATTCAGTAAACTTCGATATCGTCGAACAAAAAAGAGATGGGATGGCCCCTTCGGAGCCATCCCATCATCTGCTTCAGCCATCGGCCTTAACCGTGGCGCTGGCTTAGAACGTGTAGTCGATCCGGAAGGTCGTCAAACGTCCAATCTGTGGCGCACCGATAAAGAACTGCGCGCGGTTATCCAGCAGGTTCATCACCTGCAGCGTTCCGCGCAGACCATCGACGCCCGGAATCAGGTACTGCACGTTGAGATCCACGATGTTGATGGCGTTGATGTCGCCAACAAACACGCCGGAAATCATCTTGAAGCCGTCCGTCCAACGCCAGCGTGCACCCACCGTCAGGCCCGAGCTCGGCTCGCGCCAGTTGGCATACATCGAGGCTTTGTACTGTGGAGCATTGAAGGCAAAGTCCTGGACACCACCGATTTCCTCTGCTGTCCAGTACAGTCCCTTCGTGTCGCTGGTATCAGAGCCCCCTACCTTCGTCATGTACGTAAACGCACCACCAAGTTCCAGCCAGTCGGTTGGTACCCACTGGAAGGCAACGTCGGTGCCGAGGTAGGAAATCTCACCAAAGTTCCGTGGTGTAAGAAGAATGGCTCCCTTATGTGGCGTCTCCGATGGCGATACGGTGCCAACTGGAATCTGGGCATAGCTTGCTGCAAGCTGCTGAGCATAGGCAGCCGAGAGCTGTTCAGCTTGCGCCTCGGGAATACCCTGCTGCATCAGTGCACCCTTCATCAGGGGCTGCAGGTACTGATACGTCTGATCGGAGCGCAAGAAGACGTTCGGCGTGATGATGGCCTGGCCGCTAATGAAGTTCTCTACGACGGAGTAGTAGGCATCCACCGACAGCGAGAAGTTGTCGGCGATGTTCCCTTGGTAGCCGATTTCGTAGGTATTGGTGATCGTCGGCTTGAGCTTTGGTGCATCGATCACGTCAGAAACTGGATCAAAGCTGCCCGTTGATGGATTGAGCGTCGCCATGATACCGGCAATGTTCTCTGGAGCAGGAATACCCTGCAGGAAGGCCTGCAGCAGCGCCTTGGTTTGGGCCGGCAGTGTGGTGTCGGCAGCTAGGCGACCTAAAATCACCGCCGTAGCCGACTGCCATACACCGTTACCGGACGCATTGGCCAGCGAGCTCTGGGCAGCAAAGTTGTTGAACTGCGAGTAGAACAGCGGCAGGCCGTTGGCGTCGCGAGCGAAGCTGTATCCATTGCGTCCCGTTCCCGAAGCCCAGATACCCACAGCGCCCCACTGTCCAGGATTGAGCCGGCTGAAGCCAAACAGGTCGGGCCGGCTCTGGATATCAAGGAACATGTCCACGGACGTTGGCGTCGTGAACGCGCGGTTGTACGTGGCACGGATGGACTGCGTCGTGGTTGGCGTCCACACCAGCGCCGCCCGTGGCGAAAACACGGCCGCGTCCAACACGCTGTGCTTGTCCATACGGCCAGCTACCAGTACGTTCAAGCGATCCTTGATCAGCTTGTAATCAGCCTGGAGGTAGGCGCCGATCTCCGTGTAGGAGTCGTCGTTTTCGTTGGCTCCGTTGATGGTACCTTCTGTGTCGGGATTGGTCATGAAGAAGTCACCGCCGTAGGTCAGGCGCAGGTTGTCGCCGACGTACGAGGCATGCTGCAAACGCGATCCCAGCAGGCTGGAGCGGTCCACCAGTGGAAGACCCGTGCGCAGGTTGAATGTTTCGCCCGCATCGGACTTGTTATAGAAGACCTGGGCGAAGAGCTCGCTCCACGTGAGCGATGCGTTCACGTTGTAGTAGTCCCAGTTCCGGCCCATCTGGGTACCGATGTCTGTCATTTCTACGGACGACACAGCCCTGTTCCAGCCACCCGACAGCGTTACCGTGGCATCGTCACTCAGGATGTAGTCTAGGCGGGCGTCCATGTTGAAGTGGCGGTGGATGTTATCCCGTGGCTCGATTTCATCTGCATCCTGGTACACCCAGTCCCAGGCATTCACGTACTGGCCCGAGATCTTGTAGCCAAAACGCTCGTCGACCACGCCAGCGTGGCGCACGCCAACGTGGGAGTAGTAGTTACCATCATCCCCTGGAACGTCGGTTCCACTTCGAAAGCCCCCTGTCATGAACAGGGACGTGCCCCTCGATGAAAATGGCGTGTGTGTAATCACGTTCATCACGCCTTGAGCTGCGTTCGGACCGTAGAGTGCTGAACCAGGGCCGCGCACAAGCTCGATACGCTGGATGTCCTCGTTCGTTGCTGGAATGAAGTACGGAATGTTCGCCCGCAGAGAGGGCACACCACTCATGCGGTAGTCGGTGAGTGTGAGCAGCGTTCCTGTGAACACGTTGTTAAAACCACGCACGTTCACGTTACGCTGCGAGATACCGGTTGGCGCCTGATCGACGCCAGCGGTACCTTCGAGGTACTCGACCGGTGTCTGGGCAGGGCGCTCAAGCAGAGCACGCTGTTCTACAACGGTAATGGCTGCTGGTGCGTCGAGGGCCTTCTGTTCGATCCGCGAGGCCGTAACAACGGTTACGTCTGTTTGGAGAATCTGTGGAGCCAGTTGGAAGTCCTGGGTCAGATCAGCCGAACCTACCTTTATGGTTCCCGCCTCGAGTGTCTGGTAGCCAACACTTGTGATCACAACAGCATAGGTCCCTGCCGGCAGGTTTTTCACCGCGTACCTACCCCGCACATCAGTGTAGGTTCCCACCACCCTGTCGGAGCCGTCGGGCGTGAGCTTGACGCTCGCGCCTGGAATTGGTGCCGAACTCTCGGCCTCCGTGACCGTACCCCGTAACGTTGCCCCCGACTGTGCGAACGCTACCGTCGCAGCAACAAACAGGACGGCTATAACGAAGAAGCTCTTCTTCATGCGTTAGATCCCCGAATGTGAAAAGAAACAGTTTGTCCCTCGAAGACCGAAACAACGGAATTTTTGCAAACTTTTCGCCGGGAAAAACGTTATAGGCAGTTTTGTACCGTACTCCCACGCGCGCACCCCCCAAAAACCATGCCCCTGCACACTTCGCTTGCTATCGCCCTGCTGGCCTTAGCCCCCTACCTTCTCGTTGCCCAAGAAGATGTTCGCGGCACGGTTGCCGATGCTAATGGCAAGCAACCACTCCGCGGCGTGACCGTTCGCCTTGTGAGCATGCGGGACTCGACGGTGATCAAGGGCGCCATTACCAACCAGAAGGGGGCCTTCGAGATTGCCGATGTTCCCAAGGGAGCATGGACGCTATCGGCTTCGTTCCTCGGTTTTCGTACCGAGAATCGGACTGTCTTCGTGCGCAACAACACCGTGGACGTTGGTACGGTCTTGCTGACGTCCGACACTGTTGCCTTGAGGGGTATCGAGGTCGAGGCCGACGTTGTGGCCATGGAGATGAAGGGCGACACGGTCCAATTCGATGCGCGAGCGTACAAAACCAATGCCTTTGGTTCGGCAGAAGATCTCGTGAAGAAGATGCCGGGGATTCAGGTCCAGGGTGGTCAGGTTACGGCTCAAGGTGAAAGCGTCCAGCGTGTCCTGGTGGACGGTCGACGGTTCTTCGGCGACGATGCCGGTGGCACGCTCAAGAACGTTCCAGCCGACATGGTGGACAAGGTCCAGGTGTACGATGCTCAAAGCGATGAATCTCGCTTCTCTGGCATGGACGATGGCAACACCGATAAGACGATCAACCTTGTCACAAAGAAGAACAAGCGTGCCGGTCAGTTCGGCAAGTACTACGGAGGGTACGGCACGGACGAACGCTTTAGTGGCGGTGCCACCCATAACTACTTCGACGGCCCTCAGCGTATCACCATCTTGGGTCTGACGAACAACATCAACCAGCAGAACTTCTCGATCTCCGACATCCTCTCTTCGATGGGTGTAGGGGGCTCGATGGGCAGGATGATGAGCGGAATGGCTTCGCGCATGGGCGCCTCGAACATGTTGGCACGCAGTGGTGGTGGCGGGTTCTCGGACCTGTTCGTGGACAACCAAAACGGCATTACCACCACGCACATGCTGGGATCGAACCTGAGCTTGGAATTGGCCAAGGGTTGGGATCTTGACGGTTCCTATCTGTTCAACTATGCCGACAACAACAACGGAACCATTCTGGAGCAGGACTTCCTGAATGCAGATCGCATCATCAACGACTCATCTGTCTCCAATGCCCTACAGCGCACGCACCGTGTGAATCTGCGCATGGAGGGTAAGATCGACTCGGTGAACACCATTCTCTTTACACCCCGCATCACGTATCAGTCGGGTTCTTCCGTCTCCGACCGGCAGGGCTCGACGGTGGCACTGCAGGATGTTGTCAACACCACGAATACGGTGAATACATCGGCCTCGGACGGTGTATCAATGTCTGGCGAACTGCGCTACAGCCACCGCTTTGCCCCAGGACGTGTCCTGTCCGTAGGTGGCGACGCCGGGTGGAACAACGGCTTTTCGGATGGTCTCCTCCATGCCGACAACTACTTCGTTCCGATCGATTCCTTGGTAGAGCTCGATCAGCTGGCTCTTCAAAGCACCAACTCGGTGCGGATCAACGGTCGGCTGTCCTACACCGAGCCTTTCCGCGACAAGGACGAGCTGCAGTTCGACTACCGCCCAAGTGTGACACGATCCTTCTCGGATCGGCAGACCACCAGCTTCGACAGTACGACACAGGCGTTCTCAACCATCCAGCCGGCACTATCGAACACCCTGACGAATACGTGGACGACGCACAACTTCGAAACGGAGTACGAGGCCAACTTTGGCGACACCGAGATACAGGTTGGTGCTGCCTACCAGCACTCCACATTGAACATTGAGAATACCTTCCCCACGGTGGCTACGATTCAGCGCACGTACAACAATCTTCTGCCCACTTTTCAGTGGCGCCAGAAGTTCTCCCTGGCATCAGATCTGCGCCTAGTCTATCGTACGTCGATCGCTCCCCCTTCTGCCTCCCAACTGCAGAACGTCTTGGATAACACCAATCCGATCCAGATCACGGCTGGCAATCCTGATCTCGATCAGACCTACACGCACTCCCTGTTCCTGCGCTTTCGCGATGTGAACTGGATGGCTGGCAAGACGCTCTTTGGGTTCATTTCAGCGTCGCTCGTGGAGGACTTTATCGGTAACGAAACCTTCATCACGCTCCGCGACACGGTGATCGGCACGACCATCGTGGGCCCTGGTGCCCAGGTAACCCGCCCTGTAAATCTCTCGGGCTACATGAATGTGCGTTCCTTCATGACCTATGGGTTTCGCCTGCCTTTTATCGAGAGCAACCTTAACCTCAACGGTGGCGTCACCTACGCTCGCACACCGGGTATCGTGAATGGTGCGAAGAACGTTGCCAACAATACCACGATCAACGGTGGCCTCTACCTGAGTTCGAATATCTCCGAGGATATCGACTTCTCGGTATCGTACACGGGCAATTACAACATTGTTGCCAACACGATTCAGGCAGATCGTGACCTGAATTACTTTACGCAAGTGGCAACGGCCCGTCTGATCTGGAACATTGGTCCGGTGGCCTGTAGTACCGACGTGGCCAACTCGCTCTACAGTGGTCTCGGCGACGAGTTCGACCGCGTCTTCACGATCTGGAATGCTGGCATTGGCTACCGCTTCTTGGAGAACAAACAAGCGGAAGTGCGGCTGACGGTCTTCGACATCCTCCGACAGAACAACGCTTTAAATCGCACGATCAACGACATCTTCCAAGAGAGCACCCGTACGACTGAATTGTTGCAGCAGTACTTTATGCTGACGTTTAGTTACGATCTTCGTGCGTTCGCTGGTGGGGCGCCCCCTCCAGCACCGGGATTCGGCCCACCGGGCATGCGCCCACGGCGGTAATGATCGAGCTAACACACACTATGCACATCGTATGAAGCTGGCACCACGTTGTTTGATAGCACTTGCGGCGTTTCTTGCCATCATGCCGGCATCGCACGCCCAGGTAGAGGTTGGCCTGCAAACAGGGTACTCGTTTGGGGCCCTCGTCTCCACTCCCTACGAACAGGTCCGACTCGATCCTGGACAGTGGTACGGGGCTGTGGTAGACTATCACCTGCGTCGTGATGTCCAGCTCGAGGTGTCGTACGTGTATCGCCACGGTACGATCACCGAGCGCACAGGTTCGCCGTGGCAGCCGGGGCGCACAGCGGTGATCGGCAACCTAGAAACGCATTACCTGCAGGGCGGTACGATCAAGACCTTCCACAGCAGTTCCAACGCCGTTGTCCCGTTCGTGGGTGGTAACGTGGGTCTGTCGTGGTTTACGTCCACGATTCAAGGTACCAGCACCGACGTCTTCCTGGCAGTCTCTGGTGTGGGTGGCGCGAAGATCTACCTCACCGACAACATCGGTGTGCGGCTCCAGGGGCGATTGCTCATGCCCATCTTCTGGGGCAGCCTTGGGTTCTTCTGTGGATCCGGTGGTTGCAGTGCTGGTGCAGGGGGCTCTGGCACGGTAGAGGGGGAGCTCTCAGGCGGTCTGTTCTTCTCGTTCTAACCAGCAGCTCACGATAAGCTCACGATAAGCTCACGAAAGATGCTCATGAAATCACTGCTCATTCCTGTTGTGATCACGATGATGGTGCTGCCATCCTGCTTTCCAGACTACGGCTTGGATGTTGAAGACTACCGTGCAGTGTTTACACAGTATGACACGGCCGTCTACGACAATCCCGCTGCAAAAGCTGAACTGCGCTCCTTCTACCTCGTAGATAGCGTGTTCCATGTGATCGATCCTAACAGCAAGGACACGATCACACGAGCCTACGATCGTCAGCTGTTGTCGTTCGTTGCCAGCAACTTCCGATCGCTCAACTGGACACAGATTACTGACACCGCTGGCGGTGTCGAGCCCTCGACGATCATCCGTGTCTCAGTCAGTACCCAAACCAACATTGGCTACTACTTGAACAGCTGGAACACGTGGGATCCCTATTGGGGTGGCGGTTGGTGGGGCTATCCTGGATGGGGCTGGGGCGGATGGTATCCTCCGTACTGGGGTGGCAGTGGCAGGTACACGTATGCTACCGGCTCGCTCTTCGTGCAACAGGATCGCATCGTACCGGCATCAAATCCATCCGACACCGCTGCGTTGCATCCCATCTGGCTGGGAACCAGCAACGGTCTGCTCACCAGCGATCAGCAGTCCAACATCAACATGCTCAGTGTGGAGCTTCGGCAGATGTTCACGCAGTCGCCCTACCTTGCTCTTCCTCTTCAACCGTAACCGAACAGCACTTGTATGACCATGTCCACTAGACGTTTCGTATCGATTGTGCTGGCCGTCACCGCACTGTGCATGAGCCCCCTACCCACCCTTCGCGCGAACAACGACCAATGGGGTCTCACCCTTGGCTACTACATGGCCATTCCGGTGAGTGCCATGCACGACTTCGTTGATCGGTATTCTTGGCAGGGCTTGGGCGGCGAGGTGACCTATCTGGCAACGGAGTCGGATCACATCGGCTTTGCGGCCGGTTGGCAGCGCTTCGACGGCCTATACCGTGATGCCCTTTCGGAATTCGCTGGTGGCGCCGTCTACGGCACCCAAGTGCGGTCCATCACGGCTATCCCCCTGCTCATCAAGGCTACGCACACCATCGGCGATCCGATCCAAAAGATCCGCCCCTATCTCTCCCTTGGCGCCGGTGCCTACGTGGTGACCGAAGTGATGGACGTGGGCCTCTACGAGTTCAGCTCCACCAACGTCCACCTCGGCTTCATGCCGGCCGTAGGCCTGAACTTCCGCCTCGGCTACCGCAACAACCTGCTCCTCCAGGTAGACTACAATGCCGCCCTCTCCAGCGGCACCAACGTCTTCGGCCGCACCGACAACCACCAGAACTACATCGGCTTGAAGGCCTTACTGCACTTTGGACGGTAGGGAAGACGCTGGAGGTCCTCTTCGCTTCGCTCGAGGATGACGCAACGGACCTCACCACCTCAACCAAAAAGCCCGCCCAACGGTCTCGTTGGACGGGCTTTCTTGTTATCGGTGTCGGCGTAGCGGGATTTGAACCCACGACCTCCACTACCCCAAAGTGGTGCGCTACCGGGCTGCGCTATACGCCGATGCGGGTACAAAGATAGACATTAGGGCGTTTCATCTCCCGTGCCCACTTCCCTACCCACTCCCCGGCTCATCATATGCACCGTGATGATGAGCGACGCCGACACCAGAAAGATGTACTGGAGTGGAATCACGCTGGCAAACCCTGCGCATAGGATCGGCCCCAGCAGATTGCCCAACAGCGTAGCGCTACTGGCAAGGCCCATGATACCGCCGCGGTTAGCCACCGGTGCGCGTCGAGTAAGCTCCGAGTAGCTCAGTGGCAGCAGCGCTCCTACAGCAAGGCCAATCGTACCACGAATCGGAAAGATCCACTCATAGGATGGCACCACTACCTGCGCAAGCATACCGGCAGCCACGATCACCGTGGTGATTCGCATCGTAGCGGCATAGCCGTAGCGATCGCTGCGCTTGCCCCACCATGACGCACTGGCAATGGTACCCAGGCCTACCAGACTCACCACCATGCCAGCAAGGGTTCCGAGATTTTGGGAGGGGGCTCCCAGTTGCTCGAGGTAGTATGGAAAGATCGGACCAGTAAGCACCACACCGGTCTGGCCAATCAACAGGATGAGCAGCAGGCGCATCAGCGTAGGGTCATTACGGACGTAGACCAGGTTCTTGAGCACCCGACCGCTGCGGCCGGATGATCGTACCGGTTGCTCGCGCACGCCCGCATAGACGGTGACGAGGCTGAGCGTGCACAAGCCCCCTACCACAAAGAAGACCATCTGAAATCCGAAGGCATCACTGATGGCACCACCGACGAGAGGACCCACAATGGCTCCAGCGCTGATGGATGTTTGCAGGGTACCCAAGGCGTAGCCAGCGCGATCGCTGGGTGTGTTGGAGCTCACGAAGGCATTGGTGCTGGCAATAAATCCACTAACCGCACCTTGCAGGATACGTAGCACGAATAACACCCACACGTTCGTTGCCAGCCCCATGGCGGCTACCGTAAGGCCTAGGCCAGCTACAGCGCGCATCACCATGAGCTTCTGACCGTAGCGGTCGCCTATGGAACCCCAGAGTGGAGTAAGCAGTGCCGCTGTGGCAAATGGAGCAGCAATAATGAACCCCGACCAGAGCGATGTCTGATCGGGGCTCACACCAAGTTCACGAACATAGAGCGGAAGGAACGGGATGACTCCCGTCATGCCGATCATCGCAATGAATTGCGCGATCCAGAGTACAAGGAGATTCCGCTTCCAGCCGTCCTGATTCAACGATTCATTCAAGTCTTGCTACTGAGCTCCTTCCGCACTGGACACTGCCTGGACCTGCACAGATCCAGGAGTGAGCTTCGCCTTCAGTTCCGAGATCTTGCTCTCCAACTCCATGGCCGCCTGCTGAACACGACTGTCAGACGACTGCATGGAGTAGGTCGCGCGTAGTGCTTCAGCTGCTGCCAGAGCCCCCTGCAGGTCGCCCGTGCGCTCGAGGCGGATGATGTCCACTTCGGCGATCGTGTAGTTCAGCAGAGCATCGCTGGTGGACCCGTTGGAGAAGGTGCGGTAGTAATTCTTTGCACCCTCCCAATCGCTTAACATCAAGGCAGCTTCCGCTGCCACGCGGGCTGGGCGGATCGCTTCGGTGAGTCTTGGTTCACGCTGTTCCAACTCGGGCTTGCTCAAGAGTAGCTTGGCACTGGCCAACGAGCGATCGGCCAGCGTGCGCATGTTGGCGGAGTCGCCGCACACCTCGAAGAATCGGGCCATCTGGATCTCGAAGCCGATACCTACGGGGAAACGATCAAGGGACAACTTCTGATTCATCCGTGCCATGATCTCGGCCGCCTTCTTCGGATTCTTGCGGTCGTAGAGCATGTACGTGGCGTACTTGTAGAACACGTTGCGGTACGATGTGATGTAGTTCCTGTTCACATCATCGAAGTACGTTGGCGTGGTTCCATCGAGGTTGCGGAACTTCAAGCCGTAGTGAGGTTCGGTGAAGTACGTGTCGTCGTCGATAGACTCCATCAAGCTCTGTTCCATGATCTCCGGATCCAGACCCTCACCCACAAAGGAGCTCTGAGGTACCGGGCAGACACGGAAACAGAGGCCCTCGAGGCGCAGGTAGTTGTCCAGTCCTACAAACTCGTCGGCATAGGACGGGTCGCCAACCGACGTGCTGAAGTATACTGGGCGCTCGAACTTCGTCTGCACCAGGATGTCCTTCACCAGCTTGTGCTGTACACCGAAGAAGTAGCTCTTCGAACCATCCTGCTCCTGACCGCGATCTCCACCTTTAAAGGACCAGCTCATCTTGCCATTGGCAATAAGTGCTTCGTCGGTCGTGAACTGACGCATCACATCCGGCTCCACGTAGATCACCACCTGTTCTGCCGGACCAAAGGAGTACGACAGAGCCTTTGGATTGTCCTCGGCAACCAGGAGGGACTCATCGGAGAACGAGAGCGGAATCTTCGGTGATACGTCCTCGCCGAAGGGGGCTTGATTCTTGAGCTGCTCGATGTACCAGGTGGTTTGACCGAGCGACAAGTTCACCAGGCGCACGTCGCGACGAATACCAGCAACGTCCTGCAGGTACCACACAGGGAAGGTATCGTTATCGCCGTTCGTGAACACGATAGCATCCTGTTCAACGCTTTGCAGAATGTTGTAGGCGTAGTCGAAGGCCAGGTAGTTGCCGGCGCGCGAGTGCACACCCCAACCCTGCCATGCCATGTTCACGGGTGCCACCACCAGGGCGGCCAACACACCACCGGCCACAAGCGGTGCCTGCTTCCGCAGCCGCTCAAGAATGCCGAAGGTGCCGATACCCACCCACATGGCCCATACCATGAAACTCGACACGTAGAAGTAGTCACGCTCCCGCGGTTGCGGATTCTGCTGGTTCTGCTGAATGGCGGCCAGCACACCGGTCATGAGGAAGAGCACGAGGTACACCCACGCCATACGCTTGTCCTTGGCAAAGTGGATGTACAGACCCACCAATCCCAACACGAGTGGTAGCGCCCAGAAGTTCGTTGGCCAGCGATCATCAAAGCCAGACTTGTGATTCCAGTATTCTACGGTCGTGGACGTGGTCATCGGGCTGTAGGCAGGAGCGTCCTGCACATCGCTGGTACGACCCATGAAGTTCCATAGGAAGTAGCGGATGTACATGTGGTTGATCTGGTAGTCCCACAGGTAGGCAAGCTCTGCACCCGTATCTGTTTTCCAGTTGGCGTAGTCGGGACGTGGATAGGTCAAACCGTCCTTGGTCACGTACTTGATCGGCGGGCGTTCCCACGGACCGTAGTTCAGGTAATTCTGCACAAATCGACCTTCGGTCTGGTACCGACGTGGCCAGTTCGGTGCCTGTCCATATTGCTCCCGACCGAGGTAGCTCACCAGCTTGTCGAAGTTATCTGGCTTGTTCTCGTTCATGGGAGGATTGCTGTTCGCGCGGATCAGCAGGTGCGTGTAGGAGGAATACCCCACGGTGATCAGCAGCAGTGCTGCCATCGTCAAGCTCAGCAATCCGTGGTTGGCCTTCCGTCCGTACCATACCGCCCAACCGGCGGCACCTAGGGCACCCAGGGCCAGCAGCGTCATCAGCATGTTGTCGCTGATGGGATACTCGCCCGCCTCGCTTGTGAAGAACGGGAAGTGACCGGCCAAGAAGGCCGGAAACTTCATGATCAGCACGTTGTACACCACGTAGAACGTGGCCAGACCAACACCCATCGTTATGAGTAGTCCCTTGGTAGAGTACTGGTACTTCCGGAGGTAGATCAACAGGGTCAGCGAAAAGATCGTCAAAATCGAGAGCAGGTGGACGCCAATCGACAGACCGATGAGGTAGGCAATCAGCAAAAGGTACTTCTCACTACCGGTATCGTCGGCCTTTTCATTCCACACCATCATCAGCCATACGATTAGCGCCACGAACAACGACGACGCTGCATACACTTCACTCTCGACGGCATTGAACCAAAACGTATCCGAAAAGGCATACGTCAGGGCCGCCATAGCGCTGGAGCCATAGACGAGAAAGGCATTCCCCATGTCGTCCAAGCTCTCCGTGAAGAAGTTGCGGATCACACGAACGGTGATCAAGTACAACAAGAGCACGGTAGCTGCGCTGCTGAACACCGACAACAGATTCACCCTCCAGCCCGGATCGCCAAACGGAAGCAGGTGAAAAACCTTGCCCAGCATCAGGAATAACGGAGCTCCTGGTGGGTGTGGAACCTGCTGTTGAACTGCTGCCGCAGTAAACTCACCGCAGTCCCAGAAGGGCACTGTTGGCTGTACGGTCAGCATGTACGTTACCAGCGCTGCCAGGAAGGCTAGCGTGGCAAAGGCATAATGGATCGTGCGAGAGGTGTTCTGCATGGTCCTATCAATGAGGGTGGACGAACGGGCAAAGATAGGATGTTCTGAGGATGCGGTGAGAGTCTTCTCAAGAGACTCAGTAGGAGGCACTATAAGGCACTCAACATCGCCGCACCAACAAGGCCGGCATCGTTCAGGAAGTGTGCCGGGACGATCTGTGCACTGCGCGCAATCGTAGGAATGGCGCGTTCCTGCACCGTTCTGCGAGCCGTCTCAAGAATCAGCTCCGATCGAGAGATTCCACCGCCAACAACCACGTTCCGCAGACCCAGTACGGCCAGCATGCTGCAAAGCCCCATCCCAAGAAGCCGACCTGTGTCGATCATCACGCGAATGGCGTATTCTTCACCGCCAGATGCGCGGCTGTCGATATCGGCAACGTCAACTTCAGGACCACCACCGTATCGATGAAGGATGCCCATGCGTCCGATCACCTGTTCCAGGACGACGGCAGAATCATCGGTGCCGAGGTAGATGTGACCGATCTCGCCGGCGTCGCCATGCGGCCCCGTGTAGAGCTGGTCGTTGATCACGATGCCTCCCCCCACCCCCGTACCAAGTGTTACGTACAAGAAGTCCCGTAGCATCTTCCCCGCCCCGGCGCGTAGCTCAGCGACAGCTCCGGCATTGGCATCGTTTTCTACCACCACCGGCACGCCTAGCACCTCGGACACAATGGCCTGCAGCGGAACACGGTCCCAGCCCGGCAGGTTGGGCGGCGACTGCACGTGTTTGGTGTGGGGGTCAACGACACCTGGCACACCAATGCCGATTGCCAACCCGGGATAGCGATCGGATAGTTCTTGTGCAATCTGAATGATCCGAGCTACAAGAGCATCACGCCCCTCTGCGGCTTGCGTTGGTGTCTGGTGCTGCTCGATGATTGTTCCGTCTGGCAGAACCACACCATGCTTAATGAACGTGCCGCCAACATCAATTCCTAGAAGCATGGCATCACCACTGAACGTTAAACGCACGATCTGGAAGCGGCACCACGATCTCGTATACAGGCACGGACGTATCCTGCGTTGCTCCTCCGAGAGGATCGAATCGTTCAATGCCACTGAGCATCGACGCCCGTGCCGGTTTCGCCCCACCTGCCACTGACGTATATCCGTGCAGGACGACCTTCAGCTTTGTGAAGGGGCTGCGGTAGGTGCCTTCTCGCTGCCCTACCTCCAGAGTACGCTTCGCTGCTTGATGCACAAGCATCCGCTTGCCATAGGAACCACGCTCGTAGTTGTAGGTTGTTCCGTCGTCCTCATACAAAAGCTTGGAACGTGTCGCTGATCCCTGGTACACGTGCACGACCAGCGTGTCGGATGGAGTTTCTCGAGCAGACTGCACGAGCGACTGCATTACGAGCATACCACCGGCGTGAATGAACACCGGCAGACGATCAATCGGCGACTCCACAACGTGCGTAGAGCCGGCTTCGTACCGAGCATCATCATGCAAGGAATACCAGTCTCCTGAAGGTGGAAACCATACCTTGGTGTAGCGCTCATAGCTCGGCGAAGGGCAGATCATCAGGTCGCTACCAACGGTGAATTGATGCAGATACTGCCAGTCGTAGGTATTGCTGTGGAATGGATATTGCAAGGCCAGCGATCGCATCACAGGAATGCCGGTCTGTGATGCCTCGTAGAACGTAGAGTAGAGATCCGGCAGCAAGCGATACCTCAGACCAATGTAGTTTCGGCAGATCTGTTCTACGCGCTCTCCGAAGGACCATGGCTCCTGACTCTTGTTGTCGATGGCAACGTGGGCACGAAAGAAGGGCGTAAACGCGCTAATGCTCATCCAGCGTGCAAACAACTCTTTACTGGGCCCACCCGTAAAGCCTCCAACATCCATTCCAACATTTGGGATGCCGGTTAAGCCCATGCTATTGAGCAGGCGAATGCCGGCCATCATGTGGTCGTCGTTCGATTGGTTGTCGCCCGTCCACACGGCACTATAGCGCTGGATACCGTTGTATCCGGCTCGCGTCAGGACGAAGGGACGCTCGTTTCCGAGCAGCGCACGCGTGCCTTCGTACGTTGCTCTGGACATCTGCATCCCATACACGTTCCGTCCGAGAAGGTGCGTTGCACCTGTTCCCTCAAAGTCGAACAGGATGTTGTCGGGCATGAACTGACCCCAGGTGGCAATCTCATTCATGTCATTCCAGAAGCCACGAACGCCAACATCAACGAGGCCCTTGAACTGTGTACCCCACCATCGACGTCCATCGCTCTTGGTGAAGTCGGTAAACGCACACCATCCAGGCCATACCTGACCGCTGTACACAGAGCCGTCGCTGTACTTTAGGAACAGATCCTTGCGCGCTCCGTCTTCGTAGGGAGCGTAGCCCTTCTCGATCTTGATACCCGGGTCGACAATCACCGTCGTGGTGAAGTTCATCTTCTTCAGCTGCTCAATCATGCGCTTGGGTTCTGGAAAGCGGAGTGAGTCCCACGTGAAGAGTTTATAGTCCTGCATGTAATGAATGTCGAGATAGATCACATCAGCCGGGATCTTTCGCTCACGGAAGGTTCGGGCAATGTTCAGGACTTGTGATTCTGGATAGTACGAGTAGCGACACTGTTGGAAACCTATCGACCATTTGGCTGGTAAGGGCGACGTGCCCGTCAGAACGCAATACTGTTGAATGACCTGAGGGACTGTCGAACCAGCAATAACGTAGTACCGGAGATCACCATCCTCAACCCCGAAGGACGAGAATCGATCGTTCGACGCGCCAAAGTTGACGCGCGTTCGTGATGAGTTATCCAAGAACAGTCCGTACATCAGCGAATCGCTGTGAAGGCCGATATAGAATGGCGTGGACATGTAGATGGGATCGGCGTTGCTCGGATAGCCAAAGAAGTCCGTGTTCCAGTGCGTGTAGCCATTCCCGCGGCGGTCGAGAGGTCCTGTTTTCTCTCCAAGACCAATAAACCGCTCCGAAGGTTGAAGTCGCTTGTAGTTCGTGATGTGAGATCCAGCCCACGAAACACCCAACGTAGGATCATCCTCAAGTAACACATTTCCTCGACGATCCCTGACCGTAACGGAGGCTGGCTTCCGAGAAACCTCTACGGCAACTGAATCTAACAGCAGCGTAACAGCGGTGGCTGTCTGCTCTACGCGAAATGTGGGCACCACCGTGCGTTCGCCAGCCACAGCGTACGACAGCGTATCAAACACACCAGACGTCGATAGGTGAATAAGAGCCATCTGCGGAGTGATAGCCTGCACTCGCAGCAAAGCATTCGTGCACTGGAGTTCAACACCGTCTGCACGCAAGCGCACCTGTTGGACGTCGCCCAATCGGTCGATACCAAGACGCTGCGCCTGCATCGACGATGCTCCCATGAACAGGACAATGAGCAGTGTACGGAGTACGAACAGAGTATGCATGACCTTTTCCGTGTGTTATCGCAGATGAATAAACGACGTCGTCTGAACGGCTGTCGTAGTAGTAATCACCACGACGTACCGCGCAGGGGCCCAATCATGTGCCGAGATCGGCAGCTCATGGGCAGTTGGATCGGTGATGGTCCAGGAATTGACGATACCACCCAATGGATCAACAATGCGAACTGATTGGGTGTGTTCAGGCACATGAATGGTGACTACACCATGTGAAGGATTTGGCCATACGAGAGCACCAGTAGGTTCCAGACGCGACGACTCCGTACCTACCGAGACAACCGCCTGACCACGAAATCGGCGTGTGCTCCACAGGCGGTACGCTCCCGGCTGCAGCGTGATGGACGTAGCGCCATCCTGGTAAATCGCCCACGCACTATCGGCCGAAAACTCGTGCCAGAGGCCCTTGCGTGTAAACGGTATTGCCGACACTATCCGTGAGGCGCCGCCGAGATTGCTGAGTAGGACCACGTCGCAGTCACTCCCCTCAAGTACGATCGTCTTGAGTTGATCACTCGTCGAGAGTGTCGTTGCCTTCATCGTAGCAAATGCGTCAAAGAGGGCGCGGGAAGCGGTCAAGTCAGCAACAGCCAATCGGAGGTTCTCCCTTCGCTGATCATTCAGAAGGAACCATGCAAGGGGCTTGCGGCCGAGTCTGCCATTAAGATTGATGGAGTAGGGATAGGCAACCTCATTGAACTGCCACAGCATCTTTGGACCAGGAATGCACAGCATGGTCATCATCAGGGCTTCGAGACGCCGGATCGTGGTTGTGGTGTCAAAGACGGTAACGCCAGCCACCAACATCCGTTCCTCGTCGTGACTCTCGACGTATCCAACCACGCCATGACGGTCCATCCCTCGCCGTTGAGCACTCATTGCGCCAGCAACGTCTTGATTAGACGATGCTTTCATAGCGTTGCTTCCCGCCCCGTGAGCATTGCCCCACATCATGGCACCAAGCCGCGCCAGGGCTACCTCTTCATTGTTGTCAGCAAAGTGCTCGAAGATGATGTAGAAGGTTGAATCAACGTCTCGAATCGCGTCGATGTAGTCCCGCAGGATGCGCACGCGACTGGAATCGTAGCGCCCCCAGGCTCCAACATCACTGCCAGTGTTAGTCTGCGTCAGGCCCTTCGACAAGTCGAATCGATAACCGTCAATGCGGTACTCGCGCATCCAATGCTGTAGGAATCGCTTGCTATAGGACCTCGTTGCGGAACTCTCGTGGTTCATATCGTAGCCCACGTTGAACGGATGCCGCGCCACAACGTTGAAGTAGGGATTTTCTGGCGTGGGACCACTCGTGGAGCCCCATAACTGCACCAAGGGTGACTGACCAAACTGATGGTTCAACACGATGTCCAGAATCACGGCGATCCCACGAGCGTGAGCCGCATCAATCAAGCGTTTCAGATCGTTCTTCGTACCGTAGTACTTGTCAACAGCAAACAGGTGGCTCGGGTTGTACCCCCATGAGTCATTGGCCTCGAACTCCTGCACAGGCATCAGCTGGATGGCCTGCACACCCAAGCGCTTCAAGTAGTCGAGAGAGTCGATAACACCCTGGAAGCTGCTCTCACTGGTGAAGTCCCGTACCAGGAGTTCATACACCACCATGGTTCTAGGGTCGGGACGAACGAATCGCTGCGTTTCCCACTTGTACTCTGGAATCGTGGTGTTGATCACGGTCACAAGTCCAGTAGTACGTCCGGTTGGATACGGTGGTAGATCAGGGAATCGTCCGGCAGGGATCGAAGCGTCCTGTGGATCGCAGAGCTGCTCAGAATACGGATCGCTCATGCGGTCATCGTCATCTACGGACCACTGGAACAGCGTCTGACCTCTTGGATCAAGTGGAATCTCGATCCACCAGCGGTCGCCGTCATCTGATTGGTAGGCGTAGTAACGATCGTCCCGGCGCCACTGGGTGAAGGGACCAACGGCATACACTTCCCGAATACCTGGCGCATAGAGTACTAGTGTAGCTGTGGAATCCGAGGTAACTGTGATCCCGTCGGCTAACCCTTGCGGCACCGGTCGAATCTCTGGTTGTTTTCGGACGCGGATCGTGAACGTATCGCGAATAGCACCACCAAGACTGTTGAATCCCACAATCTCGATCTTGCTTGAAGCACGTAGCATGTATGTGGCCTCAATCCGATCCGACGTGGTTCGTGCAATCTCTTGCTGATCGGCTACGATCTGCAGCAACACGATGTTGCTTGATGCAGCAGCTCGGATGGTCACAACGGTTCCGGAGTCGACAAGTCGGTCTTGAGGAAGGGGCTCTAGCGTACGGACGTAGTATCCGGGCATGTACACGCGCGCAAACAGATCGCTCCCGTCCTCTGCACGGCCCACGACGGAGCCATCTGCCGTGCGGAAGACGAAGGCGAGTTGACGAATCTGCTCGTTCGGAGGTACACCGTAAAACTCATGTGGCTGGCCAATAGCTAGGCGATACCGATCCTGGTCAACTCTCTGCATTTTACATGCAGCAGTGTTCTCTGTCCATCCGGCTCGAACATACTTCCAATCAGTTGGAGATGTGCTCAGCGCGGTGATCACTCCCGTGTGTGCGTACACGTCGCCTTGCACTCCGCGAAGCGCGCCGTTGCCGGCAGTGGCATCATACTCAATCACGATGGAGTCTGCCGCCGCGGCAAAGAACGGTGTTGTTTCCACCTGTGCCAGCAATGGTGTAGCTGTAGCTACCACCCATAACAGAACGAAACGTGCCTTCGTCACAAGACGAAGGCACGTTTCTCTCATCATTGGTATACGCGAGTCCATCATTAACGGATGATCGTCACTGGTGTAACCGCTGTTGCCGTGGCTGTGCGGAACTGCACGTAGTACGTGCCAGGCGCCACCGATGCTCCTGCCGTTGTACGTCCGTTCCATTCCATCACACCCTCTCCACTCAGCGTCGACACCAGGTTGCCCATCGCATCTACGATCGTGATCGTAGCGACGGTTGCCTCTGGCAGAACCAGCTGGATAGCCGACGATGACGGATTCGGGAATACGCGAATGGCAGCTGCAAGCCGATCATCTTCGACCGAGCTGGTTTGGTCTACCGGAATCTTGACGTCTACACCTTGCTTCGTTCCCTCGGCATTACGGAACACGAGCAGCAGCTCCTTCAGTTTCTTGTCCGCAGGTACGTTGTAGAAGGCATTGAGGTCGGTTACATTCCACGTAGCCGTACCGTTCTCGTTACTGGTAAGCATGAGTTCCGGTGTCGTACCTACGTCACCCCAACCCGCTTTCTCAAGATAGGTGCCATCCTCACAGATACCACCAGTGTACACGTAGACGTCGGATACGCCTACCATCTTGAACTCTCCGTCCTTGCGATCGTTCCATGGGAAGTAGGTTACAGCTACTGGAGCAGCTGCTGTAACATCACCAGGCTCGGTAGTGGCGATATCGCCCGTACCATCACCAACGTAGAGCGTTACGTCCGAGCCCTGCGCAGTACCGTCGGCGTTGCGGAACACCATCAACAGCTCCTTCAGATTGTTACCTGCAGCTCCTGGATAGAAGTCTGCAATCGGAGAAGGAATCGTCCACGAGAACGTACCGTCGGCATTCTTCGTCAGCTTCAAGGCATCCGTAGAGCCAACATCGCCCCAGCCTGCCTTCTCATAGTATCCTCCGCTGTAGTCACGGGCACCCGTGTACACGAACACCTCTTCAACACCAACCATCTTGAACTGGCCATCCTTGACGTCGTTCTCGGGGTTGTAGGTAATGGTTACACCTTCAGTGGTGGCGCTTGGCGTAACAGGATCGGCTTTCACGACCCATCCCTCACCCAGAGGCAGCAGATCAACAAAGTCACGACCATTACCATTGTCGATGAAGGCACGTACACGTGTCAAAGCATCGGCATCACCGAATGCAACCACCGTCAACGCGGTGTTACCAGGAAGGTCAATCGCGTTGAAGGTGATGAGTGGATCGCTGCTGCCAGCAGCAGCCACGGCCAGCTTATACGTACCAGCTGGAACATCCATGTACTCTACCACGTCGCCATAGCTTGCATTTGCAATAACTACAGCCGAGCCACCGGTTGGGAGCAACGCCAAGACGTCTACCGCAGGAGTTGCTGGGGACCAGTGGACGAAGCGCAGCTTCGTGATGCCATCGGCCGTCTCAACACCGTCGGTGAGGAACTTCGAGGTGTACTCGTCACCGCTTTCACCGACAAGCAGCGTGTACTTGCCGTTCGTTGCCATGTTCGCATCAAGGTCTGCATAGATGGGCGCAGGAGCGCCGGAAGCCTTTGCCTTCACATTGACAGCGTCACCGCTGGGAACTTCCTTGTACACCGAAGCCAGCTGGAAGCCGATCTCTGTGATTTGTGCTTCATCTGCCTGAGCTGCCACAATATCGATTGCTGTACTCGTAGCAACTCCGTTAATCAAGCGCAGACCTGCCGTTGATGCTCCACCAGCAGGATCAACAGCTACTAGACGGTCGCTGCCTTGAACGGTTCCGTCAGCATTGCGAAACACGAACAATAGTTCGCGCACTGGACGATCGTCCGGCACATTGTAGAAGGCACGAATGTTCTCAATCACCAAGGTGTAGGTGCCATCACCATTGTTCGTGAGTTGCATCTCTGGTGAATTCTTCAGATCGTTCCAGCCAACTTTTTCATAGTACGTGGCGTTGGGATCTTGCGCTATGGCAGCTTCGCGGGCACCTGTGTAGGCCCATACTTCCGTGACGTTCGTCATCGGGTACTCATCATTACGATCGTCCAGATCTGGACGGTACGTAATCGTAACCCCACCATCTTCGCGAGGCCGAGCGGGGTCGGCCGTCACGACGCTCTGCGACCATGCTTGAGCAACAGTGCCCAACATGACCAGAGCCATACATAGTAGTCGCATCATGTCGATACTCCTCCGGGATAAGAAAATGAATGTGAAATCAGTACACTATTGAAACACTATGGATTCTGAGCGCACAACGTATTGGCGTTCATTTCGATATCGGGAATCTTGAAGATCAGGGCAGCATCGTTCCAGGGTTTGTCCTTAAGATCTCGGCGTTGACGTTTGCGCTCCAAGAAGATGTCTCCTTCAAATGCCAGCTCCACGTTACGTTCACGCCGGATGTTATTGAGCAGGGTGTTCCCTGCCTGGCTGGTAGGAAGGGGCTCAAGACCCGCCCGCTCACGGATCACGTTCACGTCCTCGACTGCACCAACAGTATTCCCCTGTTGGAATCGGCACTCTGAACGCGTGAGGTACATTTCTGCATAGCGTAGGATCGGGATGTTCATCACAATCCGATCCCATTTTGCAACGTACAGGCGATTGTTCCGATACACGTACAGTGCCAACCGACCATCTGTAGCATTTCGATAGATCGTGTTGACAAAGGGTGTCCCTGCCCAGTACCGTGGCGAGGCGTTATCAGCCTGCCGGAAATCAAACACGATCGACGATGCATTGTCGTTCGCCAGGTTAACAATCTCGTACATCACCTCGGGTGTGCTGTTGGTAGTCACCACCGACGTCACATCTGGGTTGAGGCGATACACACCGCTTTCGATGACTTCCGTTGCCAGTGCCTCGGCTGTTGCCCAATCACCCATGTGGAAGTACACGCGCGCTAGCAAGCCGGTCACTGCCAAACTCCCCATGTATGGGGCATCGGTAGGGGGCAACAGCGTACGTGCTGCCTGAAAGTCTGCGATGATCTGCTGGTAGCACGCTGCCAGCGTGGCACGAGCTTTCTGCGTACCAACATCTCCCAGCGTCGGTTCCGTGCGAATGATGATTCCTGGATGACTGTTGTCCTCTGTAAAGCCCCATGGTTGGGCGAAGTACATACACAGCGACCACATCGTAAGCGCTCGCATGGCCAATGCTCTGCCCCTCAACTGTTGCGCCCGTGCAGGATTGTCGAACGGGACGTTGTCTAGCGCCGCGAGGACGTTGTTTACACGATTGATCACACCATAGCCATCACCCCACATGCTCCGTCCCTCAGGGTTGAAGATGTTCAGGTTGTAGGTGAGAATCTGCAATCGCCCGAAGTCTGCTCCTACGTTCGACTCCACGTTGTCGGACCACAGCTCCCCCATCGACATGACATTACCGCCAAAGAGGGCGCCCGACTGCATGGCATCTGCCGCTCCAACCATTACCGCCTCGATCCCAGCTGGAGTTGAAAGGGCCACATCATTGGAGATGTCCAGTGGTGGCTCTGTCTGGAGAAAGCTATCGCATGACACTACCGTTAGGCTGAGAAGTGCCGTGACAGCTATCGCAGGAAAACGTGTACGCATGACTTAGAATCCCACGTTAATGCCAAAAACCAACTGCTGTGCCTGAGGCGGAGTCAGGTACGTGACTCCAGCCCCTAGGTTTCTTCCTTGCGCTCCATCTTGATCGCGCATGATCTCTGGATCCCAACCTGGATAGTTCGTCCAGGTGAGGAGGTTCTGTCCAGTAACGTACACACGCATCGTGGAAAGCCCCATACCACTTGCAACGTCCGCTGGAAGCGTATAGCCAACCGTCAGCTGGCGCAATCGCACGAATGATCCGTCATAGATAAATCGGTCTGTGTTGATGTCGTAGTTCTCCGTCAATGACAGTCGTGGTACGTCCGTAACATCTCCATCCTGCTGCCATCGAGGTAGGGTTTGATCGCGATCTTGATTGAAGTTCGATGCCAGATTACCCACCTGACGCTTGGCAGCATCATCGTAGATCTGGTTGCCAAACTGGAAGTACACCATGGCAGTGATATCAAATCCACCGATTGTGATCGTGTTCGTCAACGAACCGAAGAACGTCGGGTACGGATTCCCCAGCGGCACACGATCGCTCAAATCGTAGAGATCTGTCACTCGACCATTAATGTTGTAGAACAACTGACTGCCCCCTAGGATCACCACCGTGGTGTCGTAGAATTGCGCCCATCTAGTATCATCGGGATCGGTACCGAATGACACGTTGTTCCCGGAGCGTCGGCGCTGCACCGTAACGGTATCGGTGCGGCTCTGCACACCTGCAGAACGGTTGATGAAAAACGTACCTACCGGGTATCCCACCAGAATCCGGGTCTCCCCTGGACCGCCAATTGCATCTGGTGGTAGGCCCGCGTTATCAAGCACTTCGTTGACGTTGTGCGCAATCGACAGATCTGCCCGCCATGTCAAGGTTTCATTGCTCACCGGATATCCCGACAGCACAACTTCCACACCACGATTCTCAAACGATCCAACGTTCTTCAGAATCGACGAAAAGCCGGTAGACGCCGGCACCGACACATTGAGTAAGACGTTTGACGTCACTTTGGAATAGTATGAAACCGTTGCCTGCAGGCGTCCATCCCAGAATGCTGCCTCACCGGTTATGTCTAACTGTGCCGTCTGCTCCCAGCCGAGTAAGGGGTTGGCAAGACGATCGGGGCGCAAACCGGGTGTGCCGGCATAGTCGGCGCCTGCCCGGTATGTGCCCTGCCACTGGTAATCGCCAATACCATCGGCATTACCAGTCAAACCATAGCTCGCTCGTAGCTTCAACAGCGAAATGGCATCGTTGCCCTTGAGAAAATCCTCATTGCTCAAGATCCAAGCCGCACCAACAGAAGGGAAGAAGCCGAAGCGATTATCACTTCCAAACCGTGACGATCCATCTGTTCTTCCTGAGATGCTCAGCAGATAACGGTCGCGGTAGGTGAAATTCCACCGGGAGATAAAGGAGAGGAAGGAAAATCCTGTTTCAAATGAGTATCCCTCGCGCACGACAGCCGACGTGGGGTTCTCAAAGGCAGGGTTTGGAAAGTTGCGACCAACCAGCCCTGTGACCAGTTGATCAGACCGCTGTGCCTCGATGGCCGCCAGAGCCGACAGCTTCAAGTCTGGTGTCAACTCGTTATTGGAGTAGTTGAGCGATCCGTTCACCACCCAGTTGGCAACCCCCACCTTCCGAACTTCGGCTTCGGCCTCCGATTGCACCACCAGCGACGTGTATCGTCGGTCAGTAAAGTTGAAGAGGTCCACACCTCCTTGAACTCGAACAGAGAAATTCGCCGGGAGCTGAATCGATGTATAGAGGTTCGCCAGCACGCGCTGTTCCGAGTTCGTAAACGTGTTCTCGTTGAGTTGCGCCACTGGGTTGTACATGGCATACCACGGCCGCTGCGGCTCGAAGTACGTTCCATCGGGATTGAAGATCGGGAAATACGGAAGTGCACTGCTCTGGGCCGCTCCGATACCACCGGCCCACGCCACGGGTACGCGGTCATTCACGGCGTAATTCAGGTTGGCATTGAGTCCAATCTTGACCTTGTCGGAGGCGTTGACCTCTACGTTCGTGCGTGCCGTCATGCGCTCGAACTCATTGGCCACGGCGTACGACGACTCCTTGCGGTAGCCTAGGCTTGAGAAAAAGCTCGCGAACTCGGATCCACCAGAAGCTGAGATGTTCGCATCAAGAATCCGACCGACCTGCATCGTCTGATCCAACCAGTTTGTGTTGGTATAGAGCGCAGGATCCATCGCACCCGGCAGGGGTTTTGCTGTGAATCGGGATGCTGGCCGCAGGATCGAGAGTGCAATGGAGTCATTGCGGTTGGCCTCAGCCCAGAGCTCACGGAACTCGTCGCCTGAAAGGTAGGTAGGTCGATGCGTTTCGCGCGCGCTACCACCAAACAAGCTCACGTTGAACTTCGTCGAACCGGTCCGTCCTCGCTTCGTGGTAATCAGCACGACACCATTCGAACCACGAGATCCATAGATCGCAGCGGCATCGGCATCCTTGAGAATATCGATTGACTCAATGTCGTTCGGATTGATCGATGCCAGCGCATTCGTCTGTGTCGCCAAGCGGTTCGTGCCACCAAAGTCGCCTTGGGTTACCGGCACGCCGTCAATCACGTACAAAGGCTCACCCGAAGCTGTCAACGAGCCCACACCCCGCACGCGAATCGTCATGGAGCTGCCGGCCATGCCATTGGAGCTGATCACCTGCACGCCCGGAGCTCTGCCAACAATGGCATTCTCGAAGTTGCCGTAGGTGTTCTGGGCGATCTCTTGAGCGTCTACACGGGCAATACTACCAGTCAGGTCCTGACGTTGTTTGGTTCCGTACCCTACAACCACGGCCTCCTGAAGTTTCAGCATGTCCTGTTCTAGACTAATGGTAAGGGGCTGATCGAGTGCTCCGGCCTTCACCGTCACGGTCTGCTGCACAAAGCCGATCATCGTCACGTTCAACGTAACATCCTGAGCCTTGGCCAGCGGAATCACAAATGATCCATTCTTCTTGGAAATGGCTCCAAGTGCGGTTCCAACAACGCGGATGGTAGCTCCCTCGAGCCCCTTACCATCCTTTGAGCGTACCGTGCCGGAGATCGATGCGTCGGCAGCGTGCCCAACTGCGGGCAGAAAAAGTAGCGTACAAAGAACGAAGACGAACCAACGTATCATACGGCGCGCCCTTGTGTAGTGTGACGAGAACCGAGGAATCCGTAGTAAGCGATGTAGACGTAGCAGATAGCCGGAACCACGTATGATGGCACAAGCGTACCCGTTGAATCGGCGATTGCACCTTGAATGGCCGGGATAATGGCACCTCCAAGAATGGCGGCAATCAGCCAACTAGACGCTTTGTTAGTCATCACGCCAACATCCTTAATGGCGAGCGTGAAGATGGTCGCAAACATGATAGAGTTGAACAAGCCACACAGTACGAGCATCGAGGCAGAGACGAATCCGTTCGTCATCATCGCACCGCTAACCAATAGCACATTCGCGACCGACATGACGCCGAGAAGCATACCGGGTCGCAGGTGCGTCAGCAGCCACGATCCGATGAATCGCCCAACCATGGCTCCTCCCCAGTAATACGCCACGTACTGAGAAGCATCCTGCTCGCCAATTCCAACTTGTTCTTGGAAGTAGTTCACCATAAACGATCCGATGGCCACTTCAGCACCCACGTAGGCAAAGATCCCGAACACACCCTTGAGTGTGTGTGGGACCCTGAGAGGTGCCCAAAACGATACCGATCGCTCGTCCTCCCCCTCAACATCTGCAATCGTAGGCAGGTGCAGTCTCCACATGATCACAGCAAGGAGGATGAGCAGTCCCATCAACACGAGATATGGCACCTGGACAGCTGCTGATTGTGTGGCCTTGTAGTCTGTTACCTCGCTAGGTGATAGCATGGCCATGTCATCTGCTGATAGAATCGTACCCAGGATGAAAAGGCCACCCATCAATGGTGCAATGGTTGTCCCCACCGAGTTAAACGCCTGCGACAACACCAACCGTGCTGATGAACTCTCTGGAGGACCCAGCACAGCTACGTATGGATTCATGGCCGTTTGTAACAACGCGAACCCCGCGGCCAGCGTGAACAGCCCCACGAGGAAGAGAGGATATGACTGCGCGATCGACGCTGGGTAAAACAAGGCCGCGCCCAGAGCCGAGACCGACAACCCCACAACGATGGATCGCTGATAGCCGAGGCGTGAAATCAGCCACGACGATGGGAAGGCGATCACAAAGTAGGCGGTGAAAAAACTAAACTGAATGAGCGCTGCCTGCAAGTAGTTCAGGTCGAACAAGCTCTTCATGTGTGGTACGAGAATGTCGTTCAGACAGGTAATGAACCCGATCATGAAGAACAACATTCCCATCGCTGCAAACGGCCCCGACGAACGTTGCATGGTGGTAACAGTATGTTGTGGTCGTGTGTACCAGTGTGACGGAGGCGCTGTGCAGGTGGCGCTGTCTGGCGGCAATGTTACTACTTGACAACAAAAAAGCCCACATGAAAATGTGGGCTCTTCGAAACTTTTTGCGTATCAGACGGAGCTGGAGGAACCAGCGCCCGGCGTTACCGCGAGTAGTACTCGATCACCAGCGGTACTTCACAGACCACCGGTACTTCCTCACGTGGAGGCAGGTACAGGTACTTGGCCGTGAAGTCGGCCTTGCTTACGTCCAGGTAGGGTGGCGGAGCCGACGAACGGATCGCTTCCTGGAAGCCTTCCAGCTTGCGGCTGGCTTCTTTTACCGTGATGACGTCGTTGGCCTGTACAGCGTAGGCGGGCATGTCCACTTTCTTGCCGTTCACAAGGATGTGGCCGTGGCGCACATACTGACGTGCTGCATAGATCGAGCGAGCAAAGCCAGCGCGCAGCACCAGGGCGTCCAAGCGCGACTCGAGCAATTGCACGAGTACGTCTACCTTGTTGCCCTTCAACCGCGATGCCTTAGCCATGGTGTTGGTCATCTGGCGCTCGTGGATGTTGTACTGGAGACGCAAACGCTGTTTTTCCAGCAACTGCTTGGAGTAGTCCGACTGCTTCGGACGGCGGCGTGAATTACCGTGTTGTCCGGGTGTTCCCGGCTTCCGATCCAGCACTTTGCGTGCCTTCGGCGTAATAGCAAAACCAACCTTGCGGCTGAGTTTTACCTTGGGGCCATTGTACTTCATGGGGTGGTCCCTAGCTCCTGACGCAAGGTCAGGGCAATAATGTTGGAAAAATCAGAGCCACAAAGATAACGTATAGGGGGCTTATGGGCAAGGCCCCCTACACTGGCGCCACAATCCCGGGGATACGGCATGGAGTACGTGTTCCGGGGAGGCAGCGTTACTTCTGTTCCTGTAATGCCTGCACGGTGCGCTCCAAGCGCTCTATCCGGCTTTTCAGGTCGTTGATCGTTTGCTGCTGCTGCTCAATCACGGCCTGCTGCGTTATTCAATCTCTTGAAGTGCCCAGTAGGAGCCGGCAAGCATGACGGCATTTTCCCCGCCGCCACCAGATTTATTGAACGTCAGTCGCGTGGATCCAGTCGCACCGGGTAGGATCAAACCTTCAATACGATACGTGTAGACCACCCCAGATTGACTACCGTTTGGATCAATCACTGGACCATCAATAGATGGGTTCGCCCCACTACTCGAGGGACCTTCGTCAAACGATGGGACTCCGGTCGTTCCGGCAGGACAGTCGAAACAGGAAATGGAGAACTGAGCGTAAGTTAAGTCAGGTGTGTTCAGTCGAATTTGTACCAGATCGTTCGTGGACCCGGTAGTCGTTCCGCGCTTCATTTGGAACAACCCTATGATTCGGTATTTCTTTCCTGACGTAACAGAAATGAGAGGTCCAGTACTCCATGCCGTTGCGTCCTCTGCATCGGCTGTTAACTGGGACGATGTGTTCGCCAACCCTGATGCTGGAGTGTCCCATGCAAGCGACATGGTACTACCACTCACAGCCGACACCTTGAGGCCTTGCCCAGTGCCTGTTGCTGCTGCCGTAGGAAGCACAATGGTTTGATTCGATGCCGTCGCACTTGAGAGCGTTTGCTTTGAACCGTTACTGGTGCGCACCATCTGCACACCCTTCAGGGCGGCTTCCTGAGCACGTGTGGAACCTGTGAGTATCAACAGAGCTGCAAAAATCGTTAATGTTCTCATCGTTAATCTACCTCCGTCAACACAAGAGCGCTCTGAACACCGATACGGAGAGTATTCGTTGCACTGGCCGGTTCTATGATTGAGAGGGTGACAAATCCATCTGTCGACCCAGTGTCTAAGATTCCTTCGATGGAATACACCCTCGTGGTGTAATCATCGTTGCTGCTACCTGCAGGGTCAATTGTCCCCGAAGTAACAATGGTTGTACCCGACGAAACTGACGGTACGCCTGTGGTACCCGCCGGACAGTCAAAGCAGCGCAGTCCATACAGCAAGCGTGTTGAACCCGTAGGTGCTGTGACCTTGACTTGGAAGTTATCGGACGGCGTATTGTCGTTAAGACGGCCAAGATGCAACAAGCCCGCTACACGATACGACTTGTTGGATTCTACGGCAACAATCAACGCGCTATCAGTGACCGACGGCAGATAATCCACATCCGCCCCTTTTCTCTCGGACAGTGCCGTTGCACTTGAACCAATTGAAGTCCACTGCATCGGGTTCAAACCACCACCACTGGACGAAGTGGTCATGACTTGCCCTACCGAACCGGCCGCAACGGGGAATGTAAAGGTCTGGTTTTCGCTCAACGCTGAGGGTGCTTCAAGAGTGACCACCGCGTTCGTCGAGTTATTGACAATGCGCAACTTGTTAACAACCTTGATTTGAGCGGGCGCAAGGGCCGGCACGCAGAGCAGCAGCCCTACGAGCACAACGCTCCACATGATCGATCTGGTACTCATCAGTCGATCTCCGTAATAAGAAGGTAACTATTTGTCAGCATTTCGGAATCAGCGTCGATCGTCAATGTGATGGTTCCTGATGACGAACTCATCACCACAATCCCTTCAACACTGTAGGCGTAGGGGTTCTTGTCTGGTGTGCCTGACCCAGCTGGATCGATTGTGAAAGCTGGGGTTGCAGAGCTAGTCCCAGAGGCAAATGTTGGGACGCCTGTTGTGCCCGCGGGACAGTTGGCGCATGAAACTGCAACACCAGAGTACGACGCACTAGTGCCAGCCAATGTCACGGTGATCTCATCCGTAGCCGCCCCCGCCGTGCGATTCATTT
>JAURGP010000016.1 GCA_030833725.1 Candidatus Kapaibacterium sp. | reverse complement strand
CAGAGCGCTGCCTGTGACTCGTGGTTGAGTGCAAGCACGGCCTACGTGGGAGTCAACTTGAGCTTTAATCGCTACAACGGATCCCAGACCATGGCCAAGGGAGAGCAGGCAACAGCCGACTACCTTCAAGCGGAACAACAATTGGCTAACCTCAAGAACGTGATCCAACTCCAAGTGAGAGCCGCCATCAATGACCTGCAGTCGGCGCTGGAGCGTATCACGGCCCAGCAATCGACGGTTGAGCAGGCGCAACGCGGATTCGAGATTGCTCGCATTCGATATACGGAAGGTACCGGCAGTCTGCTCGAGATCAATGATGCCGAAACGGCGCTAGCGCAAGCTCGCGTAAACCGACTACAGGCCCTCTACGACTACTACCTGGCAAGGGCACAGTACGATCTGGTGACGGGCTCCATCCGCGAAGAACTCCTTTCGGTGGCGGAGTAACGGCCGTGGGAGTCCAGGAACGCAAAGAGCGCGAGCGCGAGCAGCGGCGGCACGACATCCTCGAGTCGGCACGCCACATGTTTATTCAGCATGGCATTCATCAAGTCTCCATGGAGAAGATTGCTGCCGAGGCAGAGCTGGCGAAGGGTACACTATACCTGTACTTCCGCAATCGCGATGAGCTCCTGATGGCACTTGTTTCGGAGGAGATGGAGGTTCTTGTTGCAGAGTTGGAACGTGTCGCAGCGTCGAAGTATCGTGCCGATCGCAAGATTCTTCGTGGTGTTGAGGCGTTCTACACCTTTGCGACGGAACATCAGCTGTTCTATCAGGTGATGACGCAGGTGAATGTCCAGAGCATGATTGATGGGGCAAGCTCGGAAGGTAGCATTGCTGAGGTGGGAGAGAGGTTTCATTCGCTCAATCAACGGATGTACGCGGTAATTGCATCGATTCTCCGCCAGGGCGTGGATTCTGGCATCTTCTATCTCAGCTCTCCGATCGAGCACGTGGGATTACAATTCGTGCTCATGCTCAAGGGAACGGTGGTGATCCTGCGCAATAACATGCTTCCACCGCTATGGCCAACGCTGAACTTGCGCGACATCCTTCTCGATCAAGCACAGATGTTTATTCGAGCTCTCTCCTACGACCCTCGACGAACTGAACACGACAACGAACACTGAGTTTCACAGGAACATTCATGCGGACGATCTTCTCTGCCCACACCTTCTTGGTTCTGACAGCCGTTGGCTTTCTTGGAGCCTGTTCGCCCTCCACGGAAAAGAGTGCCGAACAAACCTTGGAACAACTCCGAGCCGAGCGAGCGGAACTCGACCAACGCATTGCCGCACTAGAGGCAGCCCAAGGCTCGCAAGCGAATGCGTCTACCGCCGTCCCGGTTACGGCCATCACCACGCAGGAAGCCCCCTTCCATCACGTGGTGAGTGTGCAGGGAACGGTGGACTCCCGCAGCACGATCTCCGTCGCCCCACAGATGGGTGGGCGCATCGTTACGCTCAACGTGGCCAACGGGAGTGTGGTGAAGAAAGGTGACGTGCTCATGGAGCTGGACGCCGAGATGCTGCGTAGCACAATCGCCGAAGTGGAAACACAGCTCGACTTTGCGACCACACTGTTTGTGAAGCAGGAGCGCATCTACCAGCAGAAGGCTGGGAGCGAGGTGCAGTACCTTCAGGCCAAGGCCAACAAGGAGTCGCTGGAGCGTCGGCGCGAGGTCTTACGCGAGCAGCTGGCCCTGATGCGTGTGACGGCTCCTACCAGTGGCGTGGTTGATAACGTGACGGTTTCGGCTGGAGAAATGGCCATGCCCGGTATGCCAATGCTCACAATCGTCAACACCTCGGACATGCGTGTGGTGATCGACCTGGCAGAAGCGTACTTGCAGACCATCAACCGTGGTGACGTCGTGCGCATCATGGTGCCCGATCTGATGTATGAGTTTCGGAGTACCATCGATCATGTAGCGCGAACGCTCAACACCGTCAACCGAACGTTCCGCGTAGAGGTCCCACTGCGGAACGTACCAGCACGGCTGTTACCGAATACCACGGCCTTGGTAGAGATCACCGATCAAACCATACCGCAGGCCATCAGTGTGCCACTGACAGCAGTGTTGCAGAATAATGGCGAGAGTTACGTGTACGTGATCGGTGAAGATCTTCGCGTTGAAAAACGCACGATCAGCATGGGTCTGGTGGCCGGTGAGCT
This sequence comes from Candidatus Kapaibacterium sp., assembly GCA_030833725.1. Lineage (GTDB taxonomy): Bacteria > Bacteroidota > Ignavibacteria > Kapaibacteriales > Kapaibacteriaceae > OLB6. The sequence continues at coordinate 39,757 of JAURGP010000016.1, read as the reverse complement.
TGTTCAGATCACCCAGGGCTTGACTGCCAACGAGCGCGTGGTTGTTCGTGGCAACCAGGATGTATCGCCGGGCTCTACCGTGCGGATTATTGATCCATCGTAATCGCGGTCTCTCGTTTCGTCCTCCGTTCTACCACCTGACACTCCCCACAGCATATGTCGAATCATCGATCGTTTCCCATTACAGCCTGGGCTGTCGAGAACAAGACTACCATCTACGTTCTGACCGTTCTGATCTTCATCATCGGAGCACTCTCCTATGTGCGGTTGCCGAAGGAGCAATTCCCGGACATCGTTGTTCCGACGGTGCTGGTAACCACGATCAACGCTGGAACGTCGCCGGTAGACATGGAGAACCTGGTCACACGCCAGATTGAAAAGCAGATCAAGTCGGTAGCCGACGTCAAAAAGGTTACCAGTCAGTCCCTGCAAGATGCGTCGATCATCGTGGTAGAGTTTACCACCACGATCACACCCACAGAGGCCAAGCAGCGGGTCAATGATGCTGTCGACCGTGCCAAGGGGGATTTGCCAACGGATCTGACGAAGGGACCAGACGTTGCGGAGATTGACTTTTCCGAGTTCCCGATCATGTTCGTCAACATCGCTGGTGAAGTAGGGCTTGATCGATTGAAGGTGTATGCCGACGAACTCCAGGATCGAATTGAGTCGCTCACGGAGATCCGCCGGGTTGACATCATCGGTGCGCTTGAGAAGGAAGTCCGAGTCGACTTGGATCCATATCTGATGCAGTCACTGGGTGTGTCGTTCGGAGATGTGGCCTCGGCGATTCGTAATGAGAATCTGAATGTGTCGGGTGGAGAGTTGGTGGTAGGGGGCGTTCGGCGAAACGTGCAGCTAACGGGAGAGTTCCGAACTGCCGATGATGTTGCTAACGTGATCGTGCGTGGTGGACGGGGGAATGCTGTGTACCTGCGTGACATTGCCTCCGTAGTAGAGACCAGCAAGGAGCAGCAATCGTTTGCCCGCCTAGACGGAAAGCCCGTCGTAACCCTTTCCGTGCTCAAGAAGTCCGGAGAGAATCTGATTGACGCCTCCGACAAGATTCAGGAGATTGTGGCTGAGTACCAGGCTACGCAACTGCCGGGTGATGTGTCGATCGTGACCACCAACGACATGTCCATCGCCACGCGAACGAACATCGCCGATCTGGTGAACTCGATCATCATTGGTTTTATCCTGGTGACGATCGTTCTAATGTTCTTCATGGGTGTCCAGAACGCCCTATTTGTAGGATTGGCCACGCCACTGTCGTCCTTCCTCGCCTTCATGGTGCTCCCCGGACTGGACTTCACGTTTAACGTTGTGGTCACCTTCGCCTTCCTGCTTGCACTTGGCATCATCGTAGACGATGCCATCGTCGTGGTAGAGAACACGCACCGCATTCATACCAAGGAGGGCATCGACGTCAAGACCGCCGCCAAACATGCGGCCGCAGAAGTCTTTGGTCCGGTCGTTGCCGGCACCCTTACGACTCTGGCACCGTTCTTTCCGTTGCTGTTCTGGCCCGGCCTGGTGGGGGAGTTCATGGTATATCTCCCAGCGGTGCTGATTGTGACCCTCACGGCGTCACTTGTGGTAGCCTACATTATCAATCCCGTCTTTGCGGTGGACTTCATGGATCGCAAGTCCACGCCCATGCGCGGACCGAAGCTGGTCTTCTTTGGTAGTCTCGTAGGAATCATCATCGGAATCGGATTGGCGACTGGCCAGATATGGCTGGTGACGTTCGTCGTCCTCAACGTGGTATTCTTTGTTGCAAACCGACTCTTCATCACACCGAAATTGATCACTCCTTTCCAGGAGCGGTTGCTTCCATGGATCATGGATCGGTACCGCGCTACCTTGCGATTCGTGCTGCAGGGGGCTCGCCCACATCTCGTCATCGTTGGCATGACGCTGCTGCTGTTTGCCACCTTGATACTGACTGCACTGTTCGGCACGTCGCCCACGTTCTTCCCGTCAGGTGAACCCAACTATGCCTACGTTTACATCAAAACGCCAATCGGTACCGACGCAACGGTAACCGATAGTATCACCCGGGTCATAGAGTCGCGTGTTCGGGCAATCCTTGGCGAGAATAACGCTGACGTAAGTACTGTAGTCTCCAACGTTGGCATTGGAGCTGGCGATCCTCGAAACCCCGACCGCAACGTTACGCCTCACAAAGGCAAGGTCACGGTGGCGTTCAAGCCCTATGCCGAGCGCGGTAACCCGCTCACGAGTAGGTACCTCACGAAATTCCGTGATGCCGTCATGAACATTCCCGGCGCGGAGATCATCGTTGAAAAAGAAGTCAATGGTCCTCCGCAGGGCAAGGACGTGAATATCGAGATTGCCGGTGATGATTTCCAGGAGCTCACCCGCATTGCCGAGAGTGTATCAGCCCTTATCACCGATTCCCTAAGAATCTCTGGTATCGAGCGGCTCAAGAGTGACCTAGAGCAGAACAAGCCAGAAGTATCCATTGTCATCGATCGTGAGAAGGCGAGCGCCGAGGGAATCTCATCCGGTCAGATTGGTATGGCTATTCGGAGTGCCCTCTACGGGATGGAAGCCAGCAAACTCCGCGTGGGTGAAGAGGAGTATCCGATTCAGGTGCGCGTGGAAGAAGCCATGCGCGACGACCTCTCTTCCATGCTGAGTTTGCCCATTACGTATCGAGAGATGAGCTCCGGCAAGTTCCGTCAGGTACCGATTGCCTCCGTAGCAAAGGTGCAGTACGCCTCCACCTATGCCGGCATCAGCAGAAAGAACCAGCAGCGAGTGGTGACGCTATCGTCCAACGTGCTCAAGGAGCAGGGCTACAACGCCACGGATGTGAACCGTCAGATACAGCAGGCCGTGAGCACACTCGACCTGCCAGAGGGCTATACCGTTCGTTTGACAGGCGCTCAGGAGGAACAGCAGGAGGCTGCTGACTTCCTCTCCTTTGCCTTCCTGATTGCAGCGATGATCATTCTGCTGATCATGGTGATGCAGTTCAACTCTGTGATCAAGCCGTTGCTGATCATGAGCACCGTTCTCTTCAGCGTGATTGGCGTGCTGCTAGGATTCACCGTGTTTCAGTTAACGTTCTCGGTGGTCATCACGGGCGTGGGTATCGTAGCGCTGGGTGGTATCGTTGTGCGCAACGGTATCGTCCTGGTGGACTTCACCGATGAACTCCTGTCGAGAGGATGGCGCACGCGAGCAGCTCTGATCGAGGGAGGTGCCATTCGATTCAACCCGGTCTTCCTGACGGCAGCGTCGACCATTCTTGGCCTGGTGCCTCTGGCGATTGGATTCAACCTGGACTTCCTGGCCCTGCTGGAGTTGCGGAACCCACATATCCACATCGGCTCGGACTCTGTGGCCTTCTGGGGGCCACTCGCGTGGGCCATCATCTTTGGTTTGAGTTTCTCGACGTTCCTCACCTTGGTCATGATGCCGAGTATCTACTACGTCTACCTCGTTGAGCGCTTGCGTCTGCGTCGACTCATTTCTCGCTGGTCTGGGCAGAATCGGGGACGAAACTGATCGAGGCAGAGTTCACGCAGTAGCGCAGTCCGGTTGGTTGGGGGCCATCGTCAAAGACGTGTCCGAGGTGGCCGCCACACGTGGCGCACATGATCTCCGTGCGGATCATGCCGTGGGAGTAGTCGGGTGCGGTCTTGATCGCACCGCTGTCGATCGCATCGAAGTAGCTGGGCCATCCACAGTGTGAGTCGAACTTCTGCGAGCTCGAGAACAACACGGACCCACAACCCTTGCAAGTGTAGGTGCCGTCCTCGTGATGGTCCCAATACATCCCGGTGTAGGCACGCTCGGTACCTTTTTCGCGCAGAATGTGGTATTCTTCCGGCGCGAGACGTTCTTTCCATTCGGCTTCCGTAGCTGGAATGGGTTTCATAGGTTCTCTCCGCGTGTAGTGGTGAACAGTCTCAGTATCCGCACCATCGGTACTTGAGCAGGCACCACCGAAAAGGCCCGCACCAATCATGCAGAATGAAAGATGAGTGATGGATCGTAGGATAGACATGTGGCGCTCATGGCTGGTAAATGCACTAACAACGTACCGGCATCGCTATCCGGAGGAAACTACAACGATTGAAGCCATGATGGAGTTCATTATGGACGAACCAGGCTGTTTCGATCGTGCCACAATCAAGGGCCATCTCACGGGATCGGCCTGGCTTGTTGACCCCAGCCACCAGTCCGTACTGCTGACACACCATCGCAAGCTCAATCGCTGGCTCCAGCTTGGCGGTCATGCAGATGGTGAGGGCAATTTGTTGGCGGTAGCGCTTACCGAAGCCAGAGAGGAGTCGGGAATCGATCACGTGGTCCCGATCAGTGCTGAAATCTTTGACGTCGACATTCATCCGATTCCGGCTCGTGGACAGGACCCGGAACATCTTCACTACGATGTGCGTTTCCTCGTGCAAGCGATGCATACGCAGCATGTCGTCAGCGAAGAGTCGCACGATCTGGCGTGGGTGCATGCAGATGCCATTGATACCTACACCACGGAGCCGTCGATGCAGCGCATGTCGATGAAGTGGCGACACCTTCTTGGGAGTTCTCACGTATGAGCGGGACACTCCACCGGATTTCGCGATCTGTGATCATTGCTGCACCTATTGAACAGGTGTTTCATTTCCACGACAATACCGACAACCTTCTCAAGATTACACCGCCGCACATCAAGGTGGCCATCGAAAGTCGTGGAATGCCAGGTTTGGGGTACGAGGTTCACCTGCGCGTACGTCAGTTCGGTCTGCTAACCATGAACTGGCACGTGAAGATCACCGAATATGTCTCTCCAACGCGGATGGTGGATGAGCAGATCAGCGGCCCCTTTGCATCGTGGAAGCAGATGCGTGATCTCCGCGTCGTTGACGGTGGCACGGAACTGACCGATACCGTGGAGTATGCGGTTCCGTTTGGACCGCTCGGACAGTTGGCCAACTGGCTGGTGATCCAGCGCGAGATCGAGGGCATGTTTGCGTACCGACAGCAGGCAACGAAGCGTCTACTGGAAGCGTCCACCTGATTCGATCTGCTCGATCTTCTTGATCTTGTTACGCGCCTCCGCAGCAATCCTCGACACCTCTTCAGCCGTTGCTGCCCGTAGGCTAGCCTGAATCATGGTTTCAATGATGGGTTCGGTCTGTAGTGCATGTGGGCTGATGGGCAGGTAGACGGACTGCCGTAGCGTTTCCAGGAACCCTGCGTGAAGATGTGTCTGGCGGAACAGGGAATCGGTCCACACAGCTTCAGCGATGGGTACTCCCGCATCGGGAACGTGTTGACAGAACCACCGTGCTTGCTGGTAGGCGGCCAACCATTGCGTGAGCGAGTCAGCCATGATGCGGTTGGCAGCGTTACGAGAAAGTGCCAGTACGTCTGCATTCCGGATTGAACGCTGTGGGCGCACTGTAGCGTGTAGCGCACTGGCGCGTGGAATCATCCATGGTCCAGACCACAGGTAGTGAATCTCACCACGGAGCCAGCGGTCGTCGAGCTGCCGTGAGGGTTCAGCCACGCCCCACTGTTGAACCGTATCGCGCAGTTTTCGCAGTGCTTGCACAAGGCTGTTGTCCATTGTGGTCGAAATCGGTAGGCGCATCATGAAGTCCGGGGCGCCGAACTCCCAGAGAAACGGCAGGGCTCGTTTCAGCACGTTGTGCGGATCTTGAACGGCAAGGCCAAGTTCAAATCGGTGTGGTGGATGTGGATGGACCAACAAGGCTCTGCAGTTCTGCACCCAGAGGCGTCCAGCCCCTTGCAGCAGCGTGTCGTCGGTGTGGAGAGGCGCGCAAGTAGCGAAGACATCGGCTTGATGGAACTCGGCAAACCAGTCCAAGCCGAGGTGAATCACATCTGGCTGTGTACCAGCATTGAAAGCCATCTGCAGTTTTTGCTTTCCGTCGGACCAGGCCAACGCTGTCGCGTCGACGCGGACACCGGGATGCTCACGCATGAAGCGCTGCAGGAGGGAGTCAAGGACAAGCTCCTGTGCTGGTTCCGACCAGAAATGCCACAGCGTGATGACGTGTTCACGGCGCTCACTGCCGGACGTACAACCGACAGCCGCTGCGATGATCAAGAGTGCCCACTTAACGCGCCACAACAAAGGGGCCTCGGATTGTCTCACGTGGAGGTGGTGGAGCAACAACGGAATCCGCCGAACGCATCTGTGTACCACTGGTCTTGAGCGGAGGTACGCCCTCGGGCCACACGTCATTGAGATAGAAGTTGATCAGATCTCGTGCAATTGGTGCAGCTACCGTTGAACCGAAGCCCGCATTTTCGACCATCGAACAGATCACGATGGTGGGGTTATCCATTGGCGCATATGCTACAAACCAGGAGTGGTCCTTGCCATGAGGATTCTCAGCCGTACCGGTCTTGCCGCAGACGACCGTACCGGGCAACTTGACGTTGCCGGCCGTACCACCTGGTTCGTTCACCACCTTGTACATGCCGCGTTGCACCACGGCCATCGTAGCTGGCGAAATGCGCAGGTCTACCGAGTCGTATCCTACCATGGTCTTTCTTCCGAGCACGGCATTGTAGATGGACCGAACCGCATGAGGCTGGAACAATGTGCCACCGTTGGCCAGTGCCCCCGCATACCGAGCCATCTGCAGAGGCGTGACCAGAATCTCTCCTTGGCCGATGCCCCAGTTCGCAGCTGCATACTTACTCCAGCCACCCTTGCCCCACCGCCTGTCCATGAAGGCTGTGCTCGGCACAAGTCCCACCGCCTCTTCGCTGATATCGGCGCGCGTCTTATGACCGAACTGGAACTTGTCGGCCCACTTCTTCATCAAGTCCGGCCCAAGCTTCATTCCACACGTGGCAAAGAAGACGTTGCATGACACTTGGATAGCGTGATCCACCGTGATGGGACCGTGTGCACCGTGGCAGGCCATCGAGCGATTGCCATAGTAGTAGGCACCGGAGCAGGAGATGCGTGTCTGTGGCGTGATTAAACCTTCCTCGAGGCAGGCGATGGCTACGAGCATCTTCCAGATGGATCCTGGGGGATAGTTCGGCATGCTCGCCCGGTTGAACAGCGGCTTTTCGGGATCGGCAAAGAGTTTGTTGTAGTAGCCTCGTGTGGTGCGACCGGTCAGTTCCCGCAGGTCGAAGTCCGGCATACTGGCAAAGGCAAGAATCTCACCATTACGAGGGTCGAGTGCTACCACCGCTCCACGTTTGCCGTGCAGCAGTCGTTCGGCCAGTGATTGTAGGTTGGCATCAATGCCCAGGTAGAGGTCGAAGCCTTCTTTGGCGGGAATATCACTGCGACCGTTGTTGAAACTCGCAACGCGTTGCCCGCGGTTGTTCACAGCCACAAACTCGAAGCCCTTTTGGCCGCGAATGTAGGTTTCGTAGCTGTTTTCCAGGCCGATCTTCCCGGTAATGTCACCAGGGTCGTACATGTCGCCGAGACGCTTGAGCTCGCGATCGTTCACCTCGCGGGTGTAGCCAAGTAGATGTGCACCGTTGCCATCGAAGTTGTAGAAGCGCTTTGGGTCGGTGATGACGTCCACGCCCGGTAGCCACTCGCGCTGTTCCTCGATCATGGCCAGTACGTCGATGGCGATGTCGCGGCCATCCTTGATCTTGTACGGGCTAAACCGATTCAACCGCGCAGCTTTGGCAACATCGGCCTTCACCGAAGAGTCCGAGACACCGAGGATGCGAGCTAGACGTTTCAGCGATTCATCGGTCACGTCGTAGGGTGTCACGATCACGGAAAAGCCCCCTACGTTCTGTACCATGGGCGTACCGTGGCGGTCGAACATCACACCGCGAAACGGCTCCACCTTGATCTGTTTGATGGCCTGTGCTTCTTCTTTGAGCCGGTAATCTCCTCCCTGGATGATCTGCAAGTAGCCCAAGCGTACCACGAAGACGCCGGCGATGGCCAGAACTGCGTACCGCAGGATGCGCTGGCGTGCGACCGATCCGAAGTGATCATCACCAATCATGGGGAGTTGTGCCGATGGTTAGTTGTATGCTGTTGACATTGATGCGAGACAATCGACACCAATGCAAACGCGATAGCGAACAGGACATTGCCGTACCGTTGGTCGAAGAATCCGGCCGTGAGAATTGTCAAGTACAGCGTGGGTAAAAATAAGGCGATACCAATGGCCACGGAACGGGTTGTTGGGGTGAACCCGTGGGCATCCGGATCTCTCCAGGCAAACCATGCCTGCTCTACCGACCTCCATGAGAACAAGATGATAAAGCAGAACAGGATCAATGATAGGGGAATACCGTACTTGAACATCGCGCTGACGTAGCCGATGTGGATGAACGACTTTTGCCACGTGAACTGCGAGATCGGATCCCAGGCCAGCAGCTCCGCTCGAATACCGTTTCCACCCAGAGGATACATGCGGATATACTGCTCAGCAGCATCGGCTTCGATCAGGCGTGTTTCGAAGGAGTAGTCGCCACCGGTAAGCTGGGTGGAGCTGGTGATGCGATCCTCGATGAGCCGAAGGCCAATCTGCGTGATACGTGGCGCAACGATCGAACCTGCAACGTAGGCTGCCCCCACCAAGACCGTGGTTGCTGCGATGTAGCGCAGGCGCTGTGGCCAGGTCAGAAAGGCAAGTAGCAGCACTAACGACGCTCCGGTCGGAATCCACAGGGAGCGCGTAAAGGATTGGATCAGTCCACCGGCATTGATCAGGACAAGGATCGTAAGCAGCACCTTTGTCCAACGCGATCGCACGTGGAAAAGGATGGAGGTGCCCAGCAGGATAGCTAGCACGAAGACGGGGCCAAACAAGCGGCTCCGTGACGCAAGAATCTGATAGGCATACACCAGTCCGGACCCTGTGCGCGTAGCGTAGTGGTAGGCTGAGAGCCCAGCGGCTTCCAGAGAGGCAATGGCTAGCAATACCAGGAGCTGCCGCAGTGAGCGCTCACTCTCGCCGAACACCTCTCGCAGCGGAAAGTAGTAGAGCATGAGCAGCAACACGGCCCACTCGCTGATCCAGTCGAGGAGCTCCACATCATTCAGAAGGGCGATCCCGACGTTGAAGACCGACAAAGCCAGAAACAGCACGAGAAGAAAATCACCCCACCAACGCAGGAGTTTCTTGCCGGTGGCCAGTGCATGCACCAACCAGATGCTCAGCGACCCGAGAATGTACACCGCAAGAATGACTTCAGAGACACTCAGCCCCTTGCCAGTGTCGAACAGGAAGAAGGGGAAGGCCAGCAGGACGCTGCCCAACCAGACTTTCGGCCATGTCTTGGACACCGACATCATCCGCGCGTCACGATTCGGCATTCATCATCGTACGATAGGCCCGAATCGCCAACAGAACGATCATGGTGAGGATGCCCATGCCGAGGCCGGCCCCGGCAGAGATGAGCGCACGCTTTGGTCGATCCTTTTTCTCGGCTGGAATGGGTGAATCTACTACCAGCAGCGAGGGTGTGGACTTCATCTGATCAAGCTGCGCCTGCTCAAACGACGGCATCAAAAACGCCTTCAGCTTCGCATGAGCTTCAAAGTCGCCCAGAATGCGCATGTATCGAGCACCAATGCCAGCTGCGTCCGTGATGGCAAAGTCTCCAGCCAGACCGGGCGTGCGCAGCATCGACTCCGTGCGCTGCTTCAAATCCTGCACCAGTGTCTTCTGAGCCCGCACCTGAGCATCGTTGGGGCCGTAGCTCGTTTCCAGCAATCCCAGAATTGTCTCTTGCTGCAGCACGTTGGCTTTGGCCTCGGCAATCGCCGTAGCCGACGCCTTTGCCTGATCCTCGGGTGAGAACATCAGGTACGTGCGCGAGTAGTACTGTAGAGAGTCGGTAAGTGCATCGAGTGTCGAATCAATCAGACCAAGGCGGCCTTTGAGGTAGCCATACGTCTTTGCTGCGTCCTGACGGTGGATGTTGTTGGCAATGCCATTGGCATAGTCAACGTAGGTCTGACACATCGTGGCGGCCTTGACCGAATCACGGCTCCAGATCGAAATCTCATAGTTGCCTTCAGCGTGGAGTTCTACGTCCAGGTTGTCCTCGAATTCCTTCCGCACGTCCTTCATGGGCTTGTCTTCTAGCTCGTATTCGCGCCTCAGGTCGAATCGTGCAATCATCGAGTCCTGAATCTGACGTGTGAAGAAGATCAGCACGAACTCATACTGTTCACCACCACCGCCACTGAGCTTGGACAGGCCAAAGTCTTTGAGTGCAGACCCCAGGCCTCCGGCGGCGCCGCCAAGAAGTCCCTGATCGCTTGTTGCGGGAACACAGTTGATCGTGGACTTGTAGTAGTTCGGCAACGTACGCGTATAGATGTAGGTGCCAAGGGCCACAACTACCGTGATTCCCATGAGGAGCCACTTGTACCGGAGCAGGTAGCGGATGGTCTCAGCGGTTGGAAACGAGTTCGACATGTCGTCCGATAGAACTGAGGAATAACCGTAGACAATTGTTGCCAAAGATACGGCGCCGGAGAGCTTTAACTTTGCCACATGTCATGCCTCCTGAATGAACCGCAGGTTCCGCGTTCGGTGGTTTTCGTGGTTTCACGCATTCCCAGCCCCCCCTATGATGGGGCGATGGTTGTTGTAAGTCACACGCTTCAAGGATTGCGACAAGCCGGATGTCATGTTACCCTTATCGCCCTGAATCCTCAAAAGCATCGCGTGGAGGCGACGGCGGCGCAGCAGTTTTGCGATGAGCTGATCCTTGTGGACATCGACACCACCGTTCAGGTGCAGGGGGCTCTGAAAGCGGTGCTCGAGCGTGGAGAGCCCCTTGCAACCTCTCTTCCTCGGGCGTCGTATCAGCTGCAGCGATTCTTCTCGGCGGAACTGTTGTCCAGCATCGTAGAACGCTGTCGGCGCCCGGGGCAGCCCGTCGACGTGGTACACCTGGATGGCCTACCCATGGCCTGGTATGGCGTGGCTCTACAACAGACTCTGGGTGCAGAGTGCCCTCCGTGGATCTATCGAAGTCACAACGTAGAGTATCGGATTCTAGAGCAGCAGAGCCATACTTCGGCGCGGCCCTTCTGGCAGCGATGGTACTACCGATTCCTGGCGTGGCAAACCCGACGATTCGAACAGGAGATCGTTCGCAGGGCTCCAGCCGTGGCAGCGATGTCCGAGATCGATGCTGAGGAACTGTTGGCGATGGGTAGCGATACACGGGTGATTGCTGTGGCCCCAGGGATGGAAGTGGCACCGACCGTGGTACCAAACATGGTTCAAGAGGAACATGGACATGCCACGTTCAAGGTGGGATTTCTCGGGTCGCTCGAGTGGGAACCGAACATTGAAGGCCTGGAGTGGTTCGTGCGCACCGTGTGGCCTACCATTCGACACCAACTGCCTGAAGCCACCTTTACCATTGCAGGCAGGGCTCCCGGATTACGGGTGCAATCGCTTGCCACTACCGAGGGCGTCAGAGTACTTGGACCTGTCTCGTGGGCAGCGGAGTTTCTAGCTCAGCAAGATGTGGTGGTCGCACCCGTGCTCAGCGGCTCCGGTGTGCGCATCAAGGTCTTGGAGGGTATGGCCCATGGCTGTGCGATGGTTACCACGACGCGCGGTGCTGAAGGGCTGTCGGTCGTGCCTGGTCGGCAGCTGGTGATCGCCGACGAACCTGTGGCAATGGCCCAAGCGTGTATCGCGTTACTCAGCGATCCCGAAGAGAGGCGCCGGTTGGCAGGAGAAGGGCAGGAGTTCGTGCGCCAGAAGCACTCGTGGCAGGCAAGCATCCAGCAGCTCCTCCACGTCTATCGCAGCGCTCTGGAGCGTTGCTACGGGGTGTCCTGAGCTAGTGCCTTGAGTCGCTCGATTTCGTCGCGCAGATATGCCGCACGCTCGAAATCAAGATCCTTCGCTGCGGTTCGCATTTCGGTGAACATCTGCTCCAGCACGTCGGCGCGTTGCTCGGCGGTAAGGTACTTCGCAATGGGCTCGGCCGCCTTGGCGATTTGCTCTCGCGCGGCCTTCTTCTTACGATCGGAGCGGGCCGATTGAATGTCGGCTACCGACGTGGATTCTAGGATCTCTTCCAGAGACTTGTACACCGTCTTGGGGTCGATGCCATGCTCAACGTTGTACGCTTGCTGAATCTCCCGTCGTCGGTTGGTTTCGTCGATCACTGCACGCATGCTGTCGGTGATTTTGTCGGCATAGAAGATCACGAGGCCATCAACGTTCCGAGCAGTTCTCCCGGCCGTCTGCATCAGCGAACGCTCACTGCGCAGAAAGCCTTCCTTGTCGGCATCGAGAATGGCTACTAGTGACACTTCTGGCATGTCCAGTCCCTCGCGCAGGAGGTTGACTCCAACCAGCACGTCGAAGTTCCCCAGTCGCAGCCCACGGATGATCTCGACGCGCTCGAGGGCATCCACGTCGGAGTGAATGTAGGCAACCTTGATCGACAGGTTATGAAGGTAGTCGGCCAGATCCTCGGCCATGCGCTTGGTGAGGGTGGTGCATAGCACCCGCTCGTTGCGTTCAACGCGTCGTCGTATCTCATTCATGAGGTCGTCCACCTGATTCCGAACTGGACGCACCTCGATGCGGGGATCGAGCAAACCGGTTGGACGGATGACCTGTTCCACGACCACACCCATACTCTTCTCCAGCTCGTAGTCACCGGGAGTGGCACTTACATAGATCGCCTGATGAACATGGCCCTCGAACTCATTGAACATCAGCGGGCGGTTCTCCAAGGCTGACGGTAGGCGGAAACCGTGATCCACCAACGTGAGCTTTCGTTGCCGATCGCCGTTGAACATTCCTCGTACTTGGGGAATGGTCACGTGGCTTTCGTCGACCACCAGCAGAAAGTCTTGCGGGAAATAGTCGATGAGGCAGGCAGGCTTCTCGCCCGGAACGCGACCGGAAAGGTGCATGGAGTAGTTCTCGATCCCGGAGCAGTAGCCCACTTCCTTCATCATCTCGATGTCGAAGAGTGTGCGCTGCTCCAACCGTTGAGCCTCTAAAAGCTTTCCTACTTCGCGCAGTTCTTTCAGCCGCGCTATGAGTTCGTCTTTGATGTCTACAATGGCACGCTGCAGGTTGCTCTCCGAGGTGACGAACAAACGGGCAGGGTAGAGGAGTATCACGTCGGTGGTCTCCAGGACGCTGCCGTCTCGTGGGTCAATCCAGCTGAGGCGCTCAACCTCGTTGCCGAACATCTCCACGCGAATCGCCTTCTGCTCCTCGTAAGCGGGAATGATGTCGATGACATCGCCTCGCACACGAAACGTACCCCGCGCAAACTCGAAGTCGTTGCGGCTATAGTGAATGTCGTTCAGCCGAAAGAGAAGTTCTTTTCTGCTGATCGTCATCCCTTGGCGCAGCACCATCAGCTGGTCCTTGAAATCCTCCTTGGCACCGATACCGTAGATGCACGAAACAGAGGCTACGACGATCACATCGCGACGGCCCTCCACCAGTGCACTGGTAGCCCGCAGACGTAGGCGATCAATCTCGTCGTTGATCGAGAAGTCCTTCTCGATATAGACATCGTTCTGCGGTACGTAGGCTTCTGGCTGGTAGTAGTCGTAGTAGCTAATGAAGAATTCGACGGCGTTATTCGGGAAGAAACTCTTGAACTCTCCGTAGAGCTGCGCTGCAAGCGTCTTGTTTGGTGAGATCACCAATGTGGGACGCTGGACACGTTCGATCACGTTCGAGATCGTAAAGGTCTTGCCAGATCCGGTGACTCCCAGGAGCGTCTGATGCTGCCTGCCTTCGCCGAGACCATGGACCAACTCTTCGATGGCGCGTGGCTGGTCGCCAGCAGGCTGGTACTTAGTATGGAGTTCAAACTGGGACATCTCGTAAAACTCGTCATTTTCAGTGAAAGCACGGAAAACAGGGAAATCATGGTTGCTAAGGCCGGTACGCGCGCCGTATCTTTGCAGTTTTTCGCCCCAATCACGCCTTTCAGAACTGGAGCCAGGATGAAACTCTCGGAATTCAAGTTTTCCGTACCTCGAAATGCCGTAGCCAAGGTGCCCGCAGAACCCCGCGAAACGGCAAAGATGATGGTGTACAACCGCGAAACAAAACAGGTTGAGGATAAGGAGTTCAAGAACATCGTGTCCTACATGCAGAAGGGCGATGTGATTGTGGTGAACGAATCCAAGGTGTTTCCGGCACGTTTGTTCGGCAAGAAGGAGAAAACCAACGCGAAGATTGAAGTCATGCTTCTGCGGGAGTTAAAGTCGGCAGAACGCATCTGGGATGTCTTGGTGGAGCCTGCCCGCAAGGTGCGGATCGGCAACAAGATCTACTTCGACGATGGCAGCTTCTACTGCGAGATCATCGACAACACCACGTCGCGTGGACGTACCGTGCGATTCTCCTACGATGGGGACCTTCACTCCGTGATTGAGCGTATCGGTCAGATGCCAATACCGGAATACATCAAGCGCGAGCCTACTGACGACGACAAAGACTGGTACCAGTCGATTTTTGCCAACCCGGACAAGGTTGGATCGATTGCACCGGCTACAGCCGGCTTGCACTTCAGCGAGAAGCTCCTGAAGGCAGCAGAGAAGAAGGGCGTCCAGGTTGCTCCCATTCAACTCAACATTGGCCAGGGTGTGTTCGAGTCGATCGAAGTCGAGGATCTCACCAAGCACCGTATGTACAGTGAGTACTTCGAGATTACCCGTCAGTCGGCCGACATCATCAACAAGGCCCTGAAAGCCAAGAAGAACGTGTATGCTGTAGGATGTTCGGTGGTTCGCGCCCTCGAGTCGAGTGTACTGACGTCTGGCATTGTGAAGCCAAACAAGGGCTGGACTGATAAGTTCATCCACCCTCCGTATGAGTTCAAGATTGCCAATCGCTTCATCACGAACTTCCACACGCCGGCATCACCGGGACTGCTCATGACGGCGGCCTTCATGGGTGACAAGGACGAACTGTTCAAGTCCTACAAGCGGGCGATGAAGTCGGATTACCGCTTCTTTGCCTACGGCGATGCGATGTTGATCATCTAACCGACCGGAGAGGAATCATGTCGACAGCATATCAGCGCATGCAGGAGCTTATGCACACCGTTACGGACCTTGGTGCCGCTTCGGCTGTGCTGGGCTGGGATCAGGAAACGTACATGCCCGATGGAGCCGTTGCCGGACGAGCCGAGCAGCTGGCAACACTGTCGACGTTGATCCATCGCTTCTCGACCAACGAAGCGGCGCAGGCCATTGCCTCGGAGATCTTGGCAGTGAAGGATACTCTCACGGACGAGCAGCAGCGTGTGGCTGGCGTGTTCGCCTACGATGTGCAGCGCGCGACGAAGCTACCGGCAGACCTCGTCGAGGAATCTGCCCGCGTGGCCTCCTTTGCCCAGGACGCGTGGAAGCGTGCCCGCGAGGCTAGCGACTTTTCGATTTTTCAGCCGTTGCTCGAAAAGATCGTGGAGCTGAAGCGTCGCGAGGCCGACCTCCTGGGCACGGCGGACCATCCGTACGACAATCTGATCGAGACTTACGAGCCAGGCATGACGGTTGCGCTACTAACGCCGGTCTTCGACGAGTTGCGTGAGGGCACCAAGGCCATCCTGGCCAACATCGATCCACATCAGGCTTCGGTCAACGACGATGTGTTGTATCGCAGCTATCCGTCGGACCAGCAATTGGCCTTTGCTAAGGACATCGTCCGCACCCTTGGATTCGACTTCAACACCGGACGCGTGGACTTGTCGGCACATCCCTTCTGCACCAACTTTGGTGCTTCCGACGTCCGACTCACAACCCGTATTCGCGAAAACGATCTTCGGTCGTGCCTGTTTGGACTGGTGCACGAGGCCGGCCACGGAATGTACGAGCAGGGGATTGGACCATCGCTCTGGCGGACGTTTGCCGGTCAAGGTGCCAGCATGGGCATTCACGAATCGCAATCACTGTTTTGGGAGAACGTTGTAGCCCGGAGTGAAGAGTTCTGGTCCTGGTGTTTCCCGAAGCTCCGCGATGCTTTCCCACATCAGTTGGGCGACCAGACACCGACGTCGTTCTTCAAGGCCATCAACTGCATGAAGCCCTCGCTCAATCGTGTAGAGAGCGACGAACTGACGTACAATCTCCACATCATCCTGCGGTTCGAACTCGAGCGCGACCTTATTGCTGGAGCCATCGAGGTGCGTGACGTACCCGAGTTGTGGAATCAGAAGATGCGCGACTCGCTCGGCGTTGTGCCGCCGAACGATCGCGAGGGATGCCTCCAAGTCGTACATTGGTCCTTTGGTGGTATCGGCTACTTCCCGTCGTACACCCTTGGCAAGCTCTACGCAGCCATGGAGTGGAATGCCATGCAGATCGAGATGCCAGAGGTGCGGAATCACATTGCCAACGGCGAGTTCGACGGCATACGCTCGTGGTTGCGCGACAGGATCCACACTTGCGGCCGCACGGAGCGACCGAATGAGATCCTGCAACGCGTCTGCGGCCGATCACTCACGTCGACGGACTTTCTGGAGTATGTCGGTGCCAAGGCAGCGCGCGTCTACGGAGCCTGAGTTCGGCAGTCGCGCAGCGGCGTTCCTCACGTCACTGCGGTTTGACGTACCCCTTCCCCGTGGCTTTACCGTGCTCGATCCGTATCGAGATCAGGCGGTCGTAGATGTTGTACAGCAGTTCTGTGCACGGTACTACGCGGGCAATCACGCACGTGTGCCCATCTGGGGTATCAACCCCGGCCGATTTGGCGCGGGCATCACGGGACTCTCCTTCACCGATCCCTATGCACTGCAGCACGACCTTGGCTTGATAACGTCTATTGCAGGCCGGCGCGAGCCCTCTGCCGAGTACGTGTATCGTGTCATCAGCGCCTATGGTGGCCCCAAGACCTTCTATCACGACGTCTACATGTCGGCCTTGAGCCCCCTTGGTTTCATCAAGAATGGGGTGAACATCAACTTCTACGACGATCCTGCACTGACGCGCAACATCGTTCCGTTTGTGGTGGAGTGCATGCGGACGCAGATGTCCATGGGGCTGCGGGATGATGTGTGTGTGGTGTTAGGATCCGGTAAGCTGAAGGCCTTCATGGAGAAGTACATACGCCCAGAGATTTCGTATTCCACGGTACATTACCTGGAACATCCTCGCTACATCATGCAATACCGCAGGTCGCAGATGGGGGCGTATGTGCAGCGCTACGTTGATACCCTCTTGCACTGTACCCGGTAGCTACCGTATATTTGTGGCTTGATTTCGGCTACGCCAACGTAGCTCAGCTGGTAGAGCAGCTCATTCGTAATGAGCAGGTCACCGGTTCAAGTCCGGTCGTTGGCTCTCGAAAAGCACTCGCCCCTTCCAACCGCGGTTGGAAGGGGCGTTTGTAGTTTTATGGGTCCTGCAACGACCTGTCCCACTACTCTGGTAGCAATGCCGTGCACAATCTACTGTTCATACTCTCTATTGTCTTGTTTCTGGCACCGGGATGCTCATCGGATTCTACCTTTGGAGAGCCCCCTGCCATCGACGCCCCAACGATGACGGTGGGCGAGGCCCTCAACCCCACGAGCTTCGGACGGGTGGTGACCATTCGCGGAACGGTCTACAGCGTCTGCCAGCAAGAGGGATGCTGGATGACGCTGACAGATCCAAACACCACTCCAGAACAGGTTCTGAGGGTACAGTTTGAAGGGGGCTCGTGGTACGTTCCCACGACGCTCACGGGTGAAGTGATGGTCACGGGAACGGTACGTGAAGAAGTCTTCAACGAAGAGGATGCCAAGGCCATTGCCGAGACGATGGGATGGTCCGAGGCTCGCCTGCAACAAATGACGGGGGATCAACGTATTCCAATGTTGACGGCCACAGGGATGCGAATCCTGGATGGCTCGTCGCACTAGATACAGCTCAGTACTTCTCGGTCCATCATCGTCGACAGACCTCATGCCACCACGCCAGGCGACTCAGACAGCTGCGCCAAGTCCTCCAGTGCCAATTGCCGTGATTCCGTCGCTCATCGGCGCAGGTCTGGCACTGTTGCTCGTGAGAATTGCCGTGGTCACGTTGTGGACCTCTCAGCAGGGCTTTCTCTACAGCATCGTGACATCTGGCCTAGCTGCTGCCATCATGGCGCTGGTGGTGGTGATTTATATCGTCCTCCCTCGGCGTACGCGCCTGCAGGATGTTTCGTACGAGCACGTGACGTCGGCCATCACCACGTACGTGGTGGCTACGCTGGCGCTGATCGTGTTTTCATCTATTGCGCCACAGCAGTGGGAACCCTCAGATACTGTTCTAGTGCGGCTCGTAGCTGTGGTGTCGCTGCACATCGCTGCCGTCGGGACCTTTGCCGTTTCAATAGGACTGGCAGGCTTCATCATCATGGTGTTGCTCATTCGTCGGCATCAACGAACGTACGTGCTGCTGCGCATCATGGCATGGATGATTGCCGTTGCGTGGTTGAGTGTGATCTTACTTCCGGTGAGCGAAGTGTTTGTGGTGGGCACCATTCTCGCAACCGTTGTCTCTTCCATTTCCTTGCTGCTGAACATCCGTCGTATGTCGTGGTTGGCGACCCTTACGCTTAGCAAGAAGATTCGCCTCTTCTGGTTGTCGATTCTTGGACTATTCACGACAGTGGTGGTGGCACCGATGCTGGCCTTCAACCCTGACATGCCAATGACGGCAGCCATGGAGGCATTCCTTCCGAGTGGACGAGTCGTCCCCGCACTCTTAACGCTGTTCGGCGAGTTGTTTTTCTCCCGTATACTACTGGCAACGCTTGCAGCCATGCCGAACAGTGGCTTGGTTGAGCGTCGGTCGAGTGAAGTGGAGGCGCTGACGAACCTCACGCGAAAGATCGCTCAGGCCGTATCACTCGACGATCTTCTTTCGGCCGTTGCCTACGATGCCTACACGATGTGTCGAGCCCACGGAGCGTGGGTGGAGTTGTATGCCGCGCCGGGCACACGCTCGGATGTGCGTGTGGTGGGTGCCGTTGCCGTGGGGCCAGACTTCGTGCAGATGGTGCATCGCGATCCAACTATTGATGAACTCTTGCGAACGTCGTCCGGGCCAGTGCACGTGGACTCGGTTCCAGACCTGCATGATCGTCAGGGCGATCCGAATGCTCCCGCTGCGGTAGGGTCGATGATGTCCGTGCCGTTGCTCGACGGCTCAGCGAGAATCGGCACGTTGGTGGTGATCAGTACCATGGAGTATGGTCTGGAACCGCACGATCTTCGATTGTTGGCGTCGTTTGCGGATGTGGTCTCCGTGGCGGTCGATCAGGCACGGTTGACGGAATCTGCAATCGCGCGGGAGAGGATGCAGCAGGAAATGAACGTTGCCCGCTCGATTCAGCGATCGCTTCTACCGCGTGCCTCCTTCCCATCACAGGCATGGTCGGTTGATGCTGTGATGGTACCCGCTACCGACGTCGGAGGAGATTACTACGACTACATCGAGTTTGCCAATGGTCATCGGGGCGTGGTGATTGCCGATGTGGCCGGCAAAGGGGTACCGGCAGCCCTGTATATGGCCACGTTAAAGGGCATCGTTCTGGCAGAGATGCGATCAGCGCTCGGACCTGCCGACTTGATTCGGCGGATCAACGCTGCCGTATGGGGATCGATTGATCGTCGTACATACATCACCCTCACGTGCGTTGAACTTCACGAGGATAGTGGCGTCGTGCGAGTTGCCAGGGCTGGGCACACGCCCATGCTTGTCAAGCAGCAGGATGCTGTGGTGGCACTTACGCCCTCTGGCGTAGCCATTGGCTTGGTAGCACCAGAGCAGTTCTTCACCCTGATCGACGAAGAAGAGATTGATGTTGGCTACGGCGGAATCTGCCTGCTCACTACTGACGGCGTCAACGAGCGACGAAACCACACGCTCGACGAGTTGGGCTTTCACGCACTGCAGCAGGTCGTCGAGAACGCGTCCACCGCTACCGCCTCAGAGATTGTCCACACAACGCTGCATGTGCTGGACGAACATGGAGGGGACGAGCCCCCTCACGACGATATCACCATTGTTGCCCTTGTCTATCTACCACCGGAAGGTACGTCATGACACCACTTACGATCGATGTTCGAGAATTGATGCCGCCCGATCCTGCGGTAACCGTGATACGCGTTTCGGGCTACCTGGATGCGCATACCGCCTCGGATCTGGAGTCCACATTGCGCACAGCGGTGGAAGGGGGCTCGGTTCGACTGGTGGTTGATTTTTCCGATCTCGACTACATTAGTAGTGCCGGTCTAGGCGTGTTCATGGTCTTCATCGAATCTGTGCGTCAGGCAGGTGGAGACCTCAAGCTGGCCGCCATGTCGGACCGTGTGTTCTCCGTCTTTGACCTTCTGGGCTTCCCGGTGGTGTTCAACATCTACGGCACCACGGCCGAAGCCATCGCAGCATTTCCGAACCATGGTGATTCGTAGCATGCATCGTGTTCAACCAGTGACCGCGCAGTTTACCGTCTTGGCGGAGACGGCATCGCTCTCTGGCCTGCGACAGCACGTGCGCAGTGCCATGGAGGCCGAGCGGTGGCAGTCCACCGTAATCGAAGCCGTGGTTCTGGCACTCGACGAGGCATGTGCCAATCTCGTCCGTCACGCGTTTCATGGCGATGCGCGAGAGTCCTTTACCGTCACCCTCCAAATGGAGCCAGATGCGCTACACCTCGAGATCTGTGATTCAGCAGCCCCATTCAATCCCTCCGAGTATCTCCCACAGGATGTCGAGTCGTATCTCCGCAGGCATCGAGCTGAAAAATCTGGTCATGGGCTGGGCATCGTCTTGATGTTGTCCCTGATGGATGAGGTCCGATATGTGCCCGCTCCACAGCTAGGTGGAGCCAACCGTCTGACCCTCACAAAACGACGGGGATAACGTAGTTTTGCGGCTATGAAGTTTGCCATTATGCTTGGAGCAACCCTCCTGGGAATTGCTCTGGGATATCTGCCGTCGATTACGAAGCCTCGTCCACGTTGGTGGCGCATGTTGGCCCTCGGTTCGGTAACCGTTGTTGTGGTGTTGGCGCTGTTGCCACCCACTGCGGGCACGGTTACGGATGCCGTCATCGCCTCCCGTGCTGACAGCACGGCCGTGGTTCCGGTGCTGCTGCGTTCGACGTTGCAGCCGGGAGCGGAACTGTCTTCCATTGTGGCTTCGGATGCTCGCGACCAGCGCGTCGTGATCACCGTGATCTTAGGCCCGACGATCGACCCATCGTTGTTGCCGATAGACCAGCCGGTGATTCTCTATCTCCAGCGATATGGACAGGATGCACAGTTCGTTGCACAGCAGGTTGGCCAGACGGATCCCCTGATCACGCTGCCCTACATCATGGGTCTGGAAGAGCGCGCCCGGATCATCTTCTTCCACGTTCCCATGAGCTGGGTAGCCTCGATCGCCTACATCCTGGGCATGATCTACGCCGTTGCGTACCTCCGGACGCGCAAGAGGGAGTACGATACGCTGTCGGCCTCAGCTGCCCGTATCGCGACGCTCTACGCCATTCTCGCCACGGTGACCGGGGCCATTTGGGCGAAGTTCAACTGGGGGATGTTCTGGAACTGGGATCCACGCCAAACATCGATTTTTCTGTTGCTGTTGGTGTACGGGGCATACTTCCTGTTGCGCAGCGCCGTAACGGATCCAACGCGCCGAGCCTCGCTGTCGGCGGCCTACTCGATCATCGCGGCACCAACGGTACCGTTCCTGATCTACATTCTGCCTCGCTTGATTCCAGGATTGCATCCCGGTAGTGCCGACGACGTGAATGCCGGCCCACTTCTCAGTCCGCAATCTGATGCGATCAATACCGTCAAGCAGATGATTTTTGGTGGATCCTTGTTTTCGTTTACGCTCATCTTCTTCTGGTTGGTGAGCATTGATGTCCGAACAACTGTGTTCTCTCTTCGAAAGCTGTAGCATGATGACCTTCCTGTCCACGAATGCAACGTACGTGGTCTTGATCTGTGCCCTGACCGTCTGGGCTGGGATCGCCGCCTATTTGTGGCGCATTGAACAGCGCTTGACGCAGTTGGAACAATCACCATCGGAGCACACACCGTGATGAAGCCAAGGTATCTCATCGGTGGGATTGTGGCCATCGTTCTGGCCGTTGCGGCATGGTTTTCCTTGGATTCTAGCTCCATCGAGTACGCCAATCTTGAGCGTGCCGAGCAGCTCGGTAGCACCGTACAGGTAGTCGGCACGTGGGTCAAGGATCAGGGGCAGTCGTACGATGCCCAAGCCGATGTCTTTCGCTTTACGATGGCCGACGAAGAGGGCCGTCAGATTCCCGTGGTTCTTCACGGTGCAAAGCCGAACAACTTCGAGATTGCCGTGAGTCTTGTGGTAAAAGGGCGTGTCGAAAACGGAACACTGCATGCGAGCAACGTCCTCACCAAGTGCCCTTCGAAGTACGAAGGTCAACCCCAGGGAGTGTAGTCCGTCATGGTGCGTCGCATTATTCTCATTGCTGCTGCAATAGCCATTCCGCTGGTGGTAACCTTAGCCATTCGCTATGGCCAACAACCCACCGCCACCTTTGAACAGGCGATCCAGCAGCAGGCAGGTCAATCCGAGCAGGAGCAGTCGGCCAAGGTGGTGATTCTCACCACAATCACGGAGAATTCGGGCGGTCAGATCTACGGTGAAGATCGTCAAGGTCGACGGTTTCGCGTTGACTATACCGGTCATGAGTTCGAGGGTCCGCTCCTGGTAGGCTCTACCTACCGATTTGTCGGACACGTCCACGGACAGGGGACAGACGCATACTTTCACGCAACGCAGGTGTACAACGAATGATCGGACAGATTCTCATCCATGTGTTGTTCGGTCTGGCAGTAGGGTCGGCCGTGAGCTACGTGTGGTCGTGGTTGAGGTCGGATCCTCGCCTTGCCACCATCGGTCGCACCTTGTTTACGGCACTAAGCATCGGGTTGATTACCGCATCGGCGATGCTGATCATCGATGTGGTTCAACATCGGTTTGAGTACACGTACGTGTGGAATTACTCCTCCACCGAGCTACCGCTGCACTTGTTGATTGCCAGTTTCTACTCGGGTCAAGAAGGGAGTATCCTACTGTGGACACTGCTGGTGTCGCTTATCGGCGTGATGCTCACACCGTATGCGCGCCGGCATCAGTACGAGACAGCCGCCATGAGCATCTACGGACTCATCATGGTGTTTCTCACACTGTTACTTGTCGCGAAGAATCCATTCTCCTACTACTGGGAAACCTTTGCGGCCAGTGGCATGACGCCAGCTGATGTTCCGGCAAATGGTAAGGGGCTGAACCCACTGTTGCACAATGCGTGGATCACCATTCATCCTCCGATCCTGTTCACGGGCTTTGCGTCGATGTCCGTGCCCTTTGTGTTTGCCATGGCGGGATTGCTGAAACGGGACTATCACCGCTGGATCACCGTTGCCATGCCGTGGGCACTGCTCAGCACGGCCGTGTTAGGCTTCGGGATCATGCTCGGTGGGTTCTGGGCCTATGAGACCCTTGGCTGGGGTGGGTTCTGGGGTTGGGACCCCGTAGAGAATTCATCGCTGATTCCATGGCTGGTGAGCGTGGCTCTGGTGCATACCATGCTGGTGCAACGTCGTACGCGTGGCTTGGTGAAAACGAACATGTCCCTGGCAGTGGTGGCCTTCGTGATGGTGCTGTATTCCACCTTCCTGACGCGATCGGGGATTTTGGGGGATACCTCCGTCCACTCCTTTGTTGATCCGGGCAAGTTCGCCTTCTGGATACTGTTGGCATTCATGGTGGTGTTCTCAGTATTGGGACTGTGGCTGGTGCTGGCCCGCCGGGAAGACATGAACATCCGCCGCGAGGACTTCGCTCCTACCACGCGTGAGTTCATGGTTTCCATCGGCGCAGCCATCGTGATGGCCTCGGCGATCTTCGTCACAGTTGGTACGTCGTGGCCGGTGATCATGGAGATTATTGGCCAGCCCAAGGTGGCCGTGGCGATTGCCTTTTACAACGATGTGCACCTCATTCTTATGCCCTTGGTGTTTGTCGTCAATGGTCTGTCGCTTCTGGTGCAATGGAGGTCGACGTCAAAGGGACAGTTCCGCAGAAACATGCTGGTGGCGGCGGGGCTGACGATGCTACTGACCATCGCAACCGTGATGACGGGCTTGAGTGCACTTGAACACATCTTTCTGGCAAGCACTGCCTGGTTTTCTTTGGTGGTGAATGTGCAAACCGGTTGGATGATTGCACGTAAGTCCATTGCTGTGGCCGGAGCCTACGTTTCGCATCTTGGTATTGCCTTGCTCATCTTCGGCGTGATTGCTACCTCGCAGTACGAGGAGCGCTACCACGCCGTGCTGGTGCAGGGCGTTCCGACAATGGTGGGTGACTACACCCTGACGTACGTCGGCAAGGAACAGATCGAGCGTGAATTTCTGGATCGGGAGAAGTTGCGATACGATGTGTCCATCGAGGGAAACGGTGAGAGCCGTACCGTGTCGGCGATCCTGTACTGGAGCGACTTCAATCAGCGCCAGAGTGCCTTCCTCGAGCCCGGTATTCGCTGGGGCCTGACAAACGACCTCTACATCTCTCCCAAAGCCACGGAGTGGGAGAATGTGTGGAACGCTACCACCGTGATGCGAGGCGGTACCATCGCCAACCCTTTGGACTCGACACAGTCCATTACGCTGCAACGCTTTACCATGCCGATGGAAGAGGGCCAGTCGGAAGACGGGCGGATGCAGATGTCGGCCGTCCTACAAATTGCTGATGGTGACGGATCGCCACGCGAGCTTCGGGCACGTACACGGATTTCAACAGGAGACGGCGGTCCAGCCTTTGATCCGGAATGGACGCCGATTTCCGGGACGGACATCGCTGTGGGTCTGACGAACATTACCCGTAACAATGCCGATCCTTCGCAGTCGACGGGGGAGCTCTCCTTTAAGCGCGTTGGTCAGGAGATGCCCGCGCCTCGTGAGGTGTTTACTGTGGAGTTCAGCGTGAAGCCGTTGATGTCGCTGGTCTGGATTGGCGTGATCACGATGGTGCTAGGTTTTGCCGTGAGTATTGTTCGCTACCTGCGTGCTAGCGCCACACCTTCTGCGTTGTCGTCCGCCCCTGAAGCGTTGTAACGACCAGGTTGAAGCCATCACCTATCGATGGTCGCTGCCGACCCAACACATCATAGATGCGAACGACCGGTGCGGTCGCTAGAGGGTCGAATAGTCGCACGCGCCCGCCAGCGTCACAGAGGTCGGTTACGGTCACCACACCTGATTGCGTGCGGACCGTGGGAGACACCGGTTTCTCTTCTACATCGAACCAAGCAGTCGACACGATCGTGACCGTATCCATCGCTACCCGTCCAAGCACCACTGTCCCGGGAATCACCGCCATGGTGTCGCCAACGTTGAGGGAGTCAAAGGTGTGCGTAAAGGCAAGATCACCGCGCTGGAGCTGTGACGGACTCCCCGGTACCTGCGGCACAAAGATGGTCCGATCGTAGGAGAGCGTTCCCGATACACGTGACAAACGCAGTGCGTTTAGGCTTGCTTGCTCGAGGACGGAATCCACCACTACCACCAGATCTCCCGGCGTACCCGGTGCTGCGTCAAGGTCCAGCACGCGCAGCACGATTGTGGGTTGATACAAGCGCTCGAAGGCCATGCCGCCGGTATAGCCATACGATTCAGCGGGCCCATATCCGTAGGCGATTACTCCACAGAGGGAGTCGCTCGCAACAACATGGGCACCACTGGCAACCGGCACGTGTGCGTATCCGTAGCTGGGTAATGCAGCCAGAGGCGTCAGCGCTGGAACTGGTTGACCGTCGATGGTGATCAGCGCGCCCAGCGGAGCTGATACCGTGATGAAGTGCTCGCGGTAAAACGGGTCCGCCACGGTACGTGGTTCAATCGAGATGATGCGGTAGGAAGTCAGATGCTGTTCCTGGGGCGGAACAACGATCAGCGACGGGTCACCCGATCGGTTTAACCCCAACTGCCCCTCGTTCGCTGTGCGATCGATGATGCCAACGAGTACGGGTTCGGAACTCGTCACGGAGACAGCCTCTATCAGCGGAACGTCCGCCACGTCGCCACCATTCAGTGTGATGATCGAGCCGGGGCTGATCATTACGTCAGTGGCATCTTTGTGCGCTAGAACCCGTAACCTGGGAGAACTCGTTGGACTCGTCGCCGGCGCGTCAGCTGGAGGCTGCAATGGGGGAACCACAAAGGACTTTCCCCACGTGTCGACGGCTGGCACCTGCTCAACGAGCATGTCGCGCGAGGCATTGTCGTTGAGAATTGGCACCTGGGCGCGCCTGTGACTGGCCAACACCACAAGTGGTCTAGAACTGCGAATCAGCGACCCCGTGAGGTCATCATTCTGCTGCGCGACCGTCACCTGCGCCTGCACGAGATACGATTCACCACGCTCGAGCCGCACGGACCGAATGCGCTGCGACGGGTCAACGCGTGATCCAGCGGTGGAGAGAGTGATCTCCACGATCGTAGAGTCTTCTGTGGCTACCACCACGAACTGTGAGGGATAGGCCGTAGTGAGCAGGGGAATGAAGACTGTATCGGCGCGGGCATCAGACGGGTAGGAGAGAATACGGTACTCGGTACCGAGAGCGTCCGTTGGTAGTACGACCCATGCATCCGACGTATTTAGTTCACGGATCGACGCATACACGGTAATCTCATCGATCGAGGTCACGTGCACACTCGCCGGGCTGGGAATCTCCGCATCACCGGTACTTCCCGACGGATAGGAGGCGCTACGCAGTTCAAGGAAGGAAGGCAGAAAGTCTACCTTCACCACCGTACCTGCATCAACGGCAAACGTGCGTTCGTCGATGGTGCCATTGCGTGTCCGTGCCCATACGGTTGCCGTTGTGTTGACATCGGAGGAGAGGTACACATTCAACGCCGCCTCATCCACGTTCGACGGATGATCATTGGGTGGGAAGGCTAGCCAGAAATCTCGCCCCCTGGTATCCCGTCCCTCCAACTGCTGCGCACACATCCCGATGGAGGTGCAACACAGTAGCAGTATCATGTACAGGAATCGTTCAACCATGCGTCTGCTTCCACGATTGGATGGTGTTCTCGCACCGATCGAGCATTTCCCGCGCCGAGCGCTCCCAGGTAAAGGTCGACGCCCAGGCAACAGCCCCCTCACTTAGGCGCGTCCGTTCCGGATGATCTACCAACACACGAGTCATGAGTTGAGCCAGCTGTTCGATGTTACCGTAGGGATAGAGCAACCCGGAGAGGCCGTCGCGAACGGAATCGCGCAAGCCGGGCACATTGGCACTGATCACGGGCGTTCCACAGGCATTGGCTTCGATGTTGGTGATGCCCCAGCCTTCCTTCACCGACGAATTCACGGCAACGTGGGCCGCTGATAGGTGAGCCACCTTCTGGGCATCCGTCACGTAACCGTGGAAGGTGACGGTATCCTGCAGATCATGGAAGTCTACCAGGCGCTCCAGCTCTGTGCGCTCGTCACCGGTGCCAAGAATATGCAGGTGTGCGTCAGGAATCGTTTCCCGGACAAGTGCCATGGCCTTAATCACGTGATCAACGCTCTTGTACTTCTTCAGTCGACCAAAGTAGACCACCGATGGTGACGTACTCTTCGTGCCGACACGCATCGGGTAGGAGCGATGGTCGATGGCATTGTGAATCACGGACACACTCGATGCTCCAAAGCCCCGTTCCAGACATTCCTGGCGTGTACTCTCGGAAACAGCTACGATTGGCGTGGACCGATACACTCTACCGATGCGATCCTCGAACATCTTGACATACGTACCCGCTAGCCAGCCGGCCTCGTTGAAGATGGCCGAACCAAAGAAATGGTGAACAATCGCCAGCAGTGGCTGACGAATGTAGAGCGGTGTAAAGAAGGGAATCTTGTTGATGTCGTCGATCACAATATCCAGCTTCATCCCGGCACCGTACTGCTTCCACCAGCGGGGCACCGAGTAGTTGAAGGTGGGGCGGTGCCCAACGCGATAGACGTGCAGGTCATCCAGAACCTCATAGGCCGGCGCAGTGCCATGACCACAGCACAGGAGATGGACGTCGTGCCCCATCCTAGCAATGCGTCCGAAGATTTCATGCAGATGGACCTCTGCTCCGCCAGACTGGGGATGCGTGCGGTCCTGCCAGTTAATCACCAGGATTCTCATCAGGGTTTTCGCACCTCACCGGACGGTTCCACGCCGTTCTCGACGGCGATCTCGACGGTGATCTCTACGGTACGGCAATACAGCCGTGCCTCCGGTGTGCCATCTGCATAGAGTGGCAATCGCTGACCGTTCCCACGGGTTTCTGCCACCGGGATTCCGAGTGCTTTGGCAACGTTGTTGGCTCGTCGCTGACTCACGTTCAAGTTCACGTCGTCCTGTCCCGCGGCGTCGGTGTAGCCCGTTACGCGCACAGTAGCACCCGACGGAATCAACGTGCGTATCTGCGCAATGCGTTGAAGCTGATCCTGCGTCAGATCTGCCGTTGTGGCGTCGTTGAACAGGAGCGAGTAGCGATCCAAGCGCGTCGCGCGTGCCGTTGGATCGGTCAGCCGTACCTCTCGTACCGGAAGTCGTTGTACCTCGGTTGGCACCACCACACCGTTAGAGTCGGTGACGGCTAGGAGAAAACTCAATTCCGTCGTACCTCGGCTGATGGCTGCGGGTCGAGTAGAAACGCGCCAATCAACAGAGGCTGCAAGGGGCTCTCCCCCTCGCTCGCTGTGCACAACAACACCGCGTCGCGATACCAGAATGCGCCAGTCGGCAATAGGAACCGCCGACGACGACACCGCCGACGACACCGACGATTGGAATCGCAGGCCCGCGGGTGAGGTTAGGCGCACGGTGTCCATGGAGTGGACGTCATCGAAGACGGCTGGTGTGGACGCCCTGAGCGTGACCTGGCGATCACCACCCACCGTGCCGTCCACCGTGATGCGGTCTTCGTCGATGTTCCAGGTGTCTACGAGGTAGTCGCGTACCGCCGCGGCGCGCTCGAGTGCCAGATCTGTTCCTCCACGTTCCTTAGGAGCTGCCGAACCCACCAGTGTGATCGTTGTAGCGAGATCGTCGGTCATCCGCCGACCAACGATGTTCAGCACATGGCGATATGTCGTTAGAGCGTCCAGGTTGTAAAAGTTATCCATCGAGAACAGTTGGCGCTGATCGGCTGTCACGCGGTAGTAGCGCGCTGGTAGGTCGTAGCTCTCGGCGTCGAAGAAGACCAGCGGGAGCACGGGTCGTTGGCGGTACGACCGAACCTCTTCCACAAGGAGCTCCTGGAGGGCCGTCTCCCGGCCGTCTTCGCTTACACCACGTGCCACCAGGGCTGCCCGGAAGGGAACGGTGGCTGACGTCGAACTGGATGCCGAGCTGGAGGACGAGCTGGACGCCGACCGATTCAGGCTCTCCTCGAACAGTTCTTGGTCGGTGAGATCGATCACAATCGACGGAGGAACGAAGCTGAGCACAAGTCCGGCACGCAGCGTATGCTGCGTCCACGACAGTCCGGAGACAACCCCAATCGGGGAAACCGAGACCAACAGTTCCGGACTGAGGACCAGGGATCTGTCGGCATTGAGTGGCAGGTCGTAGCTCGCCCCAATTGTGGCGCTGGCTGCATACGGCAACGCCTCGGGGATGTCTCCGCTGAGAACGTTACGTTCGCGCGACAGATTACGGAAGACACCGTCGATGGGATCTACCAGTACTTCCCGCTGCGTAAACGTATTGGAGACGCGGTAGCCCAGCCGAACGCCGCCAAGCAGATTCAACCCTGGTACAGGCTGCCATCCGATAAGGGGCTCAATGCTGATCAGGCTGGATGCTGTTGCCAACTCATGACGAATCGTTGCCTCTTCGGGTAGACCTGTTTCCGACACGATCGGTTGGTTCTCCAGCGACTGGAAATTCACCGTGCCCGACTCCCACGACATGCGCACCTGGAGTGACAGTTCCGACGACATCGGTTTGATGTAGGCAAGGCCTGCGCGCCAACCCGACGACATTGTACTACCGTAGGATGGACAGCAGCTGGCAATGCCTGGCAGACCAGTAAACGCTGCGCTATTGAGGGTACCGTCCCAGCTACCGTATACGCCAAACCGTGCTGGCTGTGGGCGACCATAGAGCGAGGATTGTGCTTGCGCATGGATCGAGACGGCACACGATCCAAGCAGTACGATGACGAGCATCCAGCGCGGAGCCACGGGGAAGAGATGTGTAGACATTATCGCACCACCGTACAACGTTGAGACATCTGCTGTGTTCGGGTGGTCAGTACCACCGTGTAACTGCCGGTTTCGAGGTCTGTGGCCTCCAGCGGCAAGAGGTATCGTCCAGGAGCCAGGACCTGATCTGCAAGTGTGGCCACCACACGACCGTGTACGTTGACAACCTGCACGAGGGTTGGCCCGTGTTCTACCACCGTGATCACCGCTGTGGCAGCGTCAGCGATAGGATGCGGAACCAGCGTGATGCCGATCCCTTGTTGAGAGGATCGTCGCAAGAAGAGTCGTGGGCCCCCTTCCCGACACAGATCATCGAGAATAACCTCGCCGTTGCGCGTGGTCACCACAACGGTGTCGGCTGTCCAGACGGAGTCGAACTCTACGATGGCAGAGGTGTCATTGCCCCACGTCGTGCGAAAGCGCAGCGTTCCTACCACATCGCCGGACTCGGGAATGGAGAGCGATGTCACAAATGTCCGTTCGCCGTCGGCGAAGGTACTCTCCACACCGAGTGGTGTGAGGATCGTGCCGTTAACGCGAACACGAGCGGAGATCTCGCGAATGGTGGTTCGATCGAAGTTGACTCGGTTGGTCAGGCGCACGGGAACGTCTACCTCCTGACCGATGGAAGCGCGCACAATGGCCGCCTCGAGCGTAGCACCGATGTAGCTCTTCACGGTTGCCGACATGGTAAGCGTGCTGCTACGCCCACACGTGGAATCGGTAAAAGTGTAGCTGGCGATATAGGGTTCCGAGCGCGGCTCGGCACCTTTAAACCGGATTGTGAAGCTTGAGGTGCCACCGGCCGGCGTGATGGTTGGCTCGATGTTCTCGAGGCGGAAGTCTCCAAGGTCGATCCCTTGGGTGGGCCACTGCAAGCTTGTCGTGCCGGTATTCACGATCGTTGCTGTTTGTGCTGCCTGCTGTTGCGCCTGCACATTGTCGAAGTGAACATGGGGTACGGTCAGCTCGAAGCCGACGCTGTCCTGACGGGCAATCAGAGGGATCTCCAGTGTGCTCCCTCCAACGCCGATTCCATTCGAGGAAATCACCAAGCGGGAGATACTCGAACCGACACCAACGGGCTGGTAGGCAACCGACACGCCAATCTGTTCGCCCGGAGGAATCTGCAGTGGAAGCGCCGAGATTGCCGGAGTGGTAATGTCGAAGTCCTCGGCGCGTGACCCCACAACAGCAATACTGTAGAGGGTCAGCGGAGCTGTACCCTGGTTGAGAATCGTAGCCGTTTGCACGGTGGTCTGCCGTACGCAGGGATCCGTCTGGTAGAGGAGCGTATTGGTGGTGGTAGCAATGCGACCATCACCAAGGCCTTCGCCGTAGAGGCGGATGGTGGTCACCGATCCAT
Source organism: Candidatus Kapaibacterium sp. (assembly GCA_030833725.1). GTDB lineage: Bacteria > Bacteroidota > Ignavibacteria > Kapaibacteriales > Kapaibacteriaceae > OLB6. The sequence continues at coordinate 8,135 of JAURGP010000016.1, read as the reverse complement.
CTGCTGTGGTGAGCTCGATGCGAGCTGCGTACCGTCCTACCTGGGTGGGTGAGCACCGCACGGACATCGTGTGTACCGCACCAGGACTCAAGGTAAAGGCCGACCCTCCAGAGGTGATCGTGAAGGCACCGCGCTGAACACCCGTAAGTACCACTCGTGTGACCTCGACGCTACTACCGCCGCTTGGAATGGTGAACCGGATCGTGGTGTCGGCCTGCGTCTGACCTACCAGTAATCGACCAAAGTCGATCAGGCGACTCTGTGGGATGGTCTGCAGCTGGGGTGCAACGCCTTCAGCTCGCAGCACGGCTGTGGTAGTGCCCACACCAGTTTCGATGTCGACCAGTGCCGTACGCGGACCAATGGTTGTTGGCGAGCACGACGATCGGAGTCGAAGTGACATGCCCGGCTCCAACCGCACCGGTAAGGACGGCACCATAAGCAGGAAGTCCTGGACGTCGCCCGACACCACGCGCATGCTGCGCAGGATGAGATCTTCCGCACCGGTGTTGGACACCATTGATGTGCTGATGTCGGCACCGGCGCCCACGCGGATACTGCCGTGGTTGGCGTCGGCCGTAGCAACCATTCCGCCCACGATCGACCAACCGGCATCGCTGAGGTCCTCGGACGTGACAGCTGAGGCGACGTTCCAAATGAAGGCCTTGGTATCGGTGGCACCGGAAGCTATGCGCGTACCGGCTGCGTCGAACGTAGCGCAGTACACCGATCCGACGTGATCGGCAAAGCTGGATCGCAGATCTAGATCAGTACTTGACCACACCTTTACCGTGCCATCGCCCCCTGCCGAAGCTAGGGTCTGCTGATCTGGCGCCAGATCAAGATTGAGAATCGAGGCAATGGATGGCGTGGTGACGTGCGTCAGCACGCCCGTGGAGGCGTTCCACCGAGCAATCGTGTAGTCGGCGCTTCCTGTATAGACCGTGGAAGAGGCGGCATCGATCACGGCAGCGTAGACGTCGGCGGTGTGTCCGGTAAAGGTGGACCGGACCACCTGGAGCGAGCTACGTTCTCGGAGGCGTACCGTGGAACCTTCAGCGCTCAGGATGGCTGTACCGTCTGACGTGTAGGCCACGCTTAAACAACGGCTGGCACCGGTACTGTGAGAATCGATCGTCCGCCCAGTCGCTACGTCTACAACCGACAGTGACCGATCGGTGCCAATGGCGACCTCGGTGCCGGATGGATGGTAGGCTACCGACCATACACGAGCATCCGCTAGGATGCTTCGCACGCGGGCACCGGTAGAGAGGTTCCAGATCGACACCACGCCGTCGTGTCCGGCAGAAGCAAGAAATCGTCCGTCAGGGCTTACGTCGAGATCCCAGACCCATGAACCATGACTTCCGAGTTGCTGCAGGAACTCTCCCGTATTGGCATCCCACACGCGGATCGTACCATCGTGTCCGCCGGTGAGTACCCACCGTCCTTCATTGGCAAACACCGTAGCGTACACCGGCGACAGATGTCCACGCAGTTCTACGATGGACGTATCTGGCAGGAGGGTCTCTTGAATGCGAATGCGGGCATCAGTGGTGAGCTCCGGACCGGGTATCCAGGTGTACGCCAATCCCTGAGCTTGCTCGGTGATCGGACGCCAGGAATCTCCACCATCGGTGGAGAGGTCGATGCGCACCTTTGTTTGAGGCAGGCTGTTCGTCCACCGAATGGTGGTGGGTGCACCAGCTGTGAGAGCCTCTCCACCATTTGGCGCAACCACCGTGAAGCGGTCTCCTGTGGTTGGCAACCCTCCTCGCATCACAAAGGTCGTACCATCACAGATAGCCACGCCAGACGATGTTGTGGCCACTAACTCCAGCACGGCAAACGTACCATCTGGATTGGCCGCACGCTGGATGCGGAAGGTCCGCGAGCTGCCGGGTAGAATGGTCTCGATCCCCACGACCGGGTTCAGAATGGTATAGGCAGCCGTTGAAATCCGTGCTGCTTCGATGGTAAGGGGCTCGGGCCCCCGGGCAATAACGGTGGCCTCCAGAACCTGTTCGTCGGAGCCCGTACCGAAGTCAAGTCCGGCCGGGAACCATTCAAACGTCGAAGGCGCCAGAGGATCTACAGCAAGGTTGATCTCCCGCGTTGTGGCGCCGATGGTCAGTGTCGCGGCAACCGATGGAGCACAGGCGCTCGGCAGGTCGAATTCCACGCGCTGTGCCGGAAGCGTCTTGGCATGGCTGATAGCTGCCAACACGAAGCCGGACATGGCCTCGGTGGTGGTCAGGCCTTCGGCCCACGTGCCGCCACTACCTTCACACAAGAGGCGGACGGAGGGATCCAACGAGGCATCGGTACATCCCACGTACACCGAGATCTGGAACGTCCGTGCCAGTGCGAGCGTCGCATCCAGATCAATCGCTGTGCTCGTCGAGGTGAGGATCAGTAGGACGCGATGACGCGGCGCTGTCTGCATCATGCGCAGCCCACCCATGGTAGGTTCGATCAAGGCGCGTTGTAGGTCGAAGCCGGATAAGGACGCAAGCTCGTTGGCAGCTTGCGTGTAGTTGCTGGGATCGGCATCGAAGCCAAGAAGCATCGTGGGCTCGCTGGCGAACTGTGTCAAGGCAAGAAGATCTGCCGTGGTTCGTACCGCCGACGGTACGGCATCCACGCCGGCACGTAGAACACTGCGGATGTCTGGTGCACTGGCTCCGGAGGAGGCGTCAACGAGCACGGCCATCGATATCGTTCGCTCGGTGGCCTGATCATCCGTTCCCAGCGTAAACGTCTGTACCTGCCCATCCACACGCAGTTCGATCTCCGCGGCGTCGATGTCGGTGGCGGCACCTTCGGCGCTAAATCCGTAGATCGGAATCTGCACGGTACGCAGCTCCGAGTTGGCCGGTCCAAGGCCGAAGATGGTCTGTCCGGTGGCTCTCAGCGGCAAGCCACCAAGGAGCAACAGTCCAGTGATGACGATGGCGATGCACCGTTGCCAGAAGCAGTGATACATGAGGGGACTCCTCCAGGGTGGCACGTATCCCCAAAAGTACAACGCCCAGCCTTGTTTCAGGCCGTCAAAACCTCATTCGGAAGTACTGGGCTGCACTTCGATCACCACCGTACGGTGGTAGGCCCTACCCTCGGGCAGACCATTCGACAGCAACGGTTGTTGCGAACCCAGTCCGCGGGCATTGGACAGTGGCACGTCCAGGGCCCGAGCGACGGCCTCGGCTCGGCGGGCGGAGAGTTCCAGATTGTGCTCACTGGAACCCATGGTATCGGTTAGGCCGATAATCCTCACCGTGGCGGATGGCTGCAACGAGGCGGAGATCATGGTAAGGGTTGCTCGGTGATCAGCGTTGATGTCGGCACTGTTAAAGGGAAACAGAATCAGCCGATACCGCTCAGATGGTGCCACGCGCATCTGTGCAGGACGGAGTGGCAGGCGAACTGACTCCGTTGTTGTGCGTCCAGCACTATCCAGTACCGTAATGGTGGCTGCAAGGCCCGACGTGCGGAACGAGCCATCGGGACCAAGCAGGTCGGCCGTGCGGATCACGTCTCCAGGGCGATAGATGCGTCTGGCGTTGCCCTCGCCGATAGTGATGCTGGTGGAGACCACTCCAGCGTATGAGATCACCGACGGACGCAGCTGGATCTCCTCTGGCACAACCCGCTGTTCGACCATGCGTATCATGTAGGGGGCCAGCACTGCCGGATCACTACACCTCAGCTCCGCACGGCGGTTCTCCTGTTCCGCCAGCACGACTTCATCCTCCGACGACGCTGCTGTCGGTTGCCGTGGCAAACGGCGTGCCTCTACACGCAGCTGATGTGCCGGAACTCCCATGTTGATCAACTCCTGGCGAATGCGTTCAGCACGTTGTCGAGCCAGTGGAAGACCTTGGTCGGCAGCTGTACCGGAGGTTGTACCGGTGATAGTCAGCACGCCACGTGACTGCTGCATGCGCTCGGCGACGATCGGTAGCACGCTGTACACCACGTTGACGGGTGTCGTGATTGGACCGCGATATCGGTAGCGATCCGGGATGTCCGACGACCCCTCGTCGAAGTACACGTGTCCGAGCACCGGCACGAGTTCCGTGACCTCCGTTCGCTCGATGGTCATGGCCTCTATCGGTTGATTGTTGGCCAAAAACGTCAGTCCTGCAAGTGTGGCAGGGGGCTCGGCAGGCGGTGGGGGAGGGGGAGCAGGTACTGCGGGAGGAGGCTCGGGCGTTGAGCCACGCAGGGCCCAGCCCACCGACACACCGAGACGCAGCTCTGTGATGCTCCAGGGTACAGTAGCCACGTCTGTCAGCGGCACGTGCAGAAAAGCTTCCGGTGCCATGAAGAACGAGCCATCGCGACGCAGGGGGACCATCATCCGAGCACCCAACACGGCCGTAGCGCGTACCGATGATGCCTCCGGGATGTCTGCCTGATGATTCACCCAGATGCGGTCGCCTCCGAGGTAGGTGCCATAGTCTTCGGGCTTGGTGAGCGTTTCCGTTTGCCGAAAGGAACGGCTCAGCACGGTGGCAACACGCGCACCCGCCATCAGATCCAGACCCTTGCCCAGACGCAGAGCAAGGAGTGGCTCGATACCCACACTCGTGAGCGAGGCCTGAAGTTCATGCGTCATTTCCGCCTGCACCACTCGAGCACTATCGCGCAGATCGGCCACGGCAACGTTTTCGATGCTGACAAGTGTGCCCGGCTCGCCGGCATAGACCAGCCGCGCGTGGAGCCTCCACCGGTTCGATAACGGCAGCGTTGCAAAGCCGCCGATGTAGCCCCCTACACCCGTTCCCGAAGTAAACTCCGGACAGCACGAAGCGAAGGAGCCAAGCTGAGTGAAGGACCCCTGGTGCAGAGCCATTGTTCCGCCCCCTACCAGGCCGACCGTCACCGAAGTATCGGAATCCTGGGCACGAAGTCCAGTTGCGACACCGACAGCAACAACAAGCACCGCAACAGACACACGTGAGATGAACCGCATACGTGATCGTGTCATCTGCGCGCTCCGATGTGACTCTTGCCCGTTTGACGATGGGCCGATGGACAGTGGTCGATAATCGGACAGAGGTCGCACTTCGGACGTCGGGCAATGCACGTGCGTCGGCCGTGACTGATGATCAGATGATTCCAGCTATTCCAGCGATCACGCTCCATCAGCTTCATCAAGTCATGCTCGATCTTCACCGCATCCGTTGCCGTGGTGAGTGCGAGTAGTCGGCTGATCCGCGTGACGTGCGTATCCACCGTGATGCCGGGAATGTTCCAACAATTGCTCAGCACACAATTGGCTGTTTTTCGTCCAACGCCGGGAAGGGAGACCAGGTCGTCGAGCGTTGTGGGTACCTCGCCGTCGAAACGGTCGATCAGCTCTCGGCAGCAGGCCTGAATGTTGCGGGCCTTGTTGCGATAGAATCCCGTCGAGTGGATGTCGGCTTCAAGTTCCTCGATCGGCACACCGAGGTAGTCCCGTGGCGTACGATACTTGGCAAACAGGAGGGGTGTCACCTGATTGACCCGCTCATCGGTGCATTGTGCACTCAAGATCGTGGCAATGAGTAGTTCAAATGGCGTCGTGAAGTCCAGGCCGACGCGTGCATCGGGATAGGCTTCAGCAAGGGTGTCCAGGATGGCAACTACCCGCTCGCGCTTCCGTTGGAGTGATTCACGAGCCATGGGGTGCAGGAGGGGTAGTGTAGACCGATGTCTGCTGATTGGGAACGTTGCGGTAGTAGCGATAGGTGGGGTAGTCGGTGGCAGCAATCGTCACGCCGGCCTCTTCGGCACGCTCGAAGAAGAGGGCGTCGTCGGCGTAGGCGCCCTCGCGGAAGGGGCCAATTCTCGATAGCTGGTCTCGGCGGATGACGAAGGTTCCTCCTACCACACAGTCGTTAATGTGGATCTTCTGCGTGGTATCGAAACGATCGATGACCCACGGATCGCCGATCACGGCAACGCCTCCGTGAAGGAACTCAATCTCTTCATGCGACAACAACATCTCCCTCCGGGACGACAGGTGCTCGGGAAGGTATTCGTCGTCGCTATCTAAAAACGTGACGAACAGGCCACGAGCCTGCTCGATACCGGAGTTGCGAGCGGCTGCTGTTCCACCGTTGGCCGTGCGCAGCACATAGCGAATCCGTTCGTCCTGAGCGGCGAGTTCCTGTGCAATCGCTGAAGTTGTATCCGTCGAAGCGTCATCAACGATGAGGGCCTCCCAGTCCTGTTCCTCTTGCTGCAGCAGCGAGGCGACGGCTCGGGGAAGCAGATCGGCACGATTGTAGACGGGAAGAATCACGGTGAAGAACGGTACCATTCGGGAAAATACGACCGCCCGCAGCTAACTTGCATGTTCTATGGAACTTGTCGACGTCTGGACAACCTGCTCGGCCAATCACATCCAGCTCGAGCGCGAGCAGATGGAAACGCTAGAGCGTTACCACAACGATCTCCGCTACTGGAACGAGCGCGTGAACATGGTTTCGCGCAAGGACGTTGATCGATTGTGGGAGCGCCACATCCTCCACTCGCTCATGCTGTTGAAGTACGTCTCCCTCAAACCCAAGGCGCGTGTGCTGGACGTGGGGACGGGAGGGGGCTTGCCGGGACTGCCCATCAAGATTGCCCGTCCGGATATCCTGATCACGCTCGTGGACTCGATTGCGAAGAAGGCCACCATGGTGGAGATGTTTGCCCAGCACACCTTCCTCAAAGACATTACCGTGATGTCGCGGCGCGTTGAAACGCTTGCTGACCAACAGCACTACCGGCGCTCGTTCGACGTTATCGTGTCGCGAGCGGTAGCTCCTACGATGCAGTTACTGCAGTGGACGGAGAACCTTCTTGCCAATGGTGGCACGTGTGCGTTTTTGAAGGGCGGCGATCTAGCAGCAGAGCTCGATGAAGCCCGCGCTGCCTTCCCCGGCTGGACGATCACCGAGCAACCCATGTCGGCGCTCGGGTTGCCGTGGCTTACCGAGGATGAGAAAAAGGTGGTGCTGTGCTGTCGAACGTGATCATAGCTGTTGTGGTGGTGCTCTTCTGTAGTCAGGTGAGTACCATAGCCCAAGAAATACCGTCGGGATCGTCGCTGCGGATTGCCAGGCTGAAGTACAGCGGTGGTGGCGATTGGTACAACGATCCAAGTGCGGAGGTCAATCTGCTGAAGTACGTTGGCGATCACACGTCCATTCGCGTTGATCCGACCTACACCTTTGTGGATCTGGCTAGTGATCAGATCTTTCAATATCCGGTGTTGTTCATGACCGGCCATGGGACCGTCAACCTGAGTGCGGGCGAGGTGCGTCGGTTGCGGTCCTATCTGGAAAACGGTGGATTCCTGTACATCGATGACGACTATGGTATGGATGCCTCCATCCGCAAGGAACTCAAGAAGGTGTTCCCAGAACAGGATCTCGTGGAGCTGCCGTTCAGTCATCAGCTCTACCACGCCCACTTCGACTTTCCGTCTGGACCACCAAAGATTCACGAGCACGACGGCAAACCACCGCAGGGCTTCGGGCTGTTTCTCAACGGTCGGCTGGTGGTGTACTACACGTATGAATCAAATCCGGCCGATGGCTGGGCTGATCCCAACGTTCACCACGACCCTCCCGAGAAACGCGAAGCTGCCTTGAAGTTTGGTACGAACCTGCTCGTCTACGTGCTGTCCCACTAGTCGCTCCTATGCCAGCTATCAACCAGACTATCCACCAGATCATCCACCGCCTGCACGCCACTGCCCGCCGAGAGCAGGTGTGGAACCTGGGTCATGCTCTCTTCACCCAGGCATGGTTTTCGGCGGTACTCCTGCTGCTGTTGATGGGTGCGGAGTGGATCCTTCATGGGTCTGTTGCTGCTCGCACGGCCATGTGGTACGGGTGGATCCTGACGACGTCGATTCTGGCGGGCGGAATGACAAGCATGCCACTAGCCCGACTGCTGGGCTTAGTTCGACTGCCGTCTGCCAACGAGATGGCCCTGCGTGTGGGAGCTGCCTACTCCGACGTGCGCGATATCCTGGCGAATGCCGTGCAGTTGAGTATGCAGACAACGGCGGATGGATCCCTGCACCAAGCGGCCATCGATGCCGGTTGTGCCGTGGCAGGGGAGAAGGACTTCTCCGTTGTGATCAACCGCAA